>CAZAVX010000055.1:3634-18518 GCA_964488835.1 uncultured Iamiaceae bacterium | reverse complement strand
GCCGTCGTCGCCGCCACCCAGCGCGCCACCGAGCTCGGCCGGGGCTGAGCCCCGCACGACCGCACGGCGGGGGTCGCGGCGATGTCGGTCCCGTGAGGCGGGCGGGGTAGCGTCGAGGGCGGATGGATCTCCGCTACGACACCGTCACCTTCCTCTCCGACTACGGCACCACCGACGAGTACGTCGGGGTCGTGCACTCGGTCATCCGCTCGCTCGCGCCCGGGGTGCGGGTCATCGACCTCACCCACCACGTCCCCGTGCACGACGTGCGCGCCGGTGCGCTCACCCTCGCCCGGTCCGCCCAGTACCTCACCGCCGGCGTCGTCGTCGCGGTCGTCGACCCCGGGGTCGGCACCGAGCGGCGGGCCATCGCCGTCGAGGTGGGCGACGGCGCCTCGGTGCTCGTCGGACCGGACAACGGGCTGCTCGCGCCAGCGGTGGCGATGGTCGGTGGTGCCACCCGCGTCGTCGAGCTGACCAACACCGCCTACCACCTGCAGGCACCCGGCAACTCCTTCGACGGCCGCGACGTGTTCGCCCCCGTCGCCGCCCACCTCTGCGCGGGCGTGCCCCTCGACGAGCTCGGCACCGATCTCGACCCGAACAGCCTCCGCCCGAGCATCATCCCCGTCACCCAGTGGGACGGCGAGGTGCTCGTCGCCGACGCGCTGTGGATCGACCACTTCGGCAACGTGCAGCTGAACGTCGACCCCGACGAGCTCGCCGGCTTCGACGAGGAGTTGCTCGTCGTCATCGAGGGTCGCAGCCGCCGCGTGCGCCGGGTCGACGCCTTCGCCGAGCTGCGAACCGGCGAGGTCGGCCTGATGGTCGACTCCTACGGCCTGATGGCGTTGGTGGCCAACCAGATGCCCGCCTCCGAGGAGCTCGGTGTGCGGGTGGGCGACGCGGTCCACCTCGCGCCGCTCGGCGACGCCGAGCGCGCCGACGACGGCGGGCTCTCGATGGCGGTCACCATCCGGGCGAGGGACCGGTCGTGAGACCGGGCACGGTGCTCGTGCTCGCCGGGCTCCTGCTCCTCATCCTCGGTGCCGCCGTCCTCCAGCTGTTCTTCCTCGCCCGCTGAGGCCCGGCGTGGCGGTCATCGTCCGTCCGGCGCACGCGGCCGACGCGGGCTTCCTCGTCGAGATGCTCGCCGAGGCGGCAGCCTGGCGCCCCGACAGCCCGCGGCTCTCGGCACGGCAGGTGCTCGACGATCCGTCGCTCGCGAAGTACATCGCCGGCTGGCCCCGAGTGGGCGATCACGGCGTCGTCGCCGAGAAGGTCCCCACCGGCCGGTCGGGGGATGACCGAACACCGCGTCGACTCGGCGCGGCGTGGTGGCGGTTCTTCGACCCCGCCGCTGCGGGGTACGGGTTCGTCGACGCGACGATCCCCGAGGTGTCGATCGCGGTGCATCCCACCGAACGTGGCCGCGGCGTCGGCGGCCGCCTCCTCGCCGCACTCCTGGCGGACGCGACCGCCCGGGCCGTGCGGGTGAGCCTCAGCGTGGAGATCGAGAACCCCGCGGTGCGCCTCTACCGGCGACACGGCTTCGAGGTGGTCGGCGAGGCCGACGGAGCCTTCACCATGCTGCGCGAGCCGTGAATCCCCTCAGATGCGGGTCGCGAGGTCGTCGCGGGTGAACCGCCGGGCGCCCCGCACGATCAGCACCAGCGCGAGGAGCCAGATCGCCCCGCCGATGGCGAACGCCACGACGATGTCGAGCAGCAGCAGCCCGGTGGACTGGGCGACCGCGAGGAAGATCAGCGGGAGCACGACAGCGCCGCCGAGCTGGTTCGCCTCCTGGGTCGACCGGGCCCGGACCGAGACGCGCACCATCACGCCGAGTCCGAACGCGGCCACCGCGGGCGCCACCCAGAAGATCATCACCAGCCAGAGCCTGGTGGGGACGAAGATGCGGCCCATCACGTCCCAGGCGACGCCGTTCGCGACGATGCAGAAGGCGAGGAACCCGATCCACGACACCAGTACGGCGGGGATGAACGCGGTGAGCAGCTTCGCGACGAAGAGGTCGCGGTTCTCGATCGGCAGGTGCAGGAGCGTCTCCATCGTCCGCCGCTCCTTCTCGCCGGCGAACGCGTCGGCGGCGAGCACGGCCGACACCATGAGCGGCACGATGAGGAACAGGGGAGCGAGCAGGTAGCCGTTCACCAGCACGATGAGCTGCTCCTCGACGGGCAGGTCGAGGATGGGCGACGCGAGGTCGCCCGGCAGATTGGCGAGCAGCGAGGTGAGGTCGGCGCTCTGGTTGCGGGCCGCCAGGCCGATGCCGAAGGGCATCACGACGAGGAGCAGGATCGGCACGGCGAGCATGGGGATGACCACCGCCTTCGACCGCCGGACCGCCGTGAGGTCCTTGCGGATGATCGCCCGCACGGCGTTGCGGTCGATCGGTCGGCGCGAGGACGGGGAGGCGGCGGTCACGGGCGTGCCTCCCACTCGACCCGCTCGGCGGCGATGCGCTCCTCGATGGCGAAGTAGATGTCCTCGAGGGTGGGTGGCCGGGGGGTGAGCGCGTAGACGGTGAGCGACGCGGCGACGAGGGTGTCGACCACCGAGGGGATCGCATCCCGGTCGGTGACGACGAGTCGGGCCCCCGTCGGGGTGGGATCGAGCTCGAGGACGCCGTCGAGCGCGGCGACCGCCTCGAACGCCGGGCTGTCGAGCGGGCTGCCGAGGTCGAGGTCGACGGTGAGCCCCTGCCACATGGTGGCGGCGATCTCGTGGGGCCGACCGGACACCATCAGCTTCCCGCGGTTCAGCACGGCCACCCGGTCCGCGAGCCGACCGGCCTCGCCGAGGAAGTGGGTGCAGAGCACGATCGTCCGCCCCTGCTCGGCGGCGAGCGCGCCGATGAGGTTGATGACGTCGCGCGTCGCCGCGGGGTCGAGGCCGGACGTGGGTTCGTCGAGGAACAGCACCTCGGGCTCGTGGAGGAGCGCCCGGATCAGGGCGAGGCGCTTGCGTTGGCCGGTGGAGGCTCCCTGCACGGTGTGGTCGGCACGGTCGGCCATGGCGAACCGCTCGAGCATCTCGCCGGCGCGACGGCGAGCGGTGGCCTGGTCGAGACCGCGGATCCGCGCCGCCGACTCGAGGTTCTCCAGTGCGGTGAGGCGGTCGTCGAGCCCGGCGTTCTCGGTGAGCACTCCGGTGCGCCGGCGGATCTCGTTGCCCTCCACCGTCGGGTCGAGACCGAGCACCCTCGCCCGGCCGGCATCGGGGAGGAGCACGCCGTTCAGGAGGCGGATGGTCGTCGTCTTGCCCGCCCCGTTCGGCCCGAGCAGGGCGAGCACCTCACCCGGGTACACCTCCAGGTCGAGGGCGTCGAGCGCCGTCCCGCTCGGGAACCGGCGGGTCAGGCCCGAGGTCGAGATCGCCGGTTCCACGTGCACACCTTCGGCCGGATCGACCCCGGTCTGAAGCTCTGTGGTGAACTGTCGCCGTGAATCCGCCACCGCGGTGGCGTCACACGATCGGGGATCGAGTGAACCTGGCTTCCATCATCGAACCGCATCCGGCCGACGCCGGCGCGCTGGTCACCCATGGCTCCACGATCACCTACGGGGAGCTCCGCGAGCGAACCGGCGCGGTGCGTGGTGCCCTCGCGGCGATGGGACTCGAACCCGGCGACCGGGTGGCGCTCGTCGCCGCGAACAACCGGTTCTTCGTCGAGGCGTACCTCGGTGCGCTCGGAGCCGGGCTCGTCGTCGTCCCGCTCAACCCGCTGAGCCCCACCCGCGAGCTCGCCCGCGAGATCGACACCGTGGGGGCGCGGGTCGTGCTCACCGGCCCCACAGCGGGTCGGGCGGTGTCGCGCCTCGACCGGGCCGACGTGCCCACCGTCGACCACGTCGTCGCCGCGAACCCCGCCGACATCGAGGGCGCCCTGCCCTTCGCAGACCTCGTCGCCCACGACCCCGCGCCCCTGGTCGACCGTGGTGCCGGCGACCTCGCCGTATCGATGTTCACGAGCGGCACCGCCGGGTCGCCCCGCGCGGCGATGCTCACCCACGGCAACCTGCGGGCCAACCTCGACCAGGTCCAGGCGGTCGACGCGATCGCTCGTCGTCCCGACGACGTCACGCTCTGCGTGCTGCCGCTGTTCCACATCTTCGGGCTGAACGTCGTGCTGAACCCTGCGCTGCTCGTCGGGGCGACAGTGGTGCTCGCCGAGCGCTTCGACCCGACCACCACGGCCGAGGCCGTCCGCCTCCACGGCGTCACCGCGCTCACCGGACCGCCCACGATGTGGGCCGCCCTCGCGCACACACCCGACCTGCCGGCCGACACGTTCGCCTCGGTGCGGCTCGCGGTGTCCGGGGCGGCCGCGTTGCCGGTCCAGGTGGCCGAGCAGGTGCACGCCCGGTTCGGTCTGCACGTGTACGAGGGCTACGGGCTCACCGAGACCTCGCCGGTGGTCGCGTACTCGGTGGGCACGGGTGCTCCCTTCGGCTCGATCGGCCGACCGTTGCCGGGTGTCGAGATGCGCCTCGTCGACGCCGACGGCGACGACGTGCTCGTCGGCGACGCCGGCGAGATCTGGGTGCGTGGCCCGAACGTGTTCGCCGGCTACTGGAACGACGAGGCGGCCACCGAGAGCGTCCTCGACGACGAGGGATGGCTGCGCACGGGCGACCTGGCGATCGTCGACGACGACGGCTATCTGTTCGTCGTCGACCGGGCGAAGGACCTCATCATCGTCTCGGGGTTCAACGTCTACCCCGCCGAGGTGGAGGAGGTGCTCGTCGAGCATCCCGCCGTGGCCGACGCCGCGGTCATCGGCGTCGACCACCCCCACACGGGCGAGGCGGTCAAGGCGTTCGTCGTCCCCGAGCCCGGTGTGGAGGTGGAGGAGGACGAGATCATCGCCTTCGTCGGCGAGCGCCTCGCCCGCTACAAGTGCCCGACGGCGGTGCAGGTCGTCGAGGAGATCCCGAAGGGGCTCGGCGGCAAGATCCTGCGCCGCACCCTCTCCTGAGGCGGCCCGCCGGACGCGGGTCCCGACGCCCCGTGTGACTTTGTGAACGCTTGCACGTGAGCACTAGCGTCTCGGGCCATGACGAGCGAGCGGCGAATCCCCGAGGCCACGGTGGCCCGGCTCCCCGTCTATCTGCGTTGCCTGGTCGAACTGGCCGACGACCGGGTCCCCACCATCTCCTCCGAGCGGCTCGCCGAGCTGGCGGGAGTGAACGCCGCCAAGGTGCGCAAGGACCTCTCCTACCTGGGTTCCTACGGCACACGAGGCGTCGGCTACGACGTCGAGTACCTGCTCTTCCAGATGAGCCGCGAGCTCGGCCTCACCCAGGACTGGCCGGTCGTCATCGCCGGAGCGGGCAACCTCGGACAGGCCCTCGCGAACTACGCCGGCTTCACCGACCGGGGCTTCCCCGTCGGGGCGCTCGTCGACGTCGACCCCTCCAAGGTGGGCACCTCCATCGCGGGTGTCACGGTGCGCCATCTCGACGAGCTGCCCGAGCTCGTCGAGTCGAAGGGCATCGCGATCGGCATCATCGCCACCCCCGCCGCGGCCGCCCAATCGGTCGCCGAGCGCATGGTGGCGGCCGGCATCGGCTCGATCCTGAACTTCTCCCCGAGTGTGTTGAGCCTCGACCCCGACGTGTCGGTGCGCAAGGTCGACCTCGCCGTCGAGCTGCAGATCCTCAGCTTCTACCGGCGTCGCGCCGACGGCCCGGGCGCGGTGGGCCCCGACGCCCTCGAAGGCTCCACCCAGTGAGCACCCGGCCCGCCTTCCCGGGCGCCGACGCCATCGACGTGACCGATTCCACGTCCACATCCCGCCCTCCGACTGGCGACTGTACGGTGGTAACCGGAACACTGGTGGTCGCCGCCAGCCCGACCCCATAGGAGCGCCAGGGGTGTCCGTCGTCGTCATCGGCCTGAACCATCGCACGGTCTCGCTCGATCTGCTCGAGCGCATGACCGTCGACGCGTCACGGATGCCGAAGGTGCTCGCCGACCTCCGCGGCCGCGACCACCTCAGCGAGGCGGTCGTGCTCTCCACCTGCAACCGCACCGAGGTCTACGCGGTGGCCGAGCGCTTCCACGGCGCGTACGGCGACGTCCGCGACACCCTCGCCGAGCTGTCGTTCCTCCCGCCCGAGGCGTTCAGCGACCACCTCTACTCGCACTACGACGCCGACGCCGTCCGCCACCTCTTCTCGGTGGCCGCCGGCCTCGACTCCGCCGTGCTCGGCGAGAGCGAGATCCTCGGCCAGGTGAAGTCCGCGTGGGAGCTCGCCCACCGCGAGGGCACCGCCGGCTCGATCATGAGCCTGCTGTTCCGCCACGCGCTCGAGACGGGCAAGCGCGCCCGCACCGAGACCACCATCAGCCACCACACCACCTCCATCTCCCAGGCCGCGGTCGCCATGGCGGTCGACCGCCTCGGCCGCCTCGACGGCCGTCGGGTGCTCGTGCTCGGCGCCGGGGAGATGGGCGAGGGCATGGCCACCTCCCTGCTCGGCGCCGGCGCCGGCGAGGTGGTCGTCGCGAACCGCACCTGGGAGCGCGCCACCGAACTCGCGAACCGGGTGGGCGGCCGTGCCGTGCGCCTCGCCGACCTCGCCGCCACCCTCGCCGAGGTCGACGTGCTCCTCACCTCCACCGGGGCGTCGTCGCTGATGCTCGAACACGGCGATCTCGCCGCCACGATGGCCGAGCGGCCCGACCGCCCGCTGCTCATCGTCGACATCGCCGTTCCCCGCGACGTCGACCCCTCGGCGGCCGACATCCCAGGTGTCACCCTGCTCGACATGACCGATCTGCGCCGCTTCGTCGACCAGGGCGTGCGCGGTCGCCAGAACGAGGTCGTCGCCGTGCGGCGCATCGTCGACGAGGAGCTCGACCGCTTCCTCGAGGTGCGTTCGGCCCGCGAGGCCGCCCCGCTCGTGTCCGACCTGCGTGCCCGGGCCGAGGAGCTGCGCCAGCTCGAGCTCGCCCGCTTCGAGTCGCGCCTCGCCCACCTCGACGAGCGCGACCGCGAGACCGTCGAGGCCCTCACCCGTGGGTTGCTCGCCAAGCTGCTCCACGATCCCACGGTCCGCCTGAAGGACGCGGCCGGGACGGCGAAGGGCGATCGCCTCGCCGACGCCCTCCGCGACCTGTTCGGTCTCTGAGCAGGCGCAGGTGCTGATCCGAGCCGCGACCCGCGGCAGCGCTCTCGCCAGATGGCAAGCCGAGCACGTCGCGCAGCTCCTCACCGCGGTCGACCCCGAGGTGAGGGTCGAGTTCGTCATCGTCGAGACCACCGCCGACCGACGCCTCGACATCCCCATCCCCGAGATGGGCGGCAAGGGGGTGTTCGTCAAGGAGGTGCAGGCGGCCGTGCTCGACGGGCGGGCCGACATCGCCGTGCACTCTGCGAAGGACCTCCCCTCGGTCACCCACCCCGACCTCGAGCTCGCGGCGATCCCCGAACGGGGAGACCCCCGCGACGCCCTCGTCGGGGCGACCCTCGACGAGCTCCGCAGCGGGTCCCGGGTGGCCACCGGATCGATCCGCCGGCGGGCCCAGCTCGCCA
This sequence comes from uncultured Iamiaceae bacterium, assembly GCA_964488835.1. Taxonomy (GTDB): domain Bacteria; phylum Actinomycetota; class Acidimicrobiia; order Acidimicrobiales; family SKKL01; genus SKKL01. The sequence continues at coordinate 10,957 of CAZAVX010000055.1, read as the reverse complement.
ACCTCCGCTCGGGTCTCGAATTCTTCAACCTCCGGGGCAACATCGCGACCCGGCTCGAGAAGGCCGCCGAGTTCGACGCCATCATCGTCGCGGTCGCGGCGCTCGAACGGCTCGGGCTCGCCGACCGCATCAGCGAGATCCTCGAGCCCGACGTGATGCTCCCGCAGGTGGGGCAGGGGGCGCTCGCCGTCGAGTGCGCGGGCGACGCCTACGAGGTGCTCGACCTGCTCCACCGCATCGATCACGCACCCACCCGTCGGGTCGTCGAGGCCGAGCGGGCGTTCCTCGCCGAACTCGGCGGCGACTGCAACCTGCCCGCCGGCGCCCACGCGGTGCTCACGGGCGGCGACGTGGTGCGGGTCGATGCGCTCGTCGCCTCGGTCGACGGGTTCCCGATCCTGCGCGAGCGGGTCGAGGCACGCGACGGTGTCAGCGCCGCGCGCACCGCCGCACGCCGTCTGCTCGACGAGCGCGGCGGTGCCGAGCTGCTCGCCATCGACTCCTAGGATCGCGGCGGTGGAGCACCGCCCCTTGCAGGGAACCAGCGTCGTCGTCACCCGGGCCAGCGACCAGGCCTCCGCGCTGTCGGCCCGGCTCGTCGCGCTGGGCGCGCACGTCGTCGAGGTACCCACGATCGCGATCGTCGACGCGGCCGACGGAGGCGCCGAGCTACGCGCCGCACTGGCCTCGCTCGACGAGGTCGACTGGCTCGTCGTCACCTCGCCGAACGGGGTCGACAGGGTGCTCGCCGTGGAGCCCGACCTCGCTGGCCGTCTCACCGCCACCGGCCCGAAGGTCGCGGTGGTCGGGCCGGGGACCGCGGCCGCCCTCGAGCGCCACGGCATCGCCGCCGACCTCCAGCCCGAGCGGTTCGTCGCCGAGGGGCTGCTCGAGGCCTTCCCGGCGCCCCCGTCCACCGGCGGCACCGTGCTGCTGGCCCAGGCCGCCGGGGCGCGCCCCGTGCTCGCCGAGGGTCTCCGCGCGGCGGGCTGGACGGTGCGCACCGCCGAGGCCTATCGCACCGTCCACCCCGAGATCGCCGGTCACCTCGCGGCGCAGGCTCGGCAGGCCGATGTCGTCACGTTCACCTCCGGCTCCACCGTCACCGGGTACGCCGCCGGGGTCGGCCTCGATCCGCCACCGCGCGCCGTCGTCTGCATCGGGCCCGTGACCGCCGACGTCGCTCGCCGCGAGGGTCTCACCGTCGACGCCGTCGCCGATCCACACACCATCGACGGAGTCGTCGACGCGGTGGTCGCCCTCGTCGTCGGCAGGGCCTCCTGATGGCGCTCGACGCGATCGTCTTCGACTTCGACGGGCTGATCCTCGACACCGAGTGGTCGGTCTACCAGGCGATCGACGAGATCTACGTCGAGCACGGACACCAGCTCGACCTCGAGTGGTGGCGCACCATCGTCGGCACCACCGGGGGCGGCGACTGGCCGGCGCGTCTCGAGTCGCTGGTCGGCCGGTCGCTCGACCACGAGTCCCTCCACGAGCGGTCGATCCGTCGGCACCGCCACCTCACCGCCTCGCTCGACCCGCTGCCGGGCGTCGTCGATCTCGTCGAGGCTGCCCACGCGGAGGGGGTGCGCCTCGCGGTGGCCTCGAGCTCGCTGACGTGGTGGCTCGAGTCGAACCTCACCCGGGTGGGGCTGTTCGGCCGCTTCGACGCCCTCTGCGGGCGCGATGTGGTCGGCGGCCGGGCCAAACCCGATCCCGACGTCTACCTCGCGGCGCTCGACTCGCTCGGGGTCGAGGCCACACGGGCGGTGGCGGTCGAGGACTCGCCCCACGGGGTGACCGCCGCCAAGGCCGCGGGGATGGCGTGTGTCGCCGTGCCGAACCGCATCACCGCGCCGGGCGACTTCTCCGCCGCCGATCTCGTCATCGACTCGCTCGCGTCGCTGACCCTCGCCGAGCTGCACCAGGTGGTCGGGGGATCATGACCCCTTTCGCGACTGCTTGACCCGGTACATCTCATGGTCGGCTCGGTCGAGGAGCCGGTCGAGGTCGAGCTCGCCGCTCTCGGTCGTGGCGACCCCGAGGCTCGCCCCCACCCGGACCTCCTCGTCGAGGTCAGGAAGGTGGATCGGCTCGGCCACCGTGCGGGCGATGCGCTCGGCGATCGACGTGAGCTCGTCGGTGGTCACGTCCCGGCACAGCATCACGAACTCGTCGCCGCCGAGCCGGGCGACGACGTCGCCGGGGCGGACCACGTCGCCGAGGCGTCGGGCGACCCGCACGAGCACGGCGTCGCCGGCTGCGTGGCCGTAGCGGTCGTTGACCTCCTTGAACCCGTCGAGGTCGATGAACGCCGCTGCGAGCACACCTCGGCCCTCGCCGGCGCCCAGGGCGCGCCGCCGCTCCGGCCCGGGGAGGGCGAGGCGCTCGGCGAGCTCGTGGAGCCGGCGGCGGTTGGGGAGACCGGTGAGGGGGTCGTGCCCGGCGGCGGTGACGAGGCGCTGCTCGTGCTCGCGCCGGGCGGTCACGTCGGTGGCGATGACGAGGACGTGGCTCGTCGCCCCGTCGGGGGTGCGCTCGGGCACGAACCGCACCTCGATCCACCGCCCGCCGCCGAGCTCGTGGTCGATGTCGACCCGCTCGCCGCTCGCGACCACCTCGGCCGCGTGGGCCGCCCAGCGTTCGAGCAACCCCGATTCGGCCGCGACGAGCTCGTCGAAGCTGCGGGTGGAGAACTCGAGGTGGCCGGCGCGGTCGAAGCGCCCGAGCGCGTCCGGCACGTTCTCGGTGAGGGCTCGGAGCTGCTCGTCGCTGCGGTGGAGGCGCTTCTGGGCCTCGTCGCGCTCGGAGATGTCGCGCAGCACGAGGAGGAAGCGGCCCGTGTCACCCGGTTCGACCGCGGCGAGCATCTCGAACTTCGTGAAGCCGCCGTCGCGCCGGGCGATCTCCACGTGGTGGCGACGCATGACCTCGGGTTCCTCGACCTGGGCCGCGATGCGCAGGATCGCCTCCTCGCGCTCGTCGGGGTGGACGAGCTCGAAGCCGGTGCGCCCGACCAGGTCCTCCGGTGCCCAGCCGAGGATCGTCGTCACCGCGGCGTTGACGTAGACGATCGTGCTGTCGGCCTCCATGACGACGACGACGTCGGGCAGCAGGTCGAGGAGCGCTTCGGAGTCCACCCGCACGACGCCCGTCCTCCTCGGCCTACACGGTGTGGGAGGCGAGGAACGCCCGGATGGTGGCGTCGGTCCGGTCGAGGACCTCGTCGTCCTTCCACCGCTCGACGTAGGTGACGTTCGGGAGCAAGGCGGCGAGCTGCTCGGAGGTCTCCGGTGGGTGGTAGAGGTCGTTGCCCTTCATGAGGAGCACCGGGGTCGCGATCTCGCGCACCTCCTCGGGCGTCGCGGTGCAGACGAACTCGTGGTCCCACATGTTCGAGCGGAACGCGCGCCAGGTCTCGTCGTCGGCCTCGGGGTGGTCGCCGCGGATCGTGTCGGCCCAGCCGTCGAAGATGTCGTAGAACGCCTGACGGTTGGTGGTGAGGCCCACCGGTTGGAGCATGACCGCGGCGGTGAACCGGTCGGGCGCGGCGCGCAGGAGTCCGATGATGTACGGGCCGCCGATGCACATCCCGACGACGTGGCACCGGTCGATGCCGAGGTGGTCGAGGAGGGCGAGCTGGTCGGCGGTGTAGGTGGCCCACCCGTCGTCGGGGGAGACCGGGGCGGTGGAGCGGCCGGCGTTGCGCTGGTCCATGGCGACGACCCGGTACTCGTCGGCGAGCGCGGTGCGCGGGTCCCACGGGGCGTTGCCCCACACCTCGGCCGCCGAGCGCATGCCGCCCGGTGCGATGAGCAGCACCGGGTGGCCGTCGTCGGGCCCGAGCAGGTCGTAGTGGATCCTGGCCCCGTCGCGTTCGAAGCTGGACATGTCGCCATTCTCTACCAGCTCCCTCCCAGCCGGGCTCGGCTCACCGGGTTCTGCGAGTGCCAGTGGCCGCGTGGCGGCCACTGAGACTCGGAGTTCGGGGTCGGGAGCCACCGCCCTAGGATCGAGCGGGTGAACTTCCCGCAACGTCGCCTCCGTCGGCTCCGTCGCACCGCCGCCCTGCGGCGCATGGTGGCCGAGACCCGCCTGGGGGTCGACGACCTCGTCGCCCCGCTGTTCGTCCGTGAGGGCATCGACTCGCCCCAGCCCATCACCTCGCTGCCGGGGGTGGTGCAGCACACCCGCGAGTCGCTCCGCAAGGAGGTCGCCGAGCTGCGCGACCTCGGGGTGCCCGCGGTCATCCTCTTCGGGGTGCCGCTCCACAAGGACGCACGCGGCAGCGGCGCCACCGACCCGCAGGGCATCGTCCAGCTCGCCCTGCGCGACCTGCGCGACGAGGTCGGCAGCGACATGGTGCTCATCGCCGACCTCTGCATCGACGAGTACACCGACCACGGCCACTGCGGCGTCGTCACCATCACCGGCGAGGTCGACAACGACGCCACGCTCGAGATCTACGCCGAGGCGGCGGTCGCCCAGGCCGACGCGGGAGCCGACATCGTGGCGCCGAGCGGGATGATGGACGGTCAGGTGATGGCCATCCGCGACGCGCTCGACGACGCGTCCTACGAGGAGGTCGCCATCCTCGCCTACGCGGCGAAGTACGCCTCCGGGCTCTACGGGCCCTTCCGCGACGCGGTCGACGTCACGATCGCCGATGGTGGCGACCGCAAGGGCTACCAGCAGGACTGGCGCAACGCCCGCGAGGCGATGGAGGAGATCCGCGCCGACCTCGCCGAGGGCGCCGACATGGTGATGGTGAAGCCGGCGATCACCTACCTCGACGTCATCGCCCGGGCCCGCGCCGAGGTCGACGTGCCGATCGCCGCCTACCACGTCTCGGGTGAGTACTCGATGGTGAAGGCCGCCGCGGCGAACGGCTGGATCGACGGACCCGCCGTCGCGCTCGAGCAGATCACCGCGGTGAAGCGGGCCGGGGCCGACCTCGTCCTCACCTACTTCGCGCGCGAGCTGGCCGAGGCGCTCCAGTGACCGCGCCCACGAACGACTCGCTGTTCGCGCGCGCCCAGGCGGTCATCCCCGGCGGGGTGAACTCGCCGGTGCGGGCGTTCCGGTCGGTCGGGGGCACGCCCTACTTCGTCGCTCGCGGCCAGGGTGCCCACGTGTGGGACGTCGAGGGCCGGCGCTACGTCGACTACGTGCAGAGCTACGGGGCATCGATCCTCGGCCACGCCCATCCTGCGGTCGTCGAGGCCATCCGTGCCGCGGCGCTCGAGGGTACCACCTTCGGTGCGCCCACCGAGCGCGAGGTGCGCATGGCCGAGGAGATCGTCGAGCGGGTGCCGGGTGTCGAGATGGTGCGGCTGGTGTCGAGCGGCACCGAGGCCACGATGTCCGCGATCCGCCTCGCCCGGGGCGCCACCGGGCGGCGCCGCATCCTGAAGTTCGCCGGTTGCTACCACGGCCACGCCGACGCCCTGCTCGTCGCGGGTGGCAGCAGCGTGGCCGAGCAGGCCACCTCCGACTCGGCCGGAGTCACCGAAGGGGCGGTGGCCGACACGATCGTCGCCCCCTACAACGTCGTGCCGTCCCTCGACACCGACGTCGCTGTCGTGGTCGTCGAGCCCGTCGCGGCCAACATGGGCCTCGTCGCGCCGTCCGAGGGGTTCCTCCGCGGCCTGCGCGAGGAGTGCGATCGCGTCGGTGCACTGCTGATGTTCGACGAGGTCATCACGGGTTTCCGACTCGGGGTCGGCGGCGCCACCGAACGCTACGGGGTCGTGCCCGACCTCTGGGCGTTCGGCAAGGTCATCGGCGGCGGCCTCCCGGTGGGCGCGTTCGCCGCGACCCGCGAGCTGATGGGCCACCTCGCGCCGCTCGGTCCCGTCTACCAGGCGGGCACGTTGTCGGGGAACCCCCTCGCCACCGCCGCGGGCCTCGCCGCCCTCGCCGAGCTCGACGCCGAGGCCTACGCCCGCCTCGAGGGCATCGCCGAGCGCCTCGCCACCGGGCTCGCCGAGGCCATCACCGCCGCCGGCGTCGAGGTGCAGGTGCCCCGCGTGGGTCCGCTCGTCGGGCTGTTCTTCGGGCCCGACCCGGTCACCGACTTCCCGAGCGCGAAGGCGAGCGCCGAGCGGGGCACCTACCGCCGCTTCTTCGCCGCCATGCTCGACCAGGGCATCGCGCTCGCGCCCGGCCCCTACGAGGCGCTCTTCCCGAGCCTCGCCCACACCGACGCCGACCTCGACGCCACGATCGAAGCCGCCCGCCGCGCCGCCGCCGCCCTCTGAGACGCGCCTCCGGCGAGACTCAGGTGGCGAGAAACGCCTCGACCTCCTCGAGGAACCGCGCCCAGGCGGGCTCGCCGTCGAGCAGGATGTGGTTCGGGCTGTCGAGCACGCACAGGCGTGCCCCGGGGATCAGCGAGGCGAACAGCTCGCCCTGAGGGAGGGGCACGCGCCGGTCGCCACCCGCGTGGAGCACGAGGGTGGGCACGGTGATCGTCGGGGCGAGCTCGGTGACGTCGATGTAGGACGACACCTCCATGAGGCGGCGGGCATTGGTGGGCGACGTCGTGCGCTCCTGGAGCTCGACGAAGGCCGCCCACTGCTCGGGGGTCCCCTCGGGCATGAACTGGGCGGCGAACATCTCCCCGAACGTCGACGCCTGCCGTGCCCAGCCGGTCTCGAGGAGGTCGAGCATCATCGCGGCGTCGCGCCGCTCGAGCTCGCTGCGCGCCCGCACGATGCGTCCCTCGGGGAACGCGCCGTAGAGCACGAGGTGGCTCACCCGCTCGGGGTGCTGGGCGGCGAACGCCGCAGCTACCGCACCGCCCTGGGAGATGCCGAGGAGCGCGAAGCGGTCGAGGCCGAGCTGGTCGACCACCGTCGTCAGGTCGGTGACCCAGGTGTCGAACCCGACCTCGGGGGGATCCCAGTCCGAGAGCCCGCAGCCGCGCTCGTCGTAGTGGACGAGCAGGTGGTTCGCCGAGAGGTCCCGCCGCCAATGGCCCCAGACGATGCTCTCCCAGTCGTCGCGCACGTGGGTGAGCCAGTTGGCGGCCTTCACGAGCGGCGGACCCGAGCCGCTCAGCGCCGCCGCGAGCCGAACCCCGTCGGGCGCCCGGCAGAAGCGCAGCTGCTGGCGCACCGGAGTGTCGGGATCGTCGCCGAGCCGGCGATCGGGTGACGACGCGGGCGGCGCGTCGTCGCGCTCGTCGACGGGGGCGACGAACCGATACCCGCGGCCGTGCACCGTGCGGATCAGCCGCTGGGTGGTGCCGTCGTCGCCGATGGCCCGCCGGGCCGCCTTGATGCGGCTGGTGAGCGCGGACTCGGTGACGAATCGGGT
>CAZAVX010000055.1:0-3534 GCA_964488835.1 uncultured Iamiaceae bacterium | reverse complement strand
CCCGCCGGGCCGCCTTGATGCGGCTGGTGAGCGCGGACTCGGTGACGAATCGGGTGCCCCACACCTCGTCGAGCAACTCGCGCTTGTCGACGACGCGCTCGCGGTGCACGACGAGGTGCCGCAGCACCTCGAACACTTGGGGCTCGACCGCGACGAGCTCGCCGGCGCGTCGCAGCTCGAACCGCACGGTGTCGAGCTGGTGGCCGTCGAACTCGTAGATCATGGCGCCCCCAGGAAGCCCGCAGAGCGTACCGCTGCGGTGCGGGAGGCGTGGGGGAGCGAGTGGCCGGCCCCTCGGGCGGGGCCGGTGGGTCACTCGCCGGCGGCAGCCTCGCTGAGGTCGAGCTCGCCGCCCGCCTCGACGGCCTCGATGGCCTCGAGCAGCGAGACGATGTCGTCGCTCTCCATGTCGGCACCACCGTGCTCGACCCGCTCGTAGAGGACGATCTCGAGGATCTCGACGCTGCTGAGCGAGTCGCCGAAGGGCGGCATGCGGGTGCCCGACGCGCTGCCGCCGGCCTGGTGCGGGCCACCGGGACGCTCGGGGTCGCCGTAGACCGCGCCGTCGGGGAGGTCGATGTTGCCGTTGATGACGATGGACGCGTGGTCCTGCCATGCCGGGAAGGTGAGGAGCACCTCGCCCCCGCTCAGCTGTCGGCCGACGCCGCCACCACCGCCGGCGCCGTGGCATCCGGCGCAGTTCGTCGCGTAGAGCGCGCTGCCGGCGTCGAGGGGACCGCCCGCGGCGGGGGCCTCGAGGGTGCCGATGTAGATGGGGGCCCAGAAGACGAGCCCGGCGAGGACCGGCATCGCCCAGAGGGGGATGCGCGGCCGCCGCAGCGACGCCTCGACGTAGTGGGGGAGCGGCTCGGGCTCCTTCACCTCGGGCTCGACCGGCGCGGCCGGGGTGGGGGCCGCAGCAGCCGCCGGGGTGACCTCGGTGCTCGACGTGGCCGAAGCCGCCGACGCGGGAGCAGCCTCACCGGCGTCGCCGCCGCCCAGGCCGAGCGCGGCGCGACGTTCACGGGAGCGCTGTAGCAGGTGCTCGGGGATCTCGGTCAACACGTCCTCCGCATGCGATCGGTCACGACTCGAACCCGGCGGTGCCGAGTCGTCCGCGCCACTCTAGGCAACGCCATGGTCCCGCGGCCAAGCCGGAGTCGGCCGTCGTGGGGCGTGTCGTGGCGCACCGTCGGCGAATGTGCTTCCGCCGGAGCGGTCGTGCTAAACCCTCTTGTGCCCGATCGGAGTAGACCCAGCCGCCGGCTAGGGTTGTGAGTGGATTCACGAGGGAGGTCTCTGCCAGGTGGTTGCGTTCGTCTCCACGATCCTGGTTGCGCTCGTCCTGGTGGCGCTGATCCTCCTGTACCGCACGCGTCGACCCGTCGGTACCCCCCTCACCTGGGGTGAGGCGATGGTCGGAGCGGTCTATGTCTACTTCCTGATCTTCTGGTCCTACGGCGTCGTGCCGAACCAGTGGCTGCTGCTCGCGGACAACGAGTGGAACTGGCGCAAGGACCGCATGGTCTATGGCCCGTGGGGGATCATCGACGCCCTGCCGTTCGACGTCTCCTACCTCCACCTCCGCGACCTCGTCGCCGTCACGATCTACGGCATCGTCCTCGTCGCCAACGTGGCGCTCTGGATGATCTGGCAGGGTCGCGGCAAGCAGAAGGCCCCCGAGATCCCGGCGTCCACCTATGGTCGTCCACTCGTGAGGAGCAGCTAGCGCCATGGCACGAACCGACGCCAACCCCCCGATGCCGCAGTTCCGCGACGACTACGTCCTCCAGGAGGTCGACGCGGCGTGGCTGTCGGCGGCGGTCAAGCCCAAGCAGTTCATCCACATCGACCAGTCCGAGTGCATCATGTGCGAGGGCTGCGTCGACATCTGCCCGTGGAAGTGCATCCACATGGTGCGGCCCGAGGCCATCGCCGAGGCGGTCGGCACCGAGCTCCCGGGCACCGACCCGAGCGACCACGTCATCTTCACCATCGACGACGACGTGTGCACCCGGTGTGCGCTCTGTGTCGACCGGTGCCCCACCGGCGTGATCATCCTCGGGCGGGTCGGCGATCCGGACCCCAACGGCGACCCCCATCAGCGCACCAACTCCCACGGCTACGGCTACGGGATGAGGTTGGGCTGAGCGGCAATGGAACGAGTGAGGGAGTAGGCCCGCAGTGGCGACGTCGATGCAGGACAAGCTGAGCGAGCTCGGCGACAAGGTCCAGGGATCCCAGGCGTGGAACTCGATCTTCCGGCCTGGTTCGATCTTCCGGAAGGGCTACACCGACAGCCCCCGGAACCGGTCCTACGTGATCATGAACAGCGTGCTGTACCACCTCCACCCGGTGAAGGTGAAGCGGCACGCGGTGAAGGTGAGCTACACGCTGTGCCTCGGTGGGCTCAGCTTCTTCCTCTTCATCCTGCTCACCGTCACCGGCATCTTCCTGATGTTCTTCTACCGGCCCACCGCCGCCCAGGCCTGGGACGACATGTTCGCCCTGCAGACCTCGATCACCTTCGGTCTGCTCGTCCGGAACATGCACCGATGGGGCGCGCACCTCATGGTGCTGTCGGTGTTCCTCCACATGGCCCGGGTCTTCTACCACGGGGCCTACAAGCCCCCGCGGGAGTTCAACTGGGTCATCGGGGTGATCCTGCTCACCCTCACCCTGCTGCTCTCCTTCACCGGCTACCTGCTGCCGTGGGACCAGCTCGCCCTCTGGGCGGTCACGGTGGGCACGAACATGATGGGCTACACGCCGGTCTTCGGCGACCAGGTGCGCTTCGTGCTCCTCGGCGGTTCCGAGATCGGTAGCAACACGCTCATCCGGTGGTACGTCCTGCACGTGCTGTTCGTACCGTTCGTCACCGTCATCTTCATGGCGATCCACTTCTGGCGAGTCCGCAAGGACGGAGGCATCTCGGGGCCGCTGTAGGCCCACGAGCGAGGACCTGATGACCGAGATCCCAGAGCACCTGCGCAAGCGAGCCGAGGAAGCTCGCAAGAAGGCCGAGGCGAAGAAGGCCGGCGGCGACGCTCCCGCGGAGGGCGCGGCGTCGGGCGGCGAGTCGGCCGCACCCGCCGGCGACGGCGCGGCCAGCCGCATCCCCGCCCACCTCCTCGAGCGCTCGAAGGCCGCGAAGGACCGTGCCGCCGGTGGTGGCGCCGAGGTCGCGGCCGCCGCGCCTGCCGCACCGGTCGGTGGGGGCGTCGCCACTGCGCCGCCGCCCGTCGCCACCGGGCCCGGCGGTCACACCCAGCGACTCCTCACCGTCGTCAAGGCCGGCTCCATCCAGGACGTCAAGGCCACGCCGGTCGACAAGGTCCACACCTGGCCCCACCTGCTCGCGGTCGAGTTCGTCGCCGCGCTCGCGGTCACCGCGTTCCTGCTGATCTTCTCGGTGTTCGTCAACGCGCCGCTGCTCGCGCTCGCCAACCTGAACGAGACGCCGAACCCCGCGAAGGCGCCGTGGTACTTCCTCGGCCTCCAGGAGCTGCTCACGATGTTCCACCCGATGGTGGC
>CAZAVX010000054.1:0-18650 GCA_964488835.1 uncultured Iamiaceae bacterium | reverse complement strand
ATCGACGGCGACGAGATGACCCGCATCATCTGGCAGATGATCAAGGACAAGCTGATCCTGCCCTACCTCGACATCGACCTGAAGTACTTCGACCTCGGCATCGAGCACCGCGACGCCACCGACGACCAGGTCACGATCGACGCCGCCAACGCCATCAAGGAACACGGCGTCGGGGTCAAGTGCGCCACCATCACCCCCGACGAGGCACGAGTCGAGGAGTTCGGCCTCAAGCAGATGTGGAAGTCGCCGAACGGCACGATCCGCAACATCCTCGGGGGCGTGGTGTTCCGCGAGCCCATCATCATGCGGAACATCCCCCGCTACGTGCCGGGCTGGACCAAGCCGATCATCATCGGCCGTCACGCCTTCGGCGACCAGTACCGCGCCACCGACTTCAAGGTCCCCGGGCCGGGCACCCTCACCGTCACCTTCACCCCCGCCGACGGCAGCGAGCCCATCGAGCACCAGGTGTTCGAGTACCCGGGCGGCGGCGTCGCGATGACGATGTACAACCTCGACGACTCGATCCGCGACTTCGCACGGGCGAGCTTCCGGTACGGGCTCGCCCGCAACTACCCGGTGTACCTCTCCACGAAGAACACGATCCTCAAGGCCTACGACGGCCGGTTCAAGGACCTGTTCCAGGAGGTCTTCGACACCGAGTTCAAGGCCGAGTTCGAGGCGAAGGGGCTCACCTACGAGCACCGGCTCATCGACGACATGGTGGCGGCGTCGCTCAAGTGGGAGGGCGGCTACGTCTGGGCGTGCAAGAACTACGACGGCGACGTGCAGTCCGACACCGTCGCCCAGGGGTTCGGGTCGCTCGGCCTGATGACCTCGGTGCTGATGACCCCCGACGGCAAGACCGTCGAGGCCGAGGCCGCGCACGGCACGGTCACCCGCCACTACCGCGAGCACCAGAAGGGGAACCCCACCTCCACCAACCCCATCGCGTCGATCTTCGCCTGGACCCGTGGCCTCATCCATCGGGGCACCGTCGACGGCACCCCCGACGTCGTGAAGTTCGCCGAGACCCTCGAGCAGGTCATCATCGACACCGTCGAGGGCGGCAAGATGACCAAGGACCTCGCGCTCCTCGTCGGCCCCGACCAGGACTGGCTGACCACCGAGGCGTTCATGGACGCGCTCGACGAGGCCCTCCAGGCCAAGCTCGGTTCGTAGTGCGTGCCCCACGGGTAGGACGGCCGGCGTGAGCTACGTCGAAGCCGGCGAGTACCAGCGCGACACCGACTACATCACCGATCGCATCACCCGCGACGGGCGCGACGGCTGGCCCGTCGAGCCCGGCCGCTACCGGTTGGTGGTGAGTCGGGCCTGCCCGTGGGCCAACCGGGCCATCATCGTGCGGCGCCTCCTCGGTCTCGAGGAGGCGCTGTCGATGGGGGTGTGCGGGCCCACCCACGACCCGCGCTCGTGGACCTTCGACCTCGACCCCGGCGGCCGCGATCCCGTGCTCGGGTACGAGCGGCTCCAGGAGGCGTACTTCGCCCGGTTCCCCGACTACCCGAAGGGCATCACGGTCCCCGCCATCGTCGACATCCCCACGAAGGCCGTCGTCACCAACGACTTCGCCCGGATCACCCTCGATCTCTCCACCGAGTGGCGCGAGCACCACCGGCCGGGCGCGCCCGACCTGTACCCCGAGGCGCTCCGCGACGAGATGGACGAGCTGATGGAGTGGGTCTACACCGAGGTGAACAACGGGGTGTACCGGTGCGGCTTCTCCGGTGGCCAGGCCCAGTACGAGCGCGCGTACGGCCGACTCTTCGACGCCCTCGACCGGCTGTCACAGCGACTCGAGACCCGCCGCTACCTCATGGGCGAGTCGATCACCGAGGCCGACGTGCGGCTCTTCACGACCCTGGTGCGTTTCGACGCCGTCTACCACGGCCACTTCAAGTGCAACCGCTCGAAGCTCACCGAGATGCCGGTGCTGTGGGCCTATGCCCGCGACCTCTTCCAGACGCCGGGGTTCGGCGACACGGTCGACTTCGTCGACATCAAACGGCACTACTACGAGGTGCACCGCGACATCAATCCCACCGGCATCGTCCCGGCGGGGCCGGTGCTCTCGAACTGGCTGCTCCCCCACCACCGCGACGAGCTCGGCGGCCGACCGTTCGGCGACGGCACGCCACCCGACGAGGTCGCCCCCGACGAGGCCGTGCCAGCGGGCCACTCGCCGCTCCGCCCCTGAGCGGCCGTCACCTCGCCGGTTCGGCGTCCCGGGCGTCGTCGCGTCGCGGGTCGCGGACGAGCAGCAGGGCCGTCATCCCGCCGATCGCCACGATCAGCGCCGCGAGCCGCATGGCGGTGCCGTAGCCCGCGTCGAGACCCGGGCCGAGATCGACGTCGGTCGCGATGCCCGCGAGCGCCGGCAGCGCGGCGACCGCCAGCAGCCCGGCGAGGCGTGAGACGGCATTGTTGACCCCCGAGGCGACGCCGCTCATCGCGTCGTCGACCGCGTCGAGCACGGCGGTGGTCAACGGCGCGACGGTGAGCGCGAGCCCGAGGCCGAACACCACGACCCCGGGGAACACGCCCGTCGGATACCCGACGCCGGCGTCGATCCGCGACAACCACATCAGCCCGGCCGCGGCGACGAGCGGGCCGAGCGTCATCGGCAGTCTGGGTCCGATGCGGGCACCGAGCTCCCCGGCCGCGGGCGACAGGACGAGGAGCAGCACGGTGACCGGCACGAGCGCCGAGCCGGCTTCGAGCGCCGAATAGTCGAGGCTGACCTGGAGCCGGATGACGACGAGGAACATCGCCCCGCCGAGACCGGCGTACACCGCGAGGGTGACGAGGTTCGCACCGGAGAACTGCCGAGAGCGGAAGAGCCCCAGCGGCAGCATGGGATCGCGCGATCGGTGCTGGACGAGGATGAAGGCGACGAAGGCCACCACCGCGACGACGCCGGCCACGAGCGCGCCGACGCCCTCGTGCTCGATCGCCGCGTAGGAGGCGCCCGCCAACGCCGCGGTGACGAGCACCGAGCCGGGGATGTCGAGCGGCGCCCGCGTCGGGGACCTGGTGTCGGGCACCTTCCGGACGGCGATGGCGATGGCAACCGCCGCCAGCGGGAGGTTGATGAGGAACACGGCCCGCCAACTGACGACGTCGATCAACCAGCCACCGAGGAAGGGGCCGACCGAGGTGGTGACACCGGAGAGACCCGACCACGCCCCGATCGCCTTCCCCCGGTCGTTCGGATGGAACGTCGACGCGATGATCGCGAGGCTCGCCGGGACCAGCAGCGCGCCGCCGACGCCCTGCACCGCCCGGGCGGCGATGAGGAAGCCCGAGCTCGGTGCCAACCCGCACAGCGCCGAGGCGGCGACGAACAGCCCGAGCCCGGCGACGAAGACCGAGCGGCGGCCGTACCGGTCGCCGAGCGCCCCGCCGAGGAGCAGGAGTGCCGACAGGGTGACCAGGTAGGCGTTCACCACCCATTGGAGGCCGCCGAGCGACGCGCCGAGATCCGCGCCGATCGACGGCAGAGCGACGTTGACGACGGTGCCGTCGAGGAAGGCGATCCCCGACCCGAGGATGGTGGCCGCCAGCACCCAATTGCCCGCCGCCGTACCGAAGCGGAGATCGGGGCGGGCGGACATCGCCGCGTCAGCCGAGTCCGAGGTTGGCGGCGATCTCCCGTGTGGCCGTCGACCGGTTGAGTGTGTAGAAGTGCAGGCCGGGGACACCCTCGTCGAGGAGGCGTCGACACAGATCGGTGGCGACCTCGACCCCCAGCGCACGCACCGCGGCGGGGTCGTCGGCCACGACCTCGAAGCGTTCGGCGAGCTCGGTGGGGAAGGCCGCGCCCGACAGCTCGGCGAAGCGCTGCACCTGGCGCGCGTTGGTGACCGGCATGATGCCCGGGATGACCGGCCGGTCGCAGCCGAGGGCCGCCAGCTCGTCGACCATCCGCAGGTAGTCGTCGGCGCGGAAGAAGAACTGGGTGACCCCGAAGTCGGCCACGGCGAGCTTGGCGGCGAGGTGCCGGCGGTCGGACTCGCGGTCGGGCGAGCGGGGATGGCCCTCGGGGTGCGCGGCGACACCGATCGAGAACCCGTCGACCTCCCGAACGAGCTCGACGAGCTCGATGGCGTACCGGAAGTCGCCGTCGGGCGCCGGGCCGTCGGTGGGCGGATCGCCGGCGAGGGCGAGGATGTTCGCGACGCCCGCGGCCCGGTACTCCTCGAGCAGGGCGATCACCTCGGCGCGGGAGTGACCGACGCAGGTGAGATGGGCCATCGCGGTGAGGCGGGTGTCGCGCTCGATCCCGATGACGATGTCGCGGGTGCGGTCGCGGGTCGACCCGCCCGCGCCGTAGGTGACCGAGACGAACGACGGCGACAGCGGTTCGAGCTCGCGGATCGCCTTCTCGAGCTGACGTTCGGCCTCGTCGGTCTTCGGTGGGAAGAACTCGAACGAGACGGTGCGGCCGGCCGCCAAGAGGTCGCGGATGTAGGTCATCGACGCCAGGCTAGGCGCACTCGGCGTCGCGCTCTGCCAGGCTGGACGTCGAGACGTTCGTTCGCCGGGCCTCGAGCGTGCCCCGTCGCCCCTCGACCCGAAAGCAGCTGAGATGGACTACACGCCGGTCACCGCATCCGAGTTCGCCGAGCTCGAGGGGCTCGACGGCTGGCGCTTCCTGTTCGGCGCCATCCACACCGAGCTGCGGGCCGGCTCCTTCCCCGCGGCGGGTGCCCTCGTCGCCGCGATCGCCGACGCGGCGGAGGCGGCGAACCACCACCCCGACCTCCAGCTCCACTACCCCGATCGCGTCGTCGTCCGCCTCGCCAGCCACGTCACCGGCGCGGTCACGAGAGCCGACGTCGAGCTCGCCCGTACGATCTCCTCCCTGGCCGCCCGGGCCGGCGCCACCGCCGACAGCGGCGCGGTCCAGACCGTCGAGATCGCGATCGACACGCTCGATGCCGACCGGATCCGCCCCTTCTGGCTCGCGGTGCTCGACTACGAGGACCGCGACGGCAACCTCGTCGACCCACGAGGGGTCGGACCGCCCCTGTGGTTCCAGCAGATGGGCGCGCCACGCACCGAGCGCCAGCGCTTCCACCTCGACATCTCGGTGCCCCACGACGTCGCCGAGGCCCGCATCGAGGCGGCGCTCGCTGCCGGCGGCAGGCTCGTCACCGACGAGTTCGCCCGGGCGTGGTGGGTGCTCGCCGACGCCGACGGCAACGAGGCCTGCATCTGCACCTGGCAGGACCGCGACTAGGAACCTCGGGTCAGCCCGCCTGGCGTTCGGCGGCCTCGACGCAGTTGCGCAGGAGGATGGCCCGGGTCATGGGGCCGACCCCCCCGATGCGCGGCGACAGCCAGCCGGCGACCTCGGCCACCTCGTCGGCGACGTCGGACACCACCTTGCGACCCTGGAAGCTCACGCCCGCGGCGACGACGGCCGCGCCGGGGCGCACCATGTCGGCGGTGATGAGGCCAGGTGAGCCGGCCGCGGCGACGAGCACGTCGGCCTCACGGGTGTGACGGCCGAGGTCGGCGACTCCGGTGTGGACGACGGTGACCGACGCGTTGAGGCCCGGCTCTTTCAAGGTGACGAGGTTGGCGAGCGGGCGGCCGATGGTGAGCCCCCGCCCGACGACGACGACGTGGGCGCCCGGAAGCTCGATGCCGTACGCGGCGAGCAGCTCGACGATGCCGACCGGGGTGCAGGGCCGCGGGCCCTCGGTGCCCATCACGAGGCGCCCGAGGTTGACCGGATGCAGGCCGTCGGCGTCCTTCGCGGGATCCATGCGGAGCACCGCGGCCTCGTAGTCGAGCCCGGCCGGATACGGGTACTGCTGGATGTACGCGTGGACGGTGGGATCGGCGTTGAACTCGTCGACGGCCGCCTCCACCTCCTGCTGGGTCGCACCGGCGGGGAGGTGACGGTGGTGGGACGTGATGCCCACCCGTGCGCAGTCCTCGTGCTTCATCTGCACGTACCGGGCGCTCGGCCCGTCGTCGCCGACGAGGATGGTGCCGAGGCCGGGCGTGATCCCCCGTGCGGTGAGATCCGCCACGCGGGCGGTGAGGTCGTCGAGGATGCGTGCGGCGACCGACTCGCCGTCGAGGATCTGTGCGCTCACCCGACCAGTATCGCGAGCCGGTGAGGGCGGCGGGTCAGGACCCGACCGAGGCCGACCTCGCGACCATGGTGCGGGCGATGTTGTCGTGGATCGTCTGGCCCTTCGGATCGGTGAAGCCCTTCACCGCGCTGACGATGAAGAGGATGATGCCGACGATCGGGATGATGTAGATCACCTGGGAGATGTACCGGACGGTGGCGACGCCGAAGTCGACCGGCGAGCCGTCGGGACGCACCACCGTGACGCCGACCACCATCTTGCCCGGCGTGCGGCCCATCGAGCCGACGAAGAAGATCTCGTACGCCGCGGCGAGCAGCAGCTGGAGCAGGAAGACCCCGACCGGGAAGTTCCACTCGATGCTGTCGGTGATGATCTGACCCTGGGCGTCGGTGTCGTAGAGCAGCATGTCGTCCCACGCGCCGGGGAAGAAGATGAAGAACGGGATGCTGACGATGAGCCCGTCGAGGATGCGGGCCACGAAGCGGAGGAAGGCGTTGCCCCGTTCGGGCCCTCGCGCCATCTCGTACTGGCTGACCGGCGGCGCCATCGGCACCGACCCCGGCGCCGGGGGCTGGGTGCCGAGCGGATCCTGTTCGGTGACCCCACCGTTGCTGACGTAGGCCGTCCAGTTCGTGCCGTCGTGGTACCGCTTGGCGTACCGTCCGAAGGGATCGTCGTGCCACCCGTCGCTCATCGCTCCTCCTCGGAACTCGTCATCCCCGACCGGGGACCCTAGTCACCGGCCGACCCCGCCCGGGGCCGTCAATGGAGGAAGTGGCGCTCGCCGGTGAACACCATGGCGAGCCCGAGCTCGTCGGCCTTCGCGACGACGTCGGCGTCGCGCATGGCGCCGCCCGGCTGGATGACCACCGCGACACCCGCGGAGGCGGCGGCCTCGATGCCGTCGGGGAACGGGTAGAACGCGTCGCTCGCGCACGCACCACCGGCGGCACGGCCAGCAGCCTTCTTCGCCGCGATCTCGCCCGACTCGACCCGGTTCTGCTGGCCGGCGCCGATGCCCCAGGCAGCACCGTCCTTCACCAGCACGATGGCGTTCGACTTCACGTGGCCGCAGATGCGCCACGCCAGCTCGGCGTCGGCCCACTGCTCGTCGGTGGGCTCGACCTTGGTGACCACCTCCCAGTCGGCACGGTGACGGGCGAAGTGGTGGGCGTCCTGCACGAGCCATCCCCCGGAGATCTGGCGCAGCTCGAGGGGGTGTCCGGTGGGCGCGGGAGCGGTGAGCAGACGCGTGTTCTTCCGCTTCCCGACCAGCGCGTCGATGGTGCCGTCGTCGTAGCCGGGGGCGATGACGACGTCGGCCTGGGCGGCAGCCACCATCCGCTCGACGGTGGCGATGTCGACCGGACGGTTCAGCGCGACGATGCCACCGAACGCCGAGCGCTCGTCGCACTCGAAGGCGCGCTGGTAGGCGTCGGCGAGCGTGTCGGCGACCGCCACGCCGCACGGGTTCGCGTGCTTGATGATGGCCACCGCGGGGGCCGTGCCGAGGTCGTGGACGAGCGCCCACGCGGCCGCGGCGTCATAGAGGTTGAGATACGAGAGCGGCAGGCCGGCGTGCTGTTCGACCTCGTCCCACCAGCTCGTCGCGCCCACCTCGCGGTAGCGCGCGCCGACCTGGTGGGGGTTCTCGCCGTAGCGGAGGTCCTGGACCCGCTCGATCGCGAGGTGGATCGTCGGTGGCAGGCGCGGCGGTTCGCCGGCATCGGCGGCGACCTGGGCGTCGGTGTCGTCGAACCAGGTGACGATCGCGGCGTCGTAGGCCGCGGTGTGAGCGAAGGCGTCGCGGGCGAGGCGCCGGCGGGTCGCCGCGCTGAGCGCACCGTGGTCGCGGAGCTCGGCGAGGACGATGCCGTAGTCCTGAGGGTTCACGACGACCCCGACGTGCGCGTGGTTCTTCGCCGCGGCGCGCACCATGGCCGGGCCGCCGATGTCGATGAGCTCGATCGAGGGGTCGGAGCGGAACGGGTAGAGGTTCGACACGAGCAGCCCGAAGGGCTCGATCCCCTGCGCCTCGAGGTCGGCACGGTGCTCGGGGAGGTCGAGGTCGGCGAGCAAGCCGCCGTGGATGCGGGGATGGAGGGTCTTCACCCGGTCCGAGAGCATCTCCGGTGAGCCGGTGACGTCCTCGACGGTGGTGACCACCACGCCCGCCTCGTCGAGCGCTCGGGCGGTGCCCCCGCTCGACACGATCTCCCACCCGAGCGCCACCAGGCCCTTCGCGAGGTCGACGACCCCGGTCTTGTCGTAGACGGAGATCAACGCACGGGGAGCGGTCATGGCAGCGTTCCTTCGATGACGCGACGGATGGTGGCGGGGTAGAGGCGGCGCTCGACCTCTTTGATGCGTTCGTGGAGCGTCGCTTCGGTGTCGTCCGGTTCGACGACGACGGCCTCCTGGGCGAGGATCGGCCCCTCGTCCATCTCCTCGGTGGCGATGTGCACCGTGCAGCCGGTGACCTTCACGCCCGCGGCGAGCGCGTCGCGCACCGCGTGCCAGCCCTTGAACGCCGGGAGGAGGGCGGGATGGGTGTTGAGGAAACGCCCCGGGAAGGCGGTGGCCGCCTTGGGGATCACGGTGCCGAAGCCGGCGGACACCACCAGGTCGATGTCGTGCTCTCGCAGCGTGGCGACGACCCGGTCGGTGTAGGCATCGCGGTCGAAGCTCGGCGAGAAGTCGGTGCGTTCGACGAGCACGGCGGGCACGCCGGCCGCCTCGGCCACCTCCAGCGCGCGGCACGCCCTGTCGGTGAGGACGAGGTCGACGGGGATGCCGTCGGCGAGGATCGCCTCGAGCAACGTCCCACTTCCCGAGGCCAACACCGCGATGCGCACGTCGGGTGACCGTAGCAGTCCCCGGATCGGCGCCCGACCTGCATCTGGGCCGTTCGGCCCATTCGGTGAATCAGGTCACGAGCATCGCCGCGCGGCCACCGGCCGGTGGTCTAGCGTGGCGCCCGCACACGCATTCGCCGTCTTTGGAGGCACGGGTGGATCTCAGCAAGCTCAGCACAGCGGACAAGGTGATCGCCGGATCCGGCATCCTCTTGTTCATCTTCTCCTTCTTCCCCTGGTACGGCATCGACCTGGGCCCCTTCGGCTCGGTCACCGGGAACGGTTGGGACGTCGGCTTCCTGTGGGGCGGCTTGCCCGCGCTGCTCGGCCTCGCGCTCGCGGTGGTGGTGTTGCTGCCGATGTTCGCCGCCGACGTGAAGCTGCCCGACCTGCCCGTCACCTGGGGTCAGGCCATCCTCGGCGTGGCCGTGTTCGCCGCGTTCTGGGTCATCCTCAAGCTGCTCATCGGCGAGTCGGGCCTCGACCGCGAGATCGGCATGTTCCTCGCGGCGCTCGCCGCCGCGGGCCTCGCCGCAGGTGGGTTCCTCAAGTTCCAGGAGGAGAAGTCGGGCGCCGGGAGCGCCTCGACCCCGCCCAGCGCGTTCTGAGCTCGGCTCGAAGCGCCACCCCTTCGTCGACGAGGCCCCGCTCTCCGGAGCGGGGCCTCGTCGCGTCGAGTCGGGGTCGCGTCGGGTCGGGGTCGCGTCAGTCCGAGGGCGCCGCGCCGAGTGGGTCGGTCGCGCGACCGGTGCCGGTGGCGAGGGCGAAGAGGGCGGCGCCGACCACCAACATGGCGATCCCCAGCGTGGTGCGGCTCTGGACGCTCTCGGCGATCAGCCCGACCAGACCGACGAAACCGAGGGTGGCCCCGATCCACACCGAGCCACGGCGCGCCCCCTGGGTGCCGACCACGATCAACGCGACGCCGACCCCGAGGGCGAGGAGTGCGAGGAGCTCCCCCTCGGCGAACGTGAGGCTGGCGAGGTAGAGACCCTCCACGGCGAGGATGACACCCGTCGCGATGAGTGGCGTGGCGAGGACGTGCCAGCCCCGCCGGTCGACCGCCCCGGCGGCGATCACGCACCCCAGCGCAACGAGAAGGGTCGCCACGCCGGTCGCGCTCGTCAGCCCGTCGAGGTCCACGACGGACAGTCCTGGCTCGATGGGAAACCCGCTCGAGCCGATGGGGTCCTGGTACTGGAGGATCGCCGTCGACCGGCCGGTCTCGCCGATCGACCACGCAGGGTTGCTCGAGCTCCCGCCCCAGATCGCGGTGACGATCGCAGACCACGCCGCGAGCATCGAACCCGAGAGCAAGACCGGAGCGCCGAGGAACCCGGGGGTGAGGAACATCACGATCCAGATCGCGGCCACCAC
Organism: uncultured Iamiaceae bacterium; assembly: GCA_964488835.1. Classification (GTDB taxonomy): domain Bacteria; phylum Actinomycetota; class Acidimicrobiia; order Acidimicrobiales; family SKKL01; genus SKKL01. The sequence goes on along the minus strand of CAZAVX010000054.1, from coordinate 8,287 downwards.
CAGCAAGGCCACCGCCACCGAGGCCCTCCCATCGAGCGACTCACCCAACAGGCCCGCCACCACGACCGGAGGGCCGAACAGCGCGCCGGGCAGCCCGGCGGCGCGGGACACGCCGGTGCCGACGAACGCGAGGCCGTAGGCCACCACGGCGATGACGATGCCGATCAGCACCTGGGCGGTGCGGTCTGGCACCTCGCCGGCGAGGGCGACGATGCCGATCACCACCGCCACCCCGGCGACCGCCGCGACGGCCGCGTGGGGGGAGGCATGCGGGCGCGGTCGGGCGAGGCGGTCGCGGAGCGCGGCCCTCGACGGCCGGGCAGCACCTGGGTCCGGCGCGCCAGTCGAGCCCGCGGCAACGGCGGCAGACGGGTGGGAGCTCGACGACCGCTGCACCTCCCCACCGATCCGAGTGCCCTCCCAGAACCGATCGACCTGTTGGCTGCCCGCGACGAGCACCCATTCGGTCCAGCCGGCACCGCTCCAGTAGCGGTGCTCGAACCGCCCCGTCGGGTCGGGATACCAACCCGGCTCCGGTGTCTGCTGGGACATTCCCGCCTCCCCCGTGGTCGCCGTGTGCGAGCCAGGCTACGCCACGGCGCCCGGGGGGCGGGCGACCGGCTCGGCGCCACACGGGCCCCGAGCCGGTCCTCGACCGTCAGAGGTTGCGGACGACCTCGACCATCAGCTGGCTGGCCTCGGTGGGGTTGTTGCCGACGCGGACGCCGGCGGCGCGCAGCGCGTCCATCTTCGCGGCCGCCGTGCCCTTGCCGCCCGAGACGATGGCGCCGGCGTGGCCCATCTTCTTGCCCTCCGGAGCGGTGACCCCGGCGATGTAGGAGACGACCGGCTTGGTGACGTGCTGGGAGATGTACTCGGCGGCCTCTTCCTCGGCCGAGCCGCCGATCTCACCGAACATCATGATCGCCTTCGTCTGCTCGTCGGCCTCGAAGGCCTCGAGGCAGTCGATGAACGACGTGCCCGGGACCGGGTCGCCACCGATGCCGACGCAGGTGGAGACGCCGATGTCGTTGAGCTTCAGCTCGTAGAGCGCCTGGTAGGTGAGGGTGCCCGAGCGGCTGACGATGCCGACCGCCGGCTCGCCCTCCACCGGCACCTTCGCGATGTGCCCGGCGGTGATGCCGATGTTGGCCTTGCCGGGGCTGATGATGCCCGGGCAATTGGGGCCGAGGAGGCGCACGTTCGGGAAGTCGCGCTTGAGCTTGTTGAAGAACCAGGCCTCGTCGTGGGCGGGGACGCCCTCGGTGATGGCCACGATGAACTCGACGCCACCTTCGGCGGCCTCCATGACCGCGTCCTTCACGCCAGGAGCGGGGATGAAGATGCAGCTGGCGTTGGCGCCGGTGGCCTCGACCGCCTCGCCCACGGTGGCGAAGACGGGGATGCCCTCGACATCGGTGCCGGCCTTCTTCGGGTTGGTGCCGGCCACCACCTGGGTGCCGTACTCCCGGTTCAACAGACCGTAGAAGCGGCCCTGGCTGCCGGTGAGGCCCTGGTAGACGACCTTGGTGTTCTCGTCGACGAAGATGCTCATTGGGCGTCCCTTCAGCTGTTGGCCAGCGCGACGGCCTTTTCGGCCGCGGCGAGCATGGTCGGTTCCATCACGAGGGCATCGCTGAGGTGGGGCTCGAGGATCGCCCGACCCTCCTCGGCGTTCGTGCCGTCGAGGCGCACGACGATCGGTACCTCGATGTTCACCCGGCCCATGGCGGTGACGATGCCGTTCGCCACCTCCTCGCCCTTGGTGATGCCACCGAAGATGTTGATGAAGATCGACCGCACGTTGGGGTCGTTGGTGATGACCTCGAGGGCGTTCGCCATCACGTCGGCGTTGGCGCCGCCACCGATGTCGAGGAAGTTGGCCGGCTGGCCACCCACCTGGTTGACGATGTCGACCGTGGACATCGCGAGGCCGGCGCCGTTGGCGATGACGCCCACGCTGCCCTCGAGGCCGACGTACTGGAGGCCCTTGCTGTGCGCCTCGGTCTCGCGCTCGTCGCGCACCTGGGTGGCGTCGTACTGCTCGTACTCGGGGTGGCGGAACACCGAGTTGCCGTCCAGGGTGACCTTCGCGTCGAGGGCATGGACCCGCCCGTCGGGGGTGAAGATCAGCGGGTTGATCTCGACGAGGTCGGCGTCGCCGTCGACATAGGCGGTGTAGAGCTTGAGGAGGATGTCGACCGCGCCCTCGGTGGCATCGGGGTTCAGTTTCGCGGCGGCGACCCACTCACGGGCCTGGGCCTCGGTGAGGCCGTCGACCGGATCGATCCAGATCTTGGCGATGGCATCCGGGTTCGACTCGGCGACCGCCTCGATCTCGACGCCACCCTCGGCCGACAACATGCCGAGGTGCTTCTTCGCCGAGCGGTCGAGCGTGAAGCTCGCGTAGTACTCCTCGGCGATGTCGGACGCCTTCTCGATCCAGAGGATCTCGACGGTGTGGCCCTTGATGTCCATGCCGAGGATGTTCCCCGCGTGGGTGCGGACCTCGTCGGCGGAGGCGGCGAGCTTGATGCCGCCTGCCTTGCCCCGGCCACCGACCTGCACCTGGGCCTTCACCACCACCGGATAGCCCACCCGCTCGGCGATGTCGACGGCCTCGTCGACGGTGGTGGCCACGCCGCCGTCGGACACCGGGATGCCGAACGAGGCGAAGAACTGCTTGCCTTGGTATTCGAAGAGGTCCACTCGCTGCCTGCCTTCTGGGGCGTCACGGTCGTGCGCGCCGTTGACCGGCGCGGCTCCGTGGATACTAGGGGGATGTCCCCACACCGGCTCCAATCGCAACCCGCCGTTCCGGGCACCCGATGAGTCCCGTCGAACGGCGCACCGCCTCGTCCACCACCACCGCCGTCCTCGTCGGCCTCGCCGGGGTCATCGCGGGCATCGGGCTCGTCCTCTTGATGGTCAACCTGGCCAGCCGGGGCACGGAGAACTTCGAGGTGCGACTCGGCGACGACCGCTTCGCCGCGGGCGGCGTCGAGCGGCGGGCGGCGTCGATCGCGGAGGGTGGACCGATCCTGTTCTCCGACGTCGCCGGCGGCTCCCGCGACATCATCCTCAACCACGTGGGCACCGAACCCGACGAAGGCTGGGTCGCGGTGTCCGCCCAGCCCATCGGCAAGCCCCGCGACTGCTTCCTCCGGTGGCAGGCAGCCGACCGCGAGTTCGAGGACTGCGACGGGGTGCGCTACCCCGCCGACGGCGACCACTCCGACCTCGTGCAGTACCCGGTCGCCGTCGAGGACGGCGATCTCTTCGTCGACATCAACTTCGCGAGCCGCGACACTGGGGAGGACGGCAGCGGGCCCGACGCGACCAGCGACGCCGATCCCGGTCCCGACACCGAGAGCTCCACCGGATCCGACGACGACCGATGAGTCCTGGCCGGTGCGCCGGTCCATCCTCCCGACCGTCGACACCGAGGAGGACCACATGGCCGAGACGACCCTGCTCGTGGGCACCCGCAAGGGGGCGTGGACGCTCGAGTCGGAGGCTGGGCGCTCCACGTGGCGCCTGTCCGAACCGGCGTTCCTCGGCCACATCCTCTGGCACGGCGTCGCCGACCCACGCGACGGGACGATCCTCGCCGCCGCCAGCACCGGGCACCTCGGGCCGACCGTGTACCGCTCGACCGACGGGGGCACGACATGGACCGAGGCGAGTCGACCTCCGGCGTTCCGCACGGGCGATCCCCACGGGCGGTCGGTGCGCAGCGTGTTCTGGCTCACTCCGGGACACCCCGACCAGCCCGGTCGCTGGTACGCCGGCGCCTCGCCACAGGGGCTGTTCCGCACCGACGACGCCGGCGACACCTGGGAGCCGGTCGACGGGTGGAACGACCATCCGAGCTGGGGCGACTGGGCCGAGTGGCCCGACGTCGAGGGCACGCCGAGCGGCTCGCTCCTCCACTCGGTGAACGTCGATCCCCGCGACCCCGACCACCTCTATGTCGGGCTGTCGGGCGGCGGGGTCTTCGAGTCCACCGACGGGGGCGCCGACTGGCACCCGCTCAACGCCGGGTGTCGAGCCGACTTCCTGCCCGACCCCTATCCCGAGTACGGGCACGACCCCCACACCGTGCGGCTCCACCCCCTCGCCCCCGACCGCCTCTACCAGCAGAACCACTGCGGCATCTACCGCCTCGACCGGCCCTCGGACACGTGGATCCGCATCGGCGAGAACATGCCGCCCGAGGTCGGCGACATCGGCTTCCCCATCGAGCTCCACCCCCGCGACCCCGACACCGTGTGGGTCTTCCCGATGGACGGCACCGAGGTGTGGCCCCGCACGAGCCCCGACGGACGCCCGGCGGTCTATGTCACCCACGACGCCGGCGCGACCTGGACCCGGCAGGACCGCGGGTTTCCCGAGCGGGCGTGGTTCACCGTGAAGCGCCAGGCGATGACCACCGACGCGCAGGACCCGGTCGGCGTGTACCTCGGCACGACGAGCGGCGAGGTGTGGGCGAGCACCGACGAGGGCGAGACGTGGTCGTGCATCGCCGCCCACCTCCCCGAGATCTACTCGATCGAGGTGGTGCCGGCGGCATGAGGGTGCGGATCCCCACCCCGTTGCGGTCCTACACCAACCAGCGGGCGGAGGTCACCGCCGAGGGGTCCACGCTCGACGAGCTGTTCACCGATCTCGACCGACGGTTCCCCGGGCTTCGCTTCCGGGTGATCGACGAGCAGGGGCAACTGCGACCGCACATGTCGGTGTTCCTCGGCGACGAGCGATGTCGCGACCTGGCTACCTCCCTCGAGGAGTTCGACGAGGTCGTGATCATGCAGGCCCTGAGCGGCGGCTGACCCGGGCGGCCCCGGCCGGGTGAGTGCTTGTCGGTTCTACGCCTTGGTGAGCGGGGCCCACGCCAGCAACAGGCGCTTCTCGCCCACCGACGGGAAGCGCACCACCGCCTCGGCCTTGTCGCCCTCGCCGATGATGTCGAGGATGACGCCCTCACCCCACGAGGTGTGGGTCACGTCGTCGCCCACCTTGAGCCCCATGCGGTCGGCGCCGCGCAGGCTCGGGCCGCTCGGCTTCATGGCGTTGTCGACGATGCGGTCGCGGTTCGCACCGATGCGGTCGCGGTTCGCACCGATGCGGTCGCGGGTGCCGCCGATGCGACTGGAGCCCGTGCCGGAGCTGCCCGAACCGAACCAGCCCGACGAGCCGTCGCTGCGCCCGCGACGACGGCGCCCCTCGCCCACGACCTCGACGAGCGACTCGGGAATCTCGTCGAGGAATCGGCTCGGCGGGTTGTACTGGGTGGAGCCGAACAGCGTGCGGCACCACGCGTGGGTGAGGTAGAGGCGCTCCTGGGCCCGGGTGATGCCGACGTACGCGAGGCGCCGCTCCTCCTCGAGTTGGTCGGGCTCGCCGATCGAGCGGAGGTGGGGGAAGACGCCGTCCTCCATCCCGATGAGGAACACGACCGGGAACTCGAGGCCCTTCGCGGAGTGCAGGGTCATCAGCACCACCGACGACGAGTCGTCGGCGTCGTCGAGCTCGTCGGTGTCGGCCACGAGGCTCACCTGTTCGAGGAACTCCTCGACGGTGTCGAACTCCTTCGCCACGCCGATGAGCTCGGCGAGGTTCTCGAGCCGGCCGTCGGCCTCCACCGAGTGCTCGGCCTGGAGCTCGGCGACATAGCCGGTGCGGTCGAGGATGGCCTCGAGCAGCGGGCCGGGTCCCTCGTGGCGCACGAGCTCGAGCTCGTCGAGCAGCTCGAGGAAACCCGCGATGCCGCTGACGGCCCGGCCGGTGACCCCGGCGTCGTCGTACCGGCGCAGCGCGTCGACGAACGCGATGCCCCGCGACTGGGCGTAGACGTCGAGCTTCGCGATCGAGCTGTCGCCGACCCCGCGCTTGGGCACGTTGATGACCCGCTTCACGTTGACCTCGTCGACGGGGTTCACCACGGCCCGCACGTAGGCGAGGGCATCCTTCACCTCGCGACGGTCGTAGAAACGGGTGCCACCGATGACCTTGTAGGGGATGCCGGCGCGCATCAGGTGCTCCTCGAGCACCCGGCTCTGCGCGTTGGTGCGGTAGAAGACCGCGACGTCGCCCCAGCGGATGTCGCCCTCGTCGTGCAGGCGGGCCATCTCGTGGGCCACCCACTGGCCCTCGTCAGCCTCGTCCTCGGCGTGGTAGCGCGTGATCTTCGGCCCGCCGGTCTTGTCGCTCCACAGCTCCTTCGGCTTGCGCCCGAAGTTGTGGGCGATCACCGCGTTGGCGGCGTCGAGGATGGTCTGGGTCGACCGGTAGTTCTGCTCGAGGAGGATCACCGTCGTGTCGGGGAAGGCGTCCTCGAACTCGAGGATGTTCCGGATGTCGGCTCCTCGGAAGGCGTAGATCGACTGGTCGCTGTCGCCCACGACACAGACGTTGCGGTGGTCGGACGCCAGGGCGAGCACGAGCTCGTTCTGCACCTTGTTGGTGTCCTGGTACTCGTCGACGAGGATGTGCTTGAAGCGCCGCTGGTAGTGCTGGAGCACATCGGGGTGCTCGCGGAAGAGCTTCGAGGTGTTGAGGAGGAGGTCGTCGAAATCCATCGCGCCGGCGCGCAGGAGCCGGGCCTGGTACTCGGCGAACACGTCGGCGATGCGCTTCTCGAAGATGACCTGGGCCCGGTCGGCGTAGGCGGCGGCGTCGAGGCCGTCGTTCTTCGCGGCCGAGATGCTGGCGTGCACCTGACGTGGCGGGAACCGCTTGGTGTCGAGGTTGAGGTCGCGCAGCACGTAGGACACGAGCCGCACCGCATCGGCCTGGTCGTAGATGGTGAACGACGACGGGAAGCCGAGCCGGTCGGCGTCGCGACGGAGGATGCGCACGCACGCCGAGTGGAACGTCGACACCCACATCTTCTGGGCGACCGGGCCGACGAGCCTCGCGACCCGGCTCTTCATCTCGGCCGCGGCCTTGTTCGTGAAGGTGATGGCGAGGATCTCGAAGGGCGACACCCCGTCCTCTGCGATGAGGTGGGCGATGCGGGCGGTGAGGACCCGGGTCTTGCCCGATCCGGCGCCGGCGACCACGAGCAGCGGGCCGTCGCGGTGGGTGACGGCGTCGTATTGCGCGGGGTTCAACCCCTCGAGCAACTCGGCGGCGCGGGTCGAGGGTGCACCCTCGTCGAACGGATCGGACATCGTCTCTCGATCGTACCGGTGCCCACCGACGCCGAATCGCCCGCCATCGCGAGGGAGATCGCCGAGCGCAGCCGCCACCGAGCGGGCACAGGTCCTAAGGTCGGCGCATGGCAGCGATGAGTCAGGCAGCCCGTGAGGAGTTCCTCGCCGCCCTCCATGTCGGGGTCATCAGCGTCGTCGACCCCGACCCCGAGCGCAGCACCCTCACGGTCCCCATCTGGTACCGCTACTCCCCCGAGGAGGGGGTCACGGTCATCACCTCGCCCACCTCGCGCAAGGGGCGGGCCATCGAGGCGTCGGGACGGTTCAGCCTCGTCGCCCAGCGGGAGTCGCCGCCCTACAAGTACGTGAGCGTCGAGGGCCCCGTCGTGGAAACCCTGCCCTGCGACCTCGAGGCCCACCTGCGCCCCATGGCCGTGCGGTATCTCGGCGAGGAGGTCGGCAACCGCTACGCCGAAGGTTGGGCGCGGCAGTCGGACTCGAGCCTCGTCTACCGGATGCAGCCCGAGCACTGGTACACCGTCGACTACGCCACCTGACCCCCGCTCCCTGCCCGCCCCGGCCGGATCTTCCCCCGCCCCCCTTCCGACAACTGCGTGAAAACCGGGCCGAATCGAGCCAGATTTCACGCAGTTCCGGGAGAGGTGGCGGTGGGGACGTGGCGGCCCCGGACATCTGCGTGAAAACCGGGCCGAATCGAGCCAGATTTCACGCAGTTCCGGGGGGAAGGACGCTCGGGCGTGCTTGCTCCGGTCACCCCGAGCCGGTACACCTGCGCCGATGAGCAAGCCGTTCAGGTTCGGGATCCAGGCCGGTGGGCCGGCCGATGCACGAGGGTGGGCCGAGCTCGCCCGCAAGGCCGAGGACCTCGGGGTGTCGGTGCTCACCGTCGCCGACCACCTCGACGACCAGCTCGCCCCCGTCTCCGCGCTCACCGCGGCGGCCTCGGCCACCACCACGCTGCGGGTCGGCGCGCTCGTGTTCTGCAACGACTACCGCCACCCGGTCGTGCTCGCCAAGGAGGCGGCGACGATCGACGTCCTCTCCGACGGCCGGTTCGAGCTCGGCCTCGGCGCCGGCTGGATGACGAGCGACTACGAGCAGTCCGGCAT
>CAZAVX010000053.1:7209-18753 GCA_964488835.1 uncultured Iamiaceae bacterium | reverse complement strand
CCGTCAGCACGTCCCCAGTGAGCTGGTCGACGACGGTGTTCAGGTTGATGCCGCTGACGGTGATGTACTCACCGGCGTTGGCGCCCACCTGGAACTTGGCGGCCTCACCCGAGGCGGCGACGACATCGTTCGGATCGATGCCGAGGGCAGCGAGCGGCGTGTTGTTGTTGTCCGCGATGGTGAAGCTGTCCCCATCGGCGAGACCCGAGACGTTGATCGTCAGGCTCGAGCCGGCGCCGACCTCCGCGCCCACCACGCTGACCTTGTCGGTGTAGCTCTGGAGGGTGGCGTTGCCGCTTGCAGCGAGGGCCGACTTGATCGCCGTCTCGAGCGCCGAGGCGGCGGTCGACACGTCATCGCCGGCGAGGGCCGACATGGTGACCTCGACGGTCTCGCCGTCGATGGTCAGGTCGAAGCTGTCGCCTGCGGCAACGGTGTACGCGTTGTCAGCGTCGAGGCCGGTGACGCTCGACGGCGTGGCACCGAACTCGCCGTTCAGGAGCGGCTGGCTGCCGAACTTGGTGGTGTCCGCGATCCGCTTGATCTCGCCCTTGAGCTGCTCGATCTCGTTGTTGGCAGCCTTGCGGGCGTCGGCGTCGTTCGAGGCGTTGACCGACTGGACGGCCAGGTCGCGCATGCGGTTGAGCATGGCGTGGACCTCGTTGAGCGCACCCTCAGCGGTCTGCACGACCGAGATGCCGTCCTGGGCGTTGCGGGTGGCCTGGCGGAGGCCCGAGACCTGGGCACGCAGGCCCTGGCTGATGACGAGGCCGGCGGCGTCGTCGGCCGCCCGGTTGATGCGGAAGCCCGAGGAGAGCTTCTCGAGGCTCTTGCCCATCACCACGTTGGTGCTGGACAGGTTCCGGTAGGCATTGAACGCCGAGATGTTCTGGTTGATACGCATGTTCCGTCTTCCTCCTTGAATGTGGAACGCGGTGACGGCCCATCGGGAGTCGGCACCTACCGCATCCTGCGGCAGCGGGTCGTTCGGAGGCCGAGGAGCTCGGATGAGGGTTCGAGGAGGAATTTCTCGAGCGGCGGCCGACGAATGAGCCGAACGGCCCACGACCCGACGATGCGTGACTCCGTTCACGAAAGGTCGCAACATTGTCAGTACGAACCCTCATCGGGCCTCTCTCTCTGCCGAACGGTGCGTCATGGCTTCTCCCGCCGTTGCCGATCGCCTGAGCTCGCTCAGCCAGACGTTGTGGCGCCAGCGCGCGCTCGTGGAGACCCTCCTCTACCGCCTCGAGGTGCAGCAGATGGTGCTCGCCTCCGGCGCCACCCGCTGGATCGACATGTCGGCCCGCGACGTCGAGGCCGCGGTGGAGAACCTCCGGGCCGAGGAGCTCGTGCGCGCCACCTGCGTCGCCGCCGTCGCTCCCCTGTTGCAGGTGCCCGAGACCGCCAGCCTCACCGAGCTCTCCGAGGCGGCCGGCGAACCGTGGGACCAGATCCTCCGCGACCACCAGAGCGCCTTCCTCTCCCTCATCGCCTCGGTCGAAGCGGTGAGCCGCGACAACCGCGAGCTGCTCAACCACGGCCTGCGCGACACCCACGAGTTCCTCTCGCGGGTGGCCAGCGCGCCGGGCGCCGACGGCTACTCGGTCGAGGGCACGAGCACCCGCGAGCTCTCCCGACCCACGCTCATCGACTGGGACGTGTGATGTCGGACTTCTCGGCGCTGAACTCCGCGCTCTCGGGGCTCCTCGCCCACCAGCGAGCCCTCCAGACCGCCGGCCACAACGTCGCGAACGCCGCCACCCCCGGCTACAGCCGCCAGCGGGTCGACTTCAGCTCCATCGGCGGCGGGGTGATCCCCGCGGTCTGGTCGAAGCCCGACCCGATCGGGCGCGGCGTCGAGATCAGCGGTCTCGTGCGCATCCGCGACGAGTTCCTCGAGGCCCGCATGCTGCGGGAGACCGCCTCGGGCGCCCAGCTCGACGCCATCGGCTCGATCATGGACCGCATCGAGCTGATCTTCCCCGAGCCGAGCGACACCGGCCTCGCCCACCAGCTCGCCGAGCTGTGGGGAGCCTTCGACGACGTCGCCAACCAGCCGGGCAGCCTCTCGACCCGCATCGCCCTGCTCGAGCGGGCCACCACCGTGGCGAACGAGCTGAACCGCGGCGCCGCCGAGCTCGCCAACCTCCACACCTCCATCACCGAGCGCGTCCAGGTGCTCGTCTCGGAGGTGAACGCCACCGCGGCCCGGGTCGCCGACCTCAACTCGGCGATCCGCAACGCCACCAACGCCGGGCTCGCCCCCCACGACCTCGCCGACCAGCGCGACCGCCTCATCGAGCGCCTCGCCGACCTCGCCGGGGTCACCACGCGAGCCGCCGAGGACGGCACCGTCAGCGTCTACATCGGCGGGACGGCCCTCGTGCGCAGCGACCGTGCCGAGTCGCTCGAGCTCGTCGTCCCCGACGAGGTCGATCCCGACACCCCCGCTGGCAGCGTCGGCCTCAAGGACCTCGACGTCCGCTGGGCGAAGGACGGCTATCCCGCCGCGATCACGAGCGGCGAGATCGCCGGTGCCCTCGACGGCACGAACCGGGCGATCCCCAAGTACCTCCAGCACCTCGACGACGTGGCGGTGTCGCTCGCCGAGCAGGTGAACGCGCTCCACGAGGCGGGCTTCGACCTCGACGGCAACGAAGGGCTCGCGTTCTTCGTCAACGGGCTCGCACCTGGCGACCCGGTCACCGCGCTCAGCATCCGCCTCAATCCCGACGTCGCCGCCGACCCCCGCATGGTCGCCGCGTCGGGAATCGGCGACCCGCTCGACCCGACCGGCAACCTCGACGCGTCGATCGCCCAGCAGCTCGCCGCCATCGGCGGCGCCACCGACCGCCCCGACCTCGTCTACAACGAGCTGATCGGCGCGCTCGGGGTCGAGAACCAGGCGCTCCAGCGTCGCCAGGGCATCCAGACCGAGGTGATCCGCCAGGTCGACGACGCCCGTGAAGGCGTCCGCGGGGTGAACATCGACGAGGAGATGGTGGCGATGGTCCAGTCGCAGCACGCCTACGCGGCCTCGGCCCGACTCATGACCGCCATCGACGAGATGCTCCAGACCCTCATCACCCGCACGGGCGTGGTGGGCAGGTAGGAGGACCCATGAACCGCGTCACCGCCACCACCGGCTCCCGCCTCTCCCTCGCCAACATCCAGAACGCGGCGAAGCGCCTCCACCAGGCCCAGGAGGAGATCTCCTCCGGCAAGCAGGTGCGCAAGCCCTCCGACGGGCCGGCCCAGGTGCTCTCCGCCCTCGACTACCGCGCCCAGCTCCGCCGCACCGAACAGCTCCAGCGCAACATCCTCGACGCCCGCAGCTGGCTCGACAACGCCGACAGCTCGCTCACCCACGCCGTCGAGCAGCTCACCCGCGCGAAGACGCTCGTCGTCGGCGGGGTGAACGGTTCGGCCGACGAAGGCTCGCGCTACGCGTACGCCGCCGAGCTCGACACCATCGCCGAGGGCCTCGTCCAGACCGCGAACACCCAGCACCTCGGGCGCCCCATCTTCGGTGGCACCTCGGGCTCGCCGATCGCGTACGACGACGAGGGATCGTTCCAGGGCGACATGGGTGAGGTGCGTCGCTCGATCGCCCCGGGCATCGACATCCGGGTCAACCGGTCCGGACCGGAGGTGTTCGGCGAGGAGGCCGACGTCCTCGACGGCGACGATCCCCTCGACGGCAACGTCTTCCAGATGATCCGCGCCGTCGCCCAGGCGCTGCGCGACGGCGACATGGACCGCGCCCAGACCGGCCTCCAGAAGATCGACGCCGCCATCGAGACGATGGGCAAGGCACAGGTCGAGCTCGGGTCGCGCGCCAAGCAGGTCGAAGAGGTCGGCCAGCGCAACCAAGAGGTCACCATCGAGCTGAAGTACGCCCTCGCCGAGGTGGAGGACACCGACATGGTCGAGGCGATCATCGCCCTCCAGGCGCAGGAACTCGCGTATCAGGGCGCCCTCGCGGTGAGCGCGAAGGTCATCCAGCCCACGCTGCTCGACTTCCTGCGCTGAGACATCCGCCTCGTTCGCGCCGGGAGCCTCATCGGGGGGCCGTCGCCGCCGACCAATCGGGCAGATCCGCACACCCGTTGGAGACCCCCCGTGAACATCCTCGTCGTGGACGACAGCAAGACCATCCGGATGCTCATCAAGCGCAACCTGAAGCAGGCCGGCTACGAGCACGCCACGATCCTCGAAGCCGAGAACGGAGCCGAGGGCCTCGCCACCGTGCGGTCCCAGCCCGTCGATCTCATCCTCTCGGACTGGAACATGCCCGAGATGAGCGGCCTCCAGTTCCTCCAGGCCCTCCGCAGCGAGGGCTTCGAGACCACGTTCGGCTTCATCACCTCGGAGTCGACGCCCTCCTACCGTGAGCAGGCGCTCGCCGCCGGGGCGGCCTTCCTCCTGTCCAAGCCGTTCAATGCCGAGTCGTTCGCCGACGCGCTCGGCGTCGTCACGTCGTGAGGCCGCCGACCACCGCGGCGGTCCCACCGGTCCCGATCCAGGAAGCGGTCGCCGAGTTCGTCCAGGCCCTGATCGGGCTCGGCACGGCGGCGAGCAAGGTGACCCCACCGACGCTCGAACCGGACGGGGATCGCATCATCGCGACCTACTGCGACGACCTCGGCCGCACCGCGGCCCTCGTCACCGCCGACCTCGCCTTCGCCGCATCGACGGGCGCGGCCCTCGCCATGATCCCGGCAGCCGCCGCGGCCGAGGCGGTGAAGGAGGGCGCACTCCCCGAGACGCTGCTCGAGAACTACCGCGAGATCGCGAACATGACCTCGTCGTTGCTCAACACGGCGAACACCCCCCACCTCAAGCTCGTCGACGTCTGGCCGAGCGACGACCCCGACCTCCCCGAGGAGGTGTGGGCGATCCTCGCCGCCCCCACCAAGCGCCGCGAGTACGCGGTGACCATCGACGGTTACGGCTCGGGGAACCTGGGCGTCGTCATCCGCTGAGCCGCGCGAGCCAGGTCAGCGGTCGCGGGTGATGATGTTGACGACCGTGCCCTCGCGCACCATCCGGCCGGCCGGTGGGTCGGTGGCACGGACGAGCCGGCGAGCGGGGCCGTCGCGGCTCCCGACCTCGAGGCCCGCATCGACGAGGCGCTGACTCGCGCTCGCCTCGGTGAGCCCCGACACGTCGGGCACCTCGACCATCGGGAGCCCCGTCGACACGATGACCCGCACCGTCGAGTCGCGGGGCACCTCGGTACCGGTGGCGGGATCGAGACGGATGACGAACCCCTCGGGGATCGTCCGACTCGCCTCCTCGCCACGCTCGGCCACGAGCTGGAGCGCCTCGAGGCGGGAGGCCATCTCCTCGTAGGTGGTCTCGACCGGAACCTCGGGTACGAGACGCGGCATCGGCCCCGAGGAGACGACGAGGTCGACCGTGTCGTGTTCGGCGAGCACGTCGGCGTGGTCGACCCGGATGACGTGACCCACGGGGATCTCCTCGTGCGGCTCGGGCCGCTCGGCGCCGACGCCCAGGTTCACGTCGGCGAGCCGCTGGACGACCTCGTCGCGGTGTGCGCCCTCGAGGCCGACCGGCAGCTCGACGAGCTCGTTGCCGATCGACACCCAGATCGTGAGGACGCTGTCGGCGCCCTCCTCGAGCAGCGTGCCGGGCTCGGGCGACTGCCGCAGCACCGTGCCGACCTCCGAGCCGGTCTCCCGGTCCGGGTTCACCACGACGTTCCAGCCGTACTCGGCGACCAGGCTGCGGACGTCGTCCTCGTAGGCGCCGGTGAAGTCCTCGACCGGGTAGGTGGGCGTCTTGAAGGTGTCGAGCGCCCAGACGGTGGCTGCCGCGGCGACGGCCACGACGACGAGGGCGGCGACCACCCACGGCCACCGGCGGCGCCGACGACCCGCCCGTGCGGCCGCCTTCGCGGCCTTGCGCTGCTGACGCTTCGAGAGGGGGGCCTCGCCGTCGCTCGCCGGGCGACCGGCCGCGGCGCCGACCACCGCGAACGCATCGTCGTCATCGTCGAGCACCGGCGCGACGTTGGTGAGGTCGAGCTCGTCGGCAACCTCCGCGCCGCCTGCGGCGAGGGCACCGGCGAGCGGGATGGGGGCAGGCCGGGGCAGCGACTCGGCGGCGGCCATGAACGACACGGCGAGCTCGCCCGCGTCGGGGCGGTCGGCTGGGTCGGGTCGGCACGCCCGTTCGAGCACCTGACGCAGGGGGCCGAACTGTTCGCGGTCGAGCTCGACCTGGTTGTCGACACGGGCCATCAGCGTGGCGAGCGCGGTGTCGGCGGTGAAGGGCACCTCGCCCGAGACCGCCTCGATGAGCGTGAGACCGAGCGAGTAGACGTCGGACTTCGGGTCGAGCTGGGCCCCCTTCGCCTGCTCGGGGGAGGCATATCGGACCGTGCCGACCATCGTCCCGGGTTCGGTCCAGCCGGCCTCGGCGAGCGCACGGGCGAGGCCGAAATCGGCGATCCGGAGGCGCTCGTCGTCGCCGAAGAGCAGGTTCGCCGGCTTGATGTCGCGGTGCACGAACCCCCGCGAGTGGGCGTACTCGAGCCCACGGGTGGCCTGGAGGCCGACGAGCAGGGCCTGGGAGAGCGAGAGCCGTTCGCCCGAGTCGAGCACCCCGCGGAGGCTGCCGCCGCCGAGGTACTCGGTGACGAGGTACGGCACCTCGTCACGCCCCCAGTCGTAGACCGCCATGATGTGCGGGTCGTTGAGGGCCGCCGCCGCCTGGGCCTCGGCCTGGAAGCGGCGGAGGAACTGCTCGTCGCCGGCGAGCTGGGGATGGAGGATCTTGACGGCCACTCGGCGGCGCAGGCGCACGTCGTCGGCGAGGTAGACGGTCGCCGACGCACCCGTTCCGATGGGGGCGACGAGCCGGTACCGCCCGTCCAGCACTCGCCCGATCTGCTCGCTCATGCGCGAAAGGGCCACGGTGGAAGGCTAGACGGTGACTCGTCCGGGCCGGTGCCACGGCGACCGGCGAATGGGAGTCCTCCCCCGCGCACGCCATCATGGAGGCGATGCAGCTGTTCGAGCGCGACCTCCCCCGGCGCCTGATCTTCGCCGCCCTCATCGCCGTGGCCGTCACCGGCATGGTGGTGGCCGTCCGCAACGGCCGCACGCCCCCCACCCTCACCGCCGACCGCAGCGAGGCGATCGACGCCTTCGTGCCCAACGAGGGCGCCGACGTGCTCCGCCAGAGCACGGTGGGGATCGACCTCGCCGACGGCTACATCGCCACCCTCGTCGTCAACGGCCAGAGCATCCCCGAGGACCAGCTGTCGGGCGACCGCGGGCTCGGCCAGTACTTCTTCACCCCGGGACCCGACCGGGTGCTCGACTCGCTGACCGGCGGCCAGAACTGCGTGATCGCCACCTACTGGCTCGCCGCGGCGGGCACCGACAACGCACAGACGGTGCGCTGGTGCTTCTCGGCCGCCTGAGCGGCTCACTCGGCGGCCGGAGCGGTTCCCTCAGCGGGCACGATCTCCCCCGTGGCGAGTAGATGCTCGAACCCGGCCTCGTCGAGGATCGGGATGCCGAGCTCGATGGCCTTGTTGAGCTTCGACGCCCCGGGCCCCTCCCCCACCACGACCGCATCGGTCTTCTTCGACACGCTGCCGGGTGACTTGCCGCCACGGCTCGTGATGGCCTCCTCGGCCTCGTCGCGCGAGTAGCCCGACAGGGTGCCGGTGACGACGATGCTCTTGCCCTCGAGCACCGGAGGCAGCTCGGGCGCGGCGGGGCCTTCGAAGTTGAGGCCCGCCGCGCGCAGCTTGGCGATGACCGCACGGTTGCGCTCGGACTGGAAGAACTCGTGGACGCTCTGGGCGATGGTGGGCCCGATGCCCTCGACGGCGGCGAGCTCTTCCACCGAGGCGGCCTCGATGGCGTCGAGGTGGCCGAACGCGGCGGCGAGCGCCCGGGCGCCGGTGGGTCCGAGGTGGCGGATGTTGAGCCCGACGAGGAGGTTCGCGAGCGGACGCTCGCGAGACGCGTCGATGGCCGCCCGCAGGTTGTCGACCGACGTGTCGCCGAAGCCCTCGAGCTCGCGGATGCGGTCGAAGTCGAGCGTGTAGAGGTCGCCGATGTCGCCGAGGAGGCCGAGCTCGACGAAGAGGTGGACGCGCTGCTCGCCGAGGCCCTCGATGTCCATCGCACCCCGCGAGCCGAAGTGCTCGATGCTGCCGGTGCGCTGGGCGGGGCAGTCGATGTTGGTGCAGAAGTGGTGCCCCTCGCCCTCGAGCCGCACGAGTGGGCCACCACAGCGGGGGCAGGTGTCGGGAAAGGTCCACACCGGAAGGTCGGGGGGCCGTTCGGCGAGCACCGGGCCCACCACCTCGGGGATGACGTCGCCGGCCTTGCGCACGATGACGACGTCGCCGGGGCGCACGTCCTTGGCCGCCACCTGGATCTCGTTGTGGAGGGTGGCGAGGGAAACGGTGGAGCCACCGACGAACACCGGCTCGAGCACGGCGAACGGGGTGGCCTTGCCGGTGCGGCCGATGGACACCTGGATGTCGAGGAGGCGGGTGGTGCGCTCCTCGGGCGGGAACTTGTACGCGATGGCCCACCGCGGAGCCTTCGCGGTGAAGCCGAGCGCCTCGCGCAGGGCGAGGTCGTCGACCTTCACCACGACGCCGTCGATCTCGTAGTCGAGGTCGTGGCGGCGGGCCTGCCAGTCGAGGCAGAACGCCTCGACCTCGTCGAGCCCCGACAACACCCGGATCTCGGGGTTCACCGGCAGGCCGAGCGAGGCGATGTAGTCGAGGGTCTGGGTGTGGCGCTCGAAGGTGGGGCCGCCCTCGACCGCGCCGAGTTGGTAGCACCACAGCGCGAGCCCGCGGGACGCGGTGATGGAGGCGTCCTTCTGGCGCAACGACCCGGCCGCGGTGTTGCGGGGGTTCACGTAGCGGCGCAGCCCGGCCTCGTCCTGGCGGGCGTTGAGCTCCTCGAACACCGCGACGGGCATGTACACCTCGCCACGCACCTCGAGCAGCGCCGGCGCGTCGCCCTCGAGCCGTTCGGGTACCTGGGCGAGGGTGCGCACGTTCTCGGTGACATCCTCGCCGACCCGCCCGTCGCCGCGGGTGGCGGCCTGGACGAGGCGGCCGTTCTCGTAGGTGATGGAAATGGCGACGCCGTCGATCTTCAGCTCGCAGACGTAGTCGACCGGCGGGTGCTCGGGCCCCTGGATCTCGGTGATGCGCCGCTCGAGGCGTTCGCCCCACGCGAGCAGCTCGTCGCGGTCCATCGCGTTGTCGAGCGAGGTCATGCGCACGCGGTGCTCGACGGGCGCGAAGGTGGCCGAGCGGGGGCCGCCGACCTGCTGGGTGGGAGAGTCGGGCGTGACGAGGCTCGGGTACAGCGCCTCGATCTCGTTGAGTTGCCGGACGAGGGCGTCGTAGTCGGCGTCGGGGATCTCGGGCGCGTCGAGCTCGTGGTAGAGGCGGTTGTGGTGGCGGATCTGCTCGCGCAGGGCCTCCGCCTCGGCGGCGATCTCCTCGGGGACCTCGTCGGGGTTCACGTGATGATGCTACGCACCCCCACCGACGCTCAGGCGCCGACGGAGAGCCGCACCCCGAGGGCCTGGTCGTGCACCCGCGCCGCCACCTGACGGGTGAGCGACACGACCCGCTCGGCCTGGCTGATGCCGTGGGTGGCGAGCCCGCACGCCGGGGTGACGAGCGACTGGGTGCGCAACAACACGGGGTCGCACCCCGCCTGCACCATCTCGCACCACCCGGCCGAGAGCTGCCGCCAGAGGCGCCCGGGTGTCGAACCGATCGGCTCGTCGGTCGGCACCGCACCCCACGCGACCCACCCGCCGTCGTCGAGGAAGCGGCCGAGGGTCTCCCCTGCCGAGTCGAGCCCGAGGCCGAGCGGCGCGGAGAGGATGCGGGGCCCGGCGTGGATGAGCAACTTCCAGTCGGTGGGGCCGCAGCAGTGCAGGCCGGTGATCGCGCCACGTTCGAGCACCGCGAGCGCGCTCGAGGTGAGGTCGATGGCCGCCTCGGGATCGAGGGGGAACTCGGGGTGCATGAGCCCGGTGAGTCCCGGCTCGTCGAGGAACACGACGAGCGGGGTGCCGGGAGCACGGCGGGCGGCGAGGTGCAACAGGGCGGTGGCCCGGGCACGCACGGCGGTGCCGGCCACGGCGAAGGCCCGCCCGGCGTCGGCACCTGCAGCGTGCAGGGCGAGGCCGAGGGTGACCGGGCCGGTGAGCTGGAGCTTGACCGGCGTCGTGCGACCGGACACCGCGTCGAGGAAGTGACGGAGGGTGACGAAGGGCTCGCCGTCGAGACCCGGGTCACCGACGGGCGCTGCAGGGTCGAGCTCGTCGAGGCGGAGGTCGAGCGAGCCGTCGTCGCCGACGAGCACGCCCGGCACACCCCACGCAGCCTGGGCGATCATGCCCTCGAGGGGCGACCGCTGGGGCAACGAGGGCGCGGCGGGGAGCCGCGTCTGGCGGGCGAGGACGAACGCGACCGCCTCGGCGGGATCGGTGTGGGGAAGGCTGCCGATGGTGGTGTCGGTGCCCGGAGCCACGCCGATCTCGCGCAGATCGGTGCGCACAGATCCGTCCACCTGGTGTCCCTCCCTCCCCTCGTCGTCCCTACCGGAATAGCCAGGGTCGGCCCCGATGAGCAAATCTCGCGGGCCGTGATCCTCTCCGGCCCCTGGCCCCTCCGCGTGCTGTGGCTCATCCTGCCGTTCACGGTGGGCGCCGCGATCGGCCACGCGCTCGACGAACGCTCGGGTGCGGTCCAGCTCGTCGTCGCCGCACTCGCCTGGGCGGTATGGGCGGTCGGCATCGTCGCCACCCTGGTGCCGCGCACCCTCGGGCTCACCTATCTGCGCGTCACCGGCCCTGCGGTGTTCGTCGGCGGGCTGTGGGCGGCGCTCCGCGCCGACGACCTGCTCGTCGCCGGTGTCGCGGCGGCGGCCGCGGCGCTCACCGCCGTGGTCGTGCTCGCCCCCACCACGGGCGACCTGTTCGTGAACGGCTCCGCCTACGGCGACGAGCGCCGCTTCGCGCTGCGTGCGCCCGCGGCGCTCCTGTTCGGCCCGGTCGAGATCGTGTGGGCACTCGTCGTCGCCGGTGCGCTCACCGGTCCGCTCCTGCTCGCCGCCGAGCAGTGGATCCCGGGGGCGTTCGCGTGCGCGGTGGGCGTCCCGGCCGTGGTGTTCGGCTCCCGGTCGCTCCACCAGCTCTCGCGGCGCTGGCTCGTGATGGTGCCCGCCGGCGTCGTCATCCACGACCCCACCGTGGTCGTCGCCCAGCTGTTCCGCCGCCGCGACATCGCCACTCTCCGCCCCGCCCCGGCCGACACCGGTGCGCTCGACCTCACCGGCGGTGCGCCCGGGCTCGCGCTCGAGATCCAGTTGCGCGAGGCCGCCACCCTCGAGCTGCGCCAGCGCGGCCAGGCCCGCCCACGGGTCGTGCACGCCACCGCCGTGCTGTTCACCCCGACCCGTCCTGGCGCCGTGCTCCAGGAAGCCACCGAGCGCTCGATCCCCGTCGGCTGAG
>CAZAVX010000053.1:0-7109 GCA_964488835.1 uncultured Iamiaceae bacterium | reverse complement strand
TCCTGGTGACGGATGTGGCTGTGAGAGCCACCTGGGTCACCAGGAATCCGGAGGCGGCGGCTGAGGAGCGGCTGAGGAGCGGCCGAGGGCGGGGGCTCGGCCGGCGGGGCTCAGCCGGCGGCGAGGGCTCAGCCGGCGGCGAGGGCGCTGCCGACGACGGTGTCGCCGTCGTAGAGCACGACGCTCTGGCCCGGGGCCACCTTGCGGCGCGGCTCGCGCCAGCGCAGCACCTCGCCGTCGAGCACGGCAGGTGCGACCTCCCCGTGGGCCGAGCACTGGGCGAGCACCTCGCCCGCGACGGGTCGGTGCGCCCAGGCGAGCTGGTCGAGGCGCACCTCGGGGGCGAGCAGATCGTCGGCCGTGCCGATGGTGACCCGACGTCGGGGCACGTCGACGGCCACGGCGAAGCGGCGGTCGTCGTTGCCCGCCACCCCGAGCCCGCGGCGCTGGCCGATGGTGACGAGCTCGACCGCTTCGACGCGACCCACCACCTCGCCGTCGCGGTCGACGACCTCGCCGGGGTGCAGCGCCACGCGATCGGCGAGGAACGAGGCCCGCCCTCCGGTGGAGGTGATGAAGCACACGTCCTGGCTGTCGGGCTTCGACGCGGTGCGCAGACCGAGCCGGTCGGCCTCGGCCCGCACCTCGTCCTTGGTGAGCTCGCCCACCGGGAACATCACCCTCGCGAGCTGGTCCTGGCCGAGCATGGCGAGCACGTAGGACTGGTCCTTGCGGGCGTCGGCGCCACGCGCCACCCGGCGGGTGCCGTCCGGCAGCTCGACGACCCGGGCGTGGTGGCCGGTGGCGACGGCGTCGAACCCCAACGCCGCGGCCCGCTCGAGCAGCCGGTCGAACTTGATGTGGCGGTTGCACTCGACACAGGGGTTGGGGGTCCGCCCCACCGAATGGTCGGCGACGTAGGGCTCGACGACGTGGGTGCGGAATGCGTCGCCGAAGTTGAACACGTGGTGATCGATGCCGAGCTGCTGGGCGACACGACGGGCGTCGTCGACGTCGGACACCGAGCAACAGCCGGTGTCGGACTCGCCTCCCCACAGCTTGAGGGTGACCCCGACGACCTCGTGGCCCGCGTCGCGCAGGCGGGCAGCGGCCACCGACGAGTCGACCCCGCCCGACATCGCGACCATCACGCGCCGTGGCGTCCCGCGCGTCATGTGCGGCCTCGCAGACGGGTGACCGCGTCGACGACGGCCTCGACGGCACGGTCGATCTCGGCCTCGGTGGTGGTGGCGCCGAGCGTGAGTCGGAGCGAGCCCCCGGCGAGGTCGCGCGGCACCCCGATGGCGGCGAGCACGTGGCTCGGGTCGAGCGCGCCGCTCGAGCACGACGAGGCCGCCGACGCGGCGACGCCCCGCTGGTCGAGCAGGAACAGGAGCGCTTCGGCCTCGACGCCCTCGATGCAGAGGTGGCACGAGCCGGCCACCTTGCCCGAGCGGTCGGGGCGGCCGTCGGCGCCGGTGGGCACGGCGGTCTCGGTGACCCCGTCGAGGCGGGCGAGGATGCCGTCGGCGAGACGGTCGCGGAGACAGGCGACCCGCTCGACGGTCGCCGTCCGCTCGGCCACCACACCGGCCACGGCGGCCGCCATGCCGGCGATGCCCGCCACGTTGTGGGTGCCGCTGCGACGTGCGTGCTCCTGGCCGCCCCCGAGGTGCTGGGCGTGGAGGGGCGTGCCCCTGCGGACCACCAGCGCGCCGACGCCCTGGGGTCCGCCGAACTTGTGGGCGCTGATCGACACGAGGTGCGCGGGCGCCACCCGCTCGGGGAGGTCGAGCCAGGGGAACGCCTGGACGGCGTCGGTGTGGAGCACCGCGTCGGGTGCGCGGTCGGCCACCACCCGGGCGACGGCGTCGAGATCCTGGATGACGCCGATCTCGTTGTTGACCGTCATCACCGAGACGAGCCCGACCGACTCGTCGAGCGTCGCGGCGAGCGCGTCGAGATCGACCCGCCCCCACCGGTCGACGCCGACGGTACGTCCGCCCGTCGCCACGACCGGATCGAGCACCGCATGGTGTTCGATCGCGCTGCACACCGCGAGCTTCGCGGTGGCCGCCACCACCCCGTGCACCGCGAGGTTGTCCGACTCGGTGCCTCCGCTCGTGAACACCACCTCGGCCGGCGCGCACCCGAGCGCCGCCGCGACCACGTCGCGGGCTTCGTCGACCACCTTGCGCGCCGCCCGGGCGTTGCGATGCGAGCCGGTCGGGTTGCCGGGGGGCGCGCCCATCACCTCGGTCATCGCCGCCACCGCGTCGGCACGCATGGGGGTGGTGGCCGCGTGGTCGAGATAGGCGCTCACCCGGTCCAGCCTACGAGCCGGACCGGGTGAGCGGCCTCAGAGATCGGCCGTCGGGCAGGACGGCCGGGAACGATCAGACCTCCGAGAGGTTCTGGGCGACGAACTCCCAGTTGACGAGCTGATCGAAGAAGTTGTCGATGAACCCGGGGCGGGCGTTGCGGAAGTCGATGTAGTAGGCGTGCTCCCACACGTCGAGGGTCAGGAGCGCCTTCACGTCGTGGTTCATCGGGTTGTCGGCGTTCAGGGTCTTCATCACCTTGAGGCCGCTGCCGTCGTGGCCGAGCCATGCCCAGCCCGAGCCGAACTGGGTCTTCGCGGCCTCGGTGAACTCCTCGCGGAACGCCTGCACCGACCCGAACGCGCTGTTGAGCTGCTCGGCGAGCTCGCCGCTCGGCTCGCCGCCACCGGTGGGGCTCAGGCAGTGCCAGAAGAAGGTGTGGTTCCACACCTGGGCGGCGTTGTTGAAGAGGCCGGAGTGGGTCTCGGCCTCCTTGATGATCTCCTCGAGCGACTTGTTCTCGTTCTCGGTGCCCTCGACGAGTCCGTTGAGGTTGTTCACGTACGCCTGGTGATGCTTGCCGTAGTGGTAGTCGAGGGTCTCCTCGCTCATACCACGGCTGGCGAGGGCATCCTTGGCGAACGGGAGCGGGGGCAGTTCGAAAGCCACGGGAAGGTCCTTTCGCAGACTCGGTCTAGGTGTCTCGGTTTCCTCTGGGGAGGCTAGCTGCCCGAACGACGAGCGAAACTTGGCACATGGCCGAACCCGACTCCTCGCCGCCGAGCCGACCGTCCCCCGACGAACCCGACTACGGCGAGTCCTTCGCCGACGTGTACGACGAGTGGTACGCGACGATCACCGATCCCGACGCGACGGCCGACCGCGTCGCGGCACTCGTCGCGGCGTGCACGGGTTCGGACCGGGTGCTCGAGCTCGGCGTGGGCAGCGGCCGCCTCGCCCTCCCGATGGCCGACCGTGGCCTGCGGGTCACGGGTGTCGACTCGAGCCCCGCCATGCTCGACCAACTCGCGGCGAAGCCGGGGGCGGAGCGCGTCGAGGTCGTGCAGGGCGACATGTCCCGCGCCCACGAGCTGGTGCGGGGCCCGTTCGCGGTCGTGCTCGTCGCCTTCAACACCCTCTTCAACCTCACCTCCGAGGCCGCCCAGCTCGCGTGCCTCGGCGCGTGCGCCCGCCTGCTCGCCCCCGACGGCTCGCTGCTCGTCGAAGCCGCCGTGCCGGCCGACCCACCCGGCCGCGTCGAGCGCGACCTGTCGACGGTCCGGGTCGAGCTCGACCGGGTGGTGCTGAGCGCCACCGAGCACGACCCCGCCACCCAGGTGGTCACCGGCCAGCACCTCGACATCACCGACGGGGGGATCCGGCTCCGGCCGTGGCGCATCCGCTACCTCTCTCCCGCCCAGCTCGACGACCTGGCACGCCGGGCCGGGCTCGAGCTCGTCGACCGGCACGCCGACTGGACCGGCACGCCCGCCTCGCCCGACTCTGCCGTGCTCATCTCCCGGTACCGTCCCGCCACCTGAGCGGGAACTACCGTCGACCGGGTGGCACCCCCGGCGAGCAACCAACTCCGACGCAACCCGCTCACGGGCAGGTGGGTCACCATCGCGAGCGGACGGGCAGCCCGTCCGAAGGACTTCGTCACCCGGGTGCTCGACGTCGAGGCGGTCGCCGGCCGGCCCTGCCCGTTCTGCCCGGGCAACGAGGAGGCAACCCCGCCCGCGCTCGAGACCTACGCGCCCGACGGCCACTGGCTCGTCCGGGTCGTGCCCAACCTCTACCCGGCGTTCGAGGGCTCGGGCCCGATGGTCCTCCACCACGACCACGGCCTCCACGTCAGCGCACCGGCGGTGGGCCTCCACGAGGTGCTGATCTTCGCCCCCGAGCACGACCTGAGCCTCGACCGGCTCGACGACGCGCGGATCGGGCTCGTGATGGAGGCGCTGCGCGACCGCATCGCGGCCCACGCCACCCACGGCGAGATCGCCTACACCCAGGCCATCGTCAACTACGGGCGCGAGGCCGGCGCGTCGCTCGAGCACCCCCATGCCCAGCTGCTCGGCATCCCGTTCGTCCCCGGCGAGATCGACGACGAGTACCGCGGGTTCGACGAGCACCCGAGCGAGTGCGTGCTCTGCGAGACGGTGCGGGTCGAGCGCGAGCTCGGGGAGCGTGTCGTCGTCGACGGGCCCGACGCCGTCGTCGTCACCCCGTGGTGGAGCGGCGCACCGTACGAGATGCTCGTCGTGCCGGTCGAGCACGCCGCGCAGATGCCGACCTCCTCGCCGGGCAGCGTGGTGGCCGCCGGCCGCGCCCTGCGCGACGCCCTCGTCCGCCTCCACGCCGTACTCGGCGACGTCGCCTACAACGTCGTCCTCCACACCGCGCCCCACCAGGCGCGGGGCACCTACCACTGGCACCTGCACCTGCTCCCCCGCACCTCCACCCAGGCCGGCTTCGAGCAGGGCACCGGCGTGCTCATCAACACCGTGGCCCCCGAGCTCGCCGCCGCCCAGTTGCGCGATCCCGGCGCCCTCGCCGCGACGGGGGCCTGAGCACCGGCAGTGGCCCGGCCCGGTCCCGGCTGGGCGCTCCTATCCTCGGGCAGATGGGTGAGATCCGCACCGCCGTCACCATCGCTGCGCCTCCCGAAGTCGTCTGGGCCGACGTCCGCGACATCGCCTCGCACGCCGCTTGGATGGCCGACGCCGAGTCGATCCGCTTCCTCTCCGACCGCGTCGAAGGCGTCGGCACCACCTTCGAGTGCGAGACCCGGATGGGGCCCTTCCGGGTCACCGACGTCATGGAGATCACCGAGTGGACCGAGGGCGAACGCATGGGCGTCCGCCACACCGGGCTCGTCACCGGCGAGGGCGCGTTCACCCTCGATGCGGTCGGCGAGGCGGGCACCGTGTTCACCTGGACCGAGGAGCTGACCTTCCCGTGGTGGTTCGGAGGCCCGCTCGGTGCGGCGGCTGCCCGCCCGGTGATGCGCGGGGTCTGGCGCCGCAACCTCGCCCGCCTGAAGGATCGCGTCGAGCGGCGCCACCCTCCCCGGGGCTGACCCTCAAGAGTTGAACGGCGGGTCGAACCAGTTGCCGGCGGCCCACACCGAGCCGGCCACCAGCGCGATGGCGAGTGCGACGACGAACGAGCCGGTGACGAGGGCGGCGGTGCGTCGGTCGCGGAGACCGAGCCGGCGCGGCACCTCGATGAGGACGAAGCCGGTGAGCGCGCCGCCGAGCAGCCCACCGAGGTGGCCGCCGATGGAGATGTTCGGGACGAGGAACGTGAACACGAGGTTGATCGCCACGAGGCTCCCGATGCCGCTCTGCCACGGGTCGATGCCGAGCGCACGCTGCGCGACGACCATCGCCCCCATGAGCCCGAACACCGCGCCCGAAGCACCGACGGTCGGCTGGTGGGGTGCGAGCAGCATGACGCCGAACGACCCGGCGAGTAGCGAGGTGGCATAGAGCAGCCCGAACCGCAGCCGCCCGAGGAACGGCTCGAGCTCGCTGCCGAGCAGCCACAACAGGAACATGTTGAACCCGATGTGCACGAGGTTGGCGTGGAGGAAGCCGCCGGTGACGAGCCGCCACCACTCGCCGGTGTCGACGCCGATCAGCACGAGCCCGCCGTCGCGCAGGTCGAGCCCACCACCGATGAGCAGTCCGTCGCGGTAGAGCTCGCCGCCGTTCATCACCGCGAGGAACGCGAGCACGTTGAGCCCGATCAGCACCTTGGTGAGGATCGGATCGCGGCGGGCCCGCAGCGTGTGCGCGGTGTGCACCGTCTGGCGTCCCGCGGCGACACAGGCCGGGCAGTGGAAGCCCACCGAGGCGGTGTGCATGCAGTCGGGGCAGATGGGCCGCCCGCAGCGCTGGCAGCCCACCCCGGCGCGGCGGTCGGGGTGGAACGCGCAGGTGGTGACGGGCGCCTGATCCATCCCTCGACGCTACCGGCCCTCGAACGTGGCCTTGCCCGGGCCGTGCTCGAGGAACGAGGCGACGCCGGTGGCCGCATCGGCGGTGCCGAACACCTCGACGAACAGGTCCTGTTCGATGCCGAGACCGTCCTCGAGCGAGGTGTCGAGCCCGCGGTCGATCGCCGCCTTCGCGAGCCCCTGGGCGACGACCGCCCCTCGGGCCAGCTCGGCGGCCCGCTCCCGCACGCGGGCCTCCAGCTCGTCGGGGGCGACCACCTCGTCGACGAGACCCATGGCGAGCGCCTCGGCTGCCTTCACCTGTCGACCGGTGAAGATGAGGTCCTTGGCCCGAGCCGGTCCCACGAGGCGGGCGAGGCGCTGGGTGCCGCCACCGCCGGGGATGATGCCGAGGAGGATCTCGGGCTGTCCGAACACGGCGCGCTCGGAGGCGATGCGGAAGTCGCACGCGAGCGCGAGCTCGCAGCCACCGCCGAGCGCGAACCCCGACACCGACGCGATGGTGGCGCGGGGGATGGCGGCGACGGCGTCGAGCGCGGCGCGGAAGGCCCCGCCGACCTCGCGGGCCTCCTCAGGACCGCCGAACTCGGAGATGTCGGCGCCGGCGGCGAAGAGCCGATCGCCCCCGGTGACGATCACCGCGCCGGGCGGATCGTCGGTGAGTTCGCGGGCGATGGCCTCGAGCTGGCCGAGGAGGGCCCGGGACAGGGCGTTGACCTTCGGATGGTCGAGCCGGACGACCGCCACGCCGTCGTCGCCGCGCTCGAGGTGCACCAGTGGGGAGTCGGACATGCGGGCGAGGTTACCGGCCGCCGTGCCCCGGC
>CAZAVX010000052.1:0-18782 GCA_964488835.1 uncultured Iamiaceae bacterium | reverse complement strand
CGTCGGGTCGGGATCGGACGGCTCGCTGCCGGTGCGGACCATCGACGCGTCGACACCCACCACCGGGTCACTGCCGACCACCACGACGAGCGCGTCGACCTCCGCGTGTGCGTCCTTCCAGTACTCCTCGATGTACACGTCGCCGAAGTCGACGAATCCGACCGTGTAGCTGCCGGCAGGGACCTCCGGCATCGAGTAGTAGCCGTCGGCGTCGGTGAAGGCTGCACTCCCCGCGTCGTGGGACAGCGACTCGGCGTACACATAGACCCCCGCCAACCCGAGCCCTGTGTCCTCCGCCGTCACCCGGCCCGAGATCGTCGCGACCCCGTCCGCGCCGGCGGGGAGCACGACCACCGCGGCGAGCAGCGCCGCGGTCACCGACAGCACGGCCAGCGCGCGACGCCACGGCCCCGTGACGGCGGGGACGATCGAGGTGTTCAGCATGGGAGCCTCCAAGCGGTGAGCTCTCGGTCCTTCACCATCGAGCTGAAGCCCAACGGCACGGTGACATGGCAGAACTCGTGGGGTTCGAGGTCGTACTCGACGTGGAAGACCGCCTTGCCCGCGGCGACGAAGGGGACGAGCAGCTCGCACTCGCCGTAGCGGGCGCACTCCTCGTTCACCGCGAAGTCGAACCAGTCGACCAGGTCCTCCACCTGCTCCACGTCGTTCTTCAAACCGATCGACATGCCCCGCTCGTGGGCCATCTCGGCGAGCCGGCGGTTGAAGACCAGCTGGTCGCGCGCGGTGAGGGGGAAGCCCGAGTCGTTGAGGAAGCCGTCGATGTTGTCGGGTTCGACCGCGTCGAAGCCCTTCGCGGCGCACATGTCGAAGCGGGCGGCGAGGAGTGGCTCGAGCAGGTCGAGCCGCCGGATGTCGAGCCAGCGCTCGCCGGGCCAGCCGTTCGACTGGCCGAGGGTGCTCGCCGGGAACCCTCCGGCGTCGGGTCGCCACGCCTCCCAGGCGCCGACGTTCACGTAGCAGATGACGCGTCGACCTCGGCGATGGAGCTCCGCGACGACCTCGGCGGAGGTGTCGAACCCGTCGACGTCGAACACCGGCACGTCGACGCTGAGGTCGAGGGGGCCAGAGAGCTGCCATTGCCAGGCCGTTCCGGGGGCGGGGATCCATCGCCCGGCGGAGTCGGCGCCGTCGACCCGGGTCGTCGGGGTCTCCGTCGCCGGCACCCCCGTCGGCCCCGGCCCCGGGGACGAGGACCCGGGGGTGGTCGACGGGGGTGCGGCGCCGTCGGGCACCGACTGCGGAACGGGCTGGTCACCAGCCGGTGCGAGACCGCCGGAGGACGAGATCGAGGACGGCACCGAGGACGGGATGGAGGACGTGGGAGGAGGGGCGAGCGACGGAGCGGCGCCCGCGGCGTCGCCGACCTCGTCGAGCGCACCGCCGCCTCGGACCGACGAATCGGTGGGACGCGAGTCGGCCAGCGACTCGAGCGGCGCGGGGCGCTCGGGACGGCCGGTCACCTCGAGCCCCCAGAGCGCGAGCGCGACGGCCACCACGCCGACCGACGCGACGAGAGCACGACGGGACGCACCGGTCACCACCGCACCGCGAACGATCGATCGACGTCGGCGGCGAGCGCCACCGTCGCGAGGGCGAGAGCGAGCACCGCCACGAGCCAGGCCGCGAGGGGTCCGAACCAGAGGTGGGCGACCAATCCCGCCGCCACCACCGCAACCGAGCCGACCACGAAGCCGGCACTCTCCGCGACGAGCGAGGCGAGGCCGATCGCTCCGACCGCTCCCAACTCGACGGCGGGCGCCGCCGCATCGCCACTCAGTGCCAACGACCCCACGCCCCACACGACGAGGTACGTCACGATCGACCTGACGAGCACCCTCACCGTCTCACGTCGAGCCGCCGTGCTCGCGCTCGGCGCCACCTCCTCGGCGCGCATGCGGGACGGTACCGAGGCCCACAAACGGTCGGCGACCGACGCCGCGATCGCGAGGCCCACGAGCGTCGGCACGAGCGCGACGAGTGCGGCCGAGCCTTCGGCTGGATGCTGCGCCGCGTTCACGGCGAGGACCGCGAACAGCCCCGCTGAGACTGCGGGGCCGACGACCCGGACCGGCGGGAACGGGTCCCGCGCCACGGGTGCGGCCACCCCGCAGGCCACGATCACGACGGCGAGGCTGGCGAGGAGGAGGACGCCACCGGCGAGCGCGAGGGGGACGCCGAGGGCGACCAGAAAGACGGGGCCACCCACGCTGGCGACCGCGAGCACCGGCCGGCCCTCGGCGCCCACTGACACCGCGAGCACGACGAGGACGACGAGCCCGCCGAGCGCACCGCCGAGCACCACGGCGACCAGGACCGCCGCCGCGCCGAGGCCGATCGCCTCGAAGGGATGCGCGCGGATCACGCCGAGGCCGAGGTTGCCGACGAGGAACCGGCGGTGGATCGCGGCGGCGCCCGCGAGCCCGCTCGGCAGCGCGACGAGCATCGTCGAGCGAAGGGACTGTGACGTGACGACGTGTTCGAGGTGCCCCACCCACACGACGGCGAGCAGGGCGAGCCCGACGCCCGCGAGGCCGGTGCCCCAGCGGATCGGTCGGTGGACCCGCTCGCCGGTTCGGGTGAGCTCGGGTCGATCGGGCCACGCGGACGCCGCGGCCAGTGCGGTCGAGGGAGCGACGCCCGACCACGCCTCGAGCACGACGGCGAGTTCCAGCGGATCGTGGGGTTGTCGCCCGAGTCGGGCCGCGGCCCTCGCCGACGCGTGTTCCGATGCGAGTCGTCCCGCGGTCACGCGACCTGCCTCCCACGCGCGTGCAGCAGCGCGCCGTAGCGCTCCACGAAGAGGTCGAGCGAGTAGTTGGCGGCCACCCGCCTGCGGGCCCGGGCACCGAGCGTCTCCGCGAGGTCCGGGCGGGTCAGCAGGGTGACGACCCCATCTGCGAGACGATGGATGTCGCCCGGAGGCGCGACGATGCCACACCCGGCGACGACCTCGGCCACACCACCGACACCGGTCGCGACCACCGGACGCGCTTGGGACATCGCCTCGAGGAGCGCGATCGGCATGCCCTCGGAGATCGAGGTCGACACCACGACATCGGCGTCGCGCACGGCGGCGATCGGTGCCGAGGTCGGGCCGAGGAACCGGAACGCCGCACCCAGGCGCAAGCGATCGCGGTGCGCCATGCACGCGCGTGCATACGCCTCGCTGCCCGGGGACACCGGCCCGTGGTGCACGAAACGCGCCTCGGGGACCCGACGCACCACCTCGGCGGCGACCTCGAGGAGGGTGTGGACGTCCTTGAGCGGGTCGATCCGACCGACCGACACCGCACGCAGCGCCCGTGGCGGCGGAGGGACGGGACCGACGGGAGCGGCGATCCCGTTGGGAACCGGCACGATCCGATCCGGGTCGGCCCCGAGTGCACGCTCCCACGGCACGTGGGCAGAGGTGACCGGCGCGATGGTGTCGGCATGTCGGTAGGCGAGGCGGGCGAGGCCTCTCGCCAAGCGGGTCATCGCCCACCGCGTGCCGGGCGTGGCGACGGACTGCGCCGCGGCGAGATATGCCTCACGCACGTAGACGCCGTGTTCGGCGAGCACCACAGGAGTGCCGTGCCGGAACCGGTCGACCACCGCGGGGAGAGCAGCCCAGCCCGCCGCGGTGACGAGGTGGACGTCGACCGCGGGGCACGGGGCAGCCGCCGTCGCCGCGACCCACCCGAGCGTTCGGAACAACCCGACCGCGGTCCAGCGGTCGATGATCCCCGACCCTGGTCCCTGGTCGTCCCCGGTGAGGGCACAGAGCGTCTCGCGGAACCGGCGGAACGCCGCCCCGTCCCCGAACACGACCAGGCTCCCCGGTCGACGCTGGAAGTCGGAGAGCACAACGGCGGCGTCGTCGAGATCGCCGTCCCAGCCGAGCAGGGCCTCGGCGAGGCGGGCCGGACGCTCGACGAGCTCGGCGGGCAGTCGGAGCCCGTGGTGTGGGCGTGACCAGGCCGGGACGTCGCTCCAGACACGGATCCCCTCGAGCACCTCGACGTGCGCGGGGACCGGGCAGCAGAGGCGGCGGCTCTGTGACCCGGGGGTGACCGGGAACACCTTCCAGTCGAGGTCGCGGAGGTGGTCGACCAGCTGCGCACACCAGGTGCTCACCCCTCCCATCACGTAGGGATAGGTGCCCTCGGTGGCGAGGAGGACCGAGACCGGCTCGCTCATGCGGTGGCCCCGAGCTCGAACGAGGCGGTCCCGGTGACGATGGTCCACGCCGAGCGTCGGCCGGCATACGGCGAACCGAAGTCCGCCCCGTCGTGGCGGGTACCCGCGGGCACGGTGAGCGGAACCGCGGTGGGCGACGCGGCGGTCACGACGACGACGCCGTCCTGGACATAGGCGCTCACCGTGCCCTGCGACTGCTCCCACCCCGCGCGTCGACGGAGCAGCTCGGCCGACTCGGTCATCGTCGGCGAGAGCAACGGTGCCGTCGGCGCGAACAGGTCTCGGTATCGGGCGAGGATCTCGTCGATCACCGGGAGGAGGATCCGCTCCTCGGCGAGGTTCGACTGGTGCGCGTAGTGCGGGCGGGGATCGTTCCCGAGGATGTGCCCGAGGGCGATCGTCGCCTCCACGGGAACGATGTAGGTCTCGAACCCCGTGGTGGGATCGAGCGGATCGATACAGGTGCTGTTCGGGTCGATCTCGCAGATGCCGCTGCCGCCGTCGGCCGCCGCGGTGTAGATCCAGTTGTACTCGTCCACCTCTTCGGCCCGCGTGGCGACGTTGTAGAAGATGTTCATCGGGTGACGCGGGACCGTCAGCGCCGAGCCGATGCTCCGCTGCTGCGGCTCCCGGGATGCGTCCGACGCGACGATCGTGATCCCCGAGGCGGCGAGCGCCGGGGCGAGGTTCGGGTTGTCGACGGGCATCTGCGGGCTGCTGCGGAGGCCCGAGTGCTCACCGGTCACCAGCTCGGTGGTGCGGAACGGGATGCGACGCCGCGTGGCCCACCGCGTGTTCACCGTGATCTCCGAGGTGATCTCCGACTCGGACGCGTACTCGACCCCTGTCGGACCCACCTCGCACACCCACGGTGCGACGTCGAAGTCCTGCACGCATCCCAGATAGCGGTGTTCGTAGGTGTGATTGATCCACCGGAAATGGTGGCGAGCCGCGAGGAGCGCTTCGGACAGCGGGTCGTGGCCCAGGAGGAACGCCTCGTCGCTGCCGGCGCCGTTGAACGCGAGGTCGAGGACGAAGTCGCGGCTGCGCTGCCACTCCCGGACTGCCGCGACGTCGGCGGGGGTCATCCGGATCGGGGCCGTGTGGAAGATCTCGTCGCCGCCGGGGGTGGTCGGACAGTCGTCGCCCGGGGTGCAGTTGCCCGCGGTGCTCCAGCGGTCGTCCGGCATGAACACGTCGTCGACGTGGACCGAGAAGTAGTTCCGCGAGTAGCCGAGGTGCACGCCACGGGTCATCCAGTCGACGACCCCTGGTGCGAGCGCACGGAGGTGGGTCTGGTGGCGGTTGGCACCCATCGCCACCACCAGCTCCTCGCGGCCGTCGACGACGTGGATCCCGATGAGGGGGAGGACCCTGCCCTGCCCGGGCACGGGCACCTCGACGAGCGCGTCGAACGACGAGCCCTCCGGCGGCGGGTCGAGCGGCGGGGAGAGGTAGCCGAACGTGAAGGCGTCGATCGGCACCGGCCCGGCGAGGTAGCCGAAGGGGCCGCCCAGCCCCGCGGCGGTCACCGTCGCCACCTCCCCGTCGAGCGGGCCGGCGTACTGGGTCCACTCCAGCCCGACGCCGGGCCCCGCCCACACGCGGGCGTACACCCGGCGGACGCCGAACGTCGCCTCGTAGTCCGTGAGCGCGTCGAGCTCGGCCTGGGAGATGCGTCCCTCCACCACCAGCTCGTTCGACGCGAGCACCACCGCCTGGAAGTGGCCGTGCGGGACGCCGTCGGTCTCTCCCGCGAGGAACGCCGCGTCGATGACTGGGCGACCGGGATCGGCGAGGTCGACGATGGTGCGCGGCACCCCGCGGAGCTCGAGCTCGGAGATGATCGCGTCGACCTGAGGCCCGCCGTCGTCGAGCACGAGCACGACCAGGTCGAGCCGCTGTCCGGCGCCGGCCGCCGGGATCGCCGGAGCGAGCAGACCGAGCGTGAGCCCGACGACGATGACGGTGGCGACGAGCCCGTTCCCGCTGCGGCGCGGCCTCACGCCGACACCGCCCCGGCCTCGACGCTGCCCCGACGACGGTCGGAGTTGGTGCGCCGGTCGATCTCGGCGACCGGGACCAGGTCCCGCAGCTGGACCTCGACGATCCCCACCATCGACCGGAGATCGGTCATGGCCCGCAGCAACCCCTCGCGGAGGACCTCGACCTCGAGCCACGCGGCAACGAGGGCGTCGCCGGCATCGTGGTCGACCGCGGTCATCACCTCCCTCAGACGAGCGGGAACCGACGTGGGGGCGAGCGGTCGGAACCGCTCCTCCCGCAACCGTGCGTTCTCCTCGCGGAGCGCCACCAGTTCGTCGTGCAGCGCCTGGTCGCGTGGGGGTCCAGAGGTGTTCCGAGCTCGCAGCACGTCGTCGTCCTCGCGTCGGGTCGATACGTTTCGCCGGTCATCGAACGCCGCCGGCACCGCGACGGACAACCCTCACGAGGACGGTTCGTCCTACGTCGTCATTCCGGCGACGCGGCCTACGTCGTCACGCCGGTCACACGGGCTACGTCGTCAGGAGGGGTGAGCGCGCGTACGTCGCCCGCGAGAGACGCAGCGACCGTGGAGGCTCAGGAACGACGGGATCGGGAGGGCTTGTCGCCCACACCCGCGTCCGCCTCGGTCGGCTCGGGCGTGTGCGCCCCGTGCTCGATCGAGGCCAGCTCGAACGGTCCACCGAGGCCCAGGCCGAGTGACGCGGCGACGACGACCGCCGCGACACGCGAGCGGACGTCGAGCTTGTCGCAGATCGACCGGATGTGGGACCGGACCGTGGAGTCCGACACCCCGAGGACCGTGGCGATCGTGTGGGTGTCGGCCCCGCTGCACAGGCCCGACAGGACGCGCTCCTCGGTCGGGGACAACACCGAGGTCCGGTTCGCCCGGGCGGCGCGGGTCCCGCCGCGGCGAGCGGAGTGCGGGTCGACCGCGGCCAACAGGTCGTCGCGCCCCGCCGAGCGCAGCAACAGTTCGTCGAGATGGTGCGCAGCGGCCCACGCCGTGAGCTCGGGGCCGAGACGTTCGACCACGACGACGATTCGCAGGTCGGGCGCGTGGCGTCGAAGGGACTCCAGCACCCGGCGCGCCGACTCGGACGCGCCGTCGATCTCGACGACGCACACCTCGGCACCGGTGCGATCCACCAGTCCGCGGGCCAGGTCGCGGGGACCGATCGTCGCCGTCACCGCATGCCCGGCGCGTCGCAGCACACAGCTCAGCGCATCGGCGACCATGTGTGTGCCTGCCAGGACGACGAGGTTCATCGACCACCAACCTCACGGAAAGGGGAGCTCGCGCGGTCCCCTTCCCGCAGACGGTACGCCTCCCCACGGGGTTCGGAAAGGGGAGTTTCGGACACTCGTGTCGTGGGCGGGTCGTCCGGCGGCCGGTCCTGTGAC
Source organism: uncultured Iamiaceae bacterium (assembly GCA_964488835.1). Classification (GTDB taxonomy): domain Bacteria; phylum Actinomycetota; class Acidimicrobiia; order Acidimicrobiales; family SKKL01; genus SKKL01. The sequence goes on along the minus strand of CAZAVX010000052.1, from coordinate 11,171 downwards.
GATCTACCCGTGCAATTCCGGCGCAAGTGGAGGATCATCCGACTGGTGACCCGAGTACTCGTGGCTGCCCGGGACCGGTTGATCGTCGACGCGATCGTCGACTGGTTCGCGGAGGAACCGACCCTGGTGGCCTCCGGCGAAACCACGCTCGCGGACGCGACCGTCGCCGCACTGCGGGATCGTCCCGACGTCGTGCTCGTCGGCCTCGACCTCCCGGGCGACCTGCCCGGCTTCGTCCGTCGTGTGTGCGGGGCCGTCGCGGGTGTCCGCGTCGGGCTCCTCGCCGACACGGCCGATACCGCGACGGTGCTCGGCTGTCTCCACGAGGGCGCCACGGCGGTGATCGACCGCACCGCCCCGCTCGGTGTCCTCGCCCAGTCGGTCCGCGCGGTGGCGGGTGGCGCGGTCATCGTCCCTCCCGACCTCGTGCCCTGGCTGCTCGACGTCCTCCGCACGGTCGACCTTCCCGCCGACGAGTGGCAACTGCGCGTGCGGCGCCTCTCGCCGCGGGAGCTCGAGGTCCTGCGCTGGTTGATGTCGGGAGCGACACGGGCGGTGATCGCTCGCGAGCTCTTCCTCTCGGTGAACACGGTGCGCACACACGTCGGACGCGTGCTCGAGAAGCTGGACGCACACTCCGCGCTCGAGGCGATCGCCATCGCCCGTCGGGCCGGGATCGAGCCCGCGATCCCGCGCGACCCGCAGACGATCGGACCGACCGTGCCCGAGCGTCGCCGTCGGCCCCGCCCCCCGGACGACCCGTCGAGCTGAGCCGGCCCTACACTCGGCCCCAACGTTCCGCGTGGCACCGAGGAGGTGACCGTGGTCAGGATCTGGCGACGCACCGGTGAGTGGTTGAGCCGCTCGACCTGGGTCGTGCTCGCGGCGGTGCTCGTCGTGACCGCCGTCCTCGGGGCCGGTCTCACGCGTCTCGAGTTCGCCACCGGGCAGGACAGCTACCTGAACCCGGACTCGCGAGCTGCGATCGAGAACGAGGCCTACCAGGACCTGTTCGGTGGCGAGACGATGATCGTGCTCTTCACGATGGACGAGGGCCGCACCGTCGAGGACCTCTTCACACCGGCGAACCTCGCGGCGTTCGCGCAGGTCGAGGAGCAGCTCCGCGCGAGCGACCACATCGCGTCGGTGGTGAGCCCCGCGACGACCCTGACCTTCACCGAGAACCTCGTCACCTCCGGTGTCGCCACCGAGGTCCTCCTCGCCGCGATCGAGCGGGAGCCCGACCCCGACGGAGTCGCCGCGCGCCAAGCCGACCTCGGGATCACGGCGGCGCGCCTCGCGGCGGCGGGCGAGCAGTCGGTCGAGAACCCCGCGTGGGTCCGGTTCCTCCTCTTCGACAACACCGGGTTCTCGGTCACCGACGACGGCGAGCTCGTCGAGGCCGACCCGTCCGATCTGCAGATCCGGCGGTCGCTCGAAGGGTTCCTCCCCGACAGCACCCATGCGCTCCTCGCCGCGGTGCTGCCCGGCAACGCGAGCCTCGACGAGCTCGCAGGCGGCAACGACGCGGTCTTCGACGCCCTCGACGGGGTGACCTTCGAGAACGCGAGCGTGATGGTCACCGGCACCCCGACCTATCTCACCGACATCAACGACTACCTCCAGGGCGGGATGCTCTCGCTCGGGCTCCTCGCCCTCGTCGTCATGGCGGTGATCCTCCTCCTCGCGTTCCGCGTCCGGTGGCGGCTCGCGCCGCTGCTGATGGTCGTCATCGGTGTCGTCTGGGCCTTCGGGCTCCTCGGCTACGTGGGCCTCGACCTCTCGCTCGTCACCATCTCCGGGCTCCCGATCCTCATCGGCATCGGCATCGACTTCGCGATCCAGGTCCACAACCGCATCGAGGAGGAGATCGGGCACGACCACGACGAGGGTCCCTTCGCCGAGATGACCCAACGGCTCGTTCCGTGGCTGGTGATCGCCACCATCGCCGCGGGCGCGTCGTTCCTCACGATGCTCGTCTCACGGGTCCCGATGGTCCGCGACTTCGGCGTGCTGCTCGCCATCGGGATCGTCGCCCTGCTCGTCTCGGGCTACGTCGTCACCACCGCCCTCCTCGGTCTGCGCGAGCGTCGCTCGCCGACCCGCGAGGCCGTCCTCAGCCCACGCATCGAGGCCGTCGTCTCGTGGTTCGGGTCCGCACCGAGCTGGGTGGTCGGCCCGTTCCTCGTGCTCGCGCTCGGCATCCCGGTGCTCGGCGTCGCGATGGAGGGTCGAGTCCACGTCGAGAGCGACCCGATCAACTGGGCGAACCCCGACACCGACACGATCCGCAACGCCCGGCGGCTCGAGACCGAGACCGGGTTCGCCACCACGCTCGGGATCTACATCGACGTCGACCACGAGGGCACCAACGGCGTCTTCACCGACGAGCTCGCCGCCTTCGTCCACGACTTCACCCTCGGCTCGCTCGACGAGGAGCCCGAGCTCGCCGCGGCGTCGAGCCTCGTCACCACGGTGTCGTTCCTCCTCGCGGTCCCCGGGGCCACCCCGCTCCCGCCGAGCGGGCTCGACGTGCTGAAGGCCTACGAGCAGGCACCACCCGACATCCAGGACCTGCTGATCGCCGACGACGGCAACGCCGCCCAGATCAACCTGCGGGTGGGGCCCTCCTCGCTCGAAGAGCGGTCTGGCCTCATCGACCGGCTCGAGCTCGCGCTCGTCGCTCCCCCAGAAGGCCGTGCGCTGCTCCCGGCCGATGCCCGGGCCACACCCGCGGGGCTCGCGGTGGTCGGCGTCGGTCTGCTCGAGAACATCACGGCGAACCGGGCCCAGCTCACCTACCTCGCGATCGCGGTGGTCGGTGTCTGGCTGCTCGTCCGCCTCCAGCGGATCGCCCGGGCCCTCCTCGCGCTCGTCCCCATCCTCATCGCGGTCGGGTCGTCCGCCGTGCTCGTCGCCGCGCTGGGGATCACCATCAGCCCGATCACCACCGTGAGCGGCCCGCTCGTCGCCGCGACGGCCGGCGAGTTCACGATCCTGATCCTCGGTCGCTACCTCGAGGAGCGCGAGCGCGGCCTGCCGCCCATGGAAGCCACCGAGGTCGCGTCGCGGCGCACCGGACGGGCGTTCTTCGTGTCCGCCCTCACCACCGCAGGCGGCTTCGCCGTGCTCGTCCTCTCCGCGCTGCCGCTGCTCGCCGACTTCGGTGCGATCGTCGCGGTCAACGTGAGCGTCGCGCTGGTGAGCGCGCTCGTCGTCCTGCCCCCGTTGCTGATCTGGGCCGACCGCACGGGCCTGCTCGCGGTGGCCGAGGGCGAGGGCCGGACCGCGGCGTCGGCCACCCGTGGACGAGTGCTCGCCCTCGCGCTGGCCGCCGTGGTCGCGGTGGCCTCGGGGGTGGTGATCGCCGACGCCACGGCGCCCGTCGACGATGCGCTCCCGCCGCCCGCGACGGTGCCCGCGGGGACACCGGCCACGCTCCCCTGAGGTCGCCTACGCGCTCACCCCGAGGTGCAGGTGGTCCTGGTGGACCGGATCGGTCCACGAGCGGCCACCACCTCCGAACGACCACGGCGAGCCCAGCCGGTGGATCTGCCCCGCCTCGAACAGGTCGGCGGCCACGTGGTGGGCGGTGGAGGCGGTGTCGTGGCGCTGCTGGACCACCGGCAGGTCGTCGACCGCCCAGATGTCGACCGCTCGCCCCACGCCGTGGGCGCTGGGGTTCGGCGTGTGGAAGACGTTGGGGGGATGGCCGCGACGGCAGGTGGTGATCTCGATCGACGTGCGGTCGGCGAGGTCGGCGAGGGCGGTGAGGATGCGAGGGTCGACGATCCCGTCGTAGATGTCCCAGCGAACGCTGTCGGGCATCCCGATGCGGGGGTGGGCGAGCACCCGCTCGGCCTCCTCGCCGAGCGCCGGCGGGCGGCCGACCGGAACGCCGGAGGTGTCGGCGAGGGCGTCGAAGCCCCACGCGCCGTCGACCTTTCGCACGCGGACGTCGAGGCAGCGGGACACCTCGCTCACGGTCGATCCGTCGTCGAGCCGTTGGAGGGCCACCACCATGATCGACGCCTTCTCGGGGTCGCGGTGTGGATCGAGGCCCCCGAGCTGGGGGTACACGACCTCGGCGGTGGACGAGACCCCGGGAAGGAACAAGGGCCGGATCGCACCCGTCAGCGCATCGACGTCGAGAGGACCGACGGCACGGTCGGTCGCCCGCTCGACGACGTCGCGGAGGGTGTCGTCGGGGTCGTAGGTCATCAGCGTCTCGACGACGCGCACGCCGCCGAGCTTCGCCTCGACGAACACCTCACCGGCCACGGGCGAATAGGGCACGGTGCGCGGGCGTGGGGGCTCGGTCGTGGTGGTGGTGGACATGCGGTCGGGAACCGAGTTGGTGCCGGCCGGAGCGGTCGAGGTCGTGGCACCGGGCCCGAGCGACCCGCCGCCGACCTCCTGGCTCATCGCGGTCGGGGTCTGCGCCAGGCGCCAGGTGACGAACCCACCGGTGGCGATCCCGGCCGCGGCCGCACCGGCCAACCCGAGCAGCCGCCGACGGCTGAGATGGTCGGGACCGCTCATCGCGTGCCGGTCTTGGTGCGCATCTCCCCCGACTGCGAGAAGCCGAGGAGTACCCAGCCGCGCGAGCGACCCTGGCGCAGCATGTTCGTCCAGTACTGGAGACCGCCGGCGTCGGGCTCCCGGTCGAACACGTTGAGGTAGAGGCGCCGGACGAACTCGCCGTCGTTCAGCGACCCGTAGGTGGCGACGAACTCGGGCGAGGTGGCGAAGTGGGTGGCCATCCAGGGGAGGCTCCGACCGTGCAGGTAGAGACGCTCCCAGTAGGCGAGTCCGTTGGTGTCGGGCTCGCGGGCGAACGCCGTGCCGTAGAGCCGCGCGACCGCACCCCGGACCTGGGGCGACGGCTGGCTCGCCGCCACCCGGTGCACCATCCACTCGAGACCCGGGTTGAACACCGCGTTGTGGCCGCCCTGGAACAACACGAGCGTGACGTTGCCCGACTGGCGTGAGTAGAGCGGGGTCGGGTCGCCGGGTCGGAAGAACGTCTCGGCGTCGAGTCGCCCGGCGAGGTGACCGGGCAGCACGTTGCGGGCGATCGAGGTGGTCTCGGCCTCGGTGAGCGCGCCGCCGGGGCCGACGAGGTGGTTGAACGCCCAGACCGCGTGGTTGGGCGGGACGAGGCGGTCCTGGAGACCGTGGCCGATGTAGACCGGCACCCCGGCGCGGCGGGCATTGTCGAGCACCGCCCGGGGGCTGCGACGCAGACACTCCTGACGGGCGGCCTCGCTCGCGAAGGGGTTCCCACCGCACGACGCGCCGATCTGGTTGATGTAGCGCTGGTTGTAGCTGTGGCGGTACCACTCGACGAGGTCGTAGATCGGCACCCATGACACCGCCCCCGCGATGCGCTCCGGGTGACGTCCGGCCATGTTGAGCGACATCATCCCGCCACCCGAGAACCCGATCACGTAGATGTTGTGGGGATCGATGTCCGCGTTGGAACTCGCCCAGTCGATGGCGTCGACGATGTCCTGGATGGCGAGGTCGGAGCCGGTGGCCGCCGCGTTGTTCGACACGCCGCGGAAGTCGGGGTGGATCATCGCCCAGCCGTTGGCCTGGGCCCAGGTACCGTACGGGATGCTCGCCACCTGGTCGTAGCCCACGCTCCAGGAGTGGAGCGCGACGAGCAACGGCCGGGGCCCGGGCTGGTTCGGCGGGAGCCAGAGCGCCGGCTGCTGGTGCCCGTCGGCGGTGGAGGTGATGCGGACCTCGGTGATGCCCGGCACCCTCGCCCGCCAGGAGCCGACGTGGCCGCCGGGAAGGAACCCGGAGTTGGTGCGCGGCGAGACCGGCACGAAGTTGGGCGTGACGCCGAGATCGGCGTTCGCCGAGGGCACCACCATCGTGCAGAGCGACAGCGCCGCGGCGGCGAAGAGCGCGACCACGACGCGGGGCCGAACGACCGTTCGGAGTGACATCTGTCCCAGCATAGGAGTGCAGTACCCGCTACCCACGGAGAACTTGCGCGACCCGGAGTCGCTGCCCGCCGCGTAAGAGGGCGCGGCGGTAGATCACGCCCCCGATCCTCGCGAGGACGAGGATGCTGACGATCCCGATGCCCACCGCGAGCAGGACCTCGGCCACGGTCGCCGAACCCGCTCCGATGCGGACGGGCATCACCATCGGCGAGCTGAAGGGGAAGATCGAGAGCACCCGCGCGAGCAGGCTGCCCGGATCGTCGCCCGCCTGCACGGTGGCGAGATAGGAGAGCACGAGCACCGTGCTCACCGGAGCGATCGCCCCGCCGAGGTCCTCCTGGCGGTCGACGAGCGCGCCGAGCGCGCCGAACACGACCGCGTAGAGCGTGAACCCGAGGACGAACCAGCCGACCGCGGCGATGACGTCGATCGCGGCCGCGCTCGGCACGTCGACCCATCCGGCGGCGATCGCCGCGGCGAAGGGGACCGCGCCGGACACCACGATGATGAGCGTCGAGACACCGAGGCCGAGCACCTTGCCGGCGAGCAGGATGGAGGGGCGCACCGTGGTGACGAGCACCTCGGCGATGCGGGTGGACTTCTCGATGGCGACACCCTGGGCGACCCCCATCCCGCCCATGAAGATGGCGAGGTAGAGCACGAGGCCGGTCACCCAGGCCACACCCAGTCGCCCGCTCTCCTCGGCGTCGACGCGGACCTCGGTCGGCGGAGCCGGGGCCAGCGCTCGGGCGACGGTGTCGTCGTCGAGCCCGGCATCGGCGAGCACCGCCCTGGCCGTGGAGGCGGCGACGACCTGGTTGGCGATGCCGACGAGGGTCTCGGAGCTGCCGTCGCGACGCACGAGGGAGTTGCCGCCCGGATCGAACACGATCGCCACGTCGACCTCTTCGTCGGTGACGGCCCGGCGGGCGTCGTCCAAGTCGGCGAGCTCGGTGACCTCGAGCGATGCGTCGAACGATCCGACGATCGCCTCGAAGTCCGCCACGAGGCCGGCGGGGATCTCTCCCGCGAGGCCCACGTGGTAGGTGGTGTCGCTGTCGAAGAAGCGCGGGACGACGATGCTGGCACTGACGATCAGGACGAAGATGCCGATGGTGATCCAGTAGGACTTCGCGCGGAAGCTCTCCATCAGCTCGCGGCCGGCGATGAGACCGAGGTGGTTCACGATGCCACCGCCTCTCGGAACAGCTGGCTGAGCCGGGGGAGCTCGAGTCCGAAGTCGTGCACCCGACCGATCTCCCGCACCTGGTCGAGCACCGCGAGCGGCTCGACCTCGGGATCGAGCCGCAGGAGCGTCTCGCTCGCGTCCTGGGACACCAGCGCCGCCCCCCGGATGCGCGTCGCCCATCCGGGATCGGACACGCCGTCGAGTGACACCCGGAGGATCCGGTCACCCGAGGCCGACTTCAGTGCCTGGAGCTCGCCGTCGAGCACGACCCGGCCCTCGTGGATGAGGATGATCGACTCGCACATGTCCTCGACGAGGTCGAGCTGGTGGCTGGAGAAGACCACCGTGCGACCGCCGGACACCTGCTCGTGCACCACGTCGCTCAGTTCGTCGACCGCGCTCGGGTCGAGGCCGGCGAAGGGCTCGTCGAGCACGAGCACGTCGGGGTCGTGGATCATCGCCGCGGCGAGCTGCACCCGCTGTTGCATGCCACCCGAGAGCGTCTCGATCTTGTCGCCGACCCGGTCGGACAAGGAGAGGGCGGCGAGCAGCTCACCGGCGCGCGCGGTGGCCTCCGACTTGGAGAGCCCCTTCAGGCGGCCCATGTAGACGAGGTGGTCGCCCACCCGCATCTTGATGTAGAGGCCCCGCTCCTGGGGCATGTACCCCCAACGCTCCCGTGAGGAGCGTCCGAGCGGCGTACCGTTCCAGACGACCTCGCCCCGGTCCGGGTCGATGACCCCGAGCATCACCCGCATCGAGGTGGTCTTGCCCGCGCCGTTGGGGCCGAGGAGCCCCACGATGCGGCCGGGTGGGATCGCGAGCGACACGTCGTCGAGCACCTGGCGCTCGCCGAGGCGCACCGAGACGCCCCTCATCTCCAGCACACGCGGCTCCCTCCGTGTCGGTCGACCCGCCCGAGCGGACGCGAACCTAGCGGCTCGGACTCCGACCGCGGTCGAAGGGGTCGCTCAGTTGCCGAAATCCCAACCGCCGTCGCGCTCGAAGGCCTTCAGGACGTTCTTCGCGATGAGGATCTTGTGCACCTCGTCGGGACCGTCGGCGAGGCGCAGGGTGCGGGCACCGAGGTACATCCCGGCGAGGGGCAGGTCGTTGGTGACACCGGCCGCGCCCCACACCTGGATCGCCCGGTCGACGACCCGCTGGTAGGCGGCGGGCACGAACACCTTGATCGAGGAGATGTCGGTGCGGGCGCCCTGGAGGCCACGGTCGACCTTCTCCGCGCAGTCGATCGTCATGAGCCGGGCCGCCTGGATGTCCATGTAGCTCTCGGCGATGAAGCCCTGGACGAACTGCTTGTCCTTCAGGAGCCCGCCGTGCACCTCGCGGGTGGTCGCTCGCTCGACCATCAGGTCGAAGGCCCGCCACATCGCGCCGATCGAGTTCATGCAGTGGAAGACCCGACCCGCGCCGAGCCGATCCTGGGCGGCCTGGTGACCCTCGCCCACCTTCCCGAGCGCGTTGGACACCGGCACTCGCACGTCCTCGTACTTGACCTCGCAGTGGTCGGAGTAGGGGCGGCCCCAGATGCCGATGCCTCGCACGATGTTCACGCCCTTGGTGGCGGTCGGCACGATGATCTGCACCATGTCCCCGCTGCGGCCCTCCTCGCCGGTGGGGTCCTCGACACGGCACATGACGATGAAGAAGTCGGCGCCGATGCCGTTGCTCGTGAACCATTTGTGGCCGTTGATGACCCACTCGTCGCCCTCGAGGCGTGCCGTGGTGTCGAGCGACCGGGGGTCGGACCCCGGGTTGTGGGGCTCGGTCATCGAGAAGCCCGACTCCATCTCGCCCTCGACGAGAGGCATCAGCCACTTCTGCTTCTGCTCCTCGGTCCCGTACTTCACGAGGATGCTCTGGTTGCCGGAGTTGGGGGCCACGACGCCGAAGAGCGACGCCGCGCCGGGCGAGTAGGCGAGCACCTCGTTCATGTAGGCGTGAGCGAGGAAGTCGAGACCCATCCCGCCGTACTCCTTCGGCAGGTGAGGCGCCCACAGCCCGGCCTCCCACACCTTTGCCTTCACGTGTTCACGAGCGTCGAGGGCGGCGCGACGATCGGCATCGGTGACTTCCCCGCCGCGGCGGGCGGCCCACAGCACGTCTTCGTTGGGAAGGATCTCCGTGTTGACGATCTCGGCGGTGCGCATGCGGATGTCGTTGATCCGCTCGTCGAGGGTCGGGACGGGCTTCACCTGCATGGCCATGGAGCGTGATCCTCCGTGTCGGACATCGAGGGGACATCGAGGGTGGGTACGACCGTACGTCCACCGGCCGTCGTCGCCTAGGGCCGTTGGTCATTCGCCCTGGCCTGTCCGTGCCGACGCGGCCGGGGCGTCCCACCTGGCTATACGCCGTACGGCTCATCATTGAGCGCAGGTGTGACGCCGATTACGCTTCCCAACGGCCACGTGTCCCGTGGCGTCCCCATTGGTGAACGAAAGAGAACCAACAACATGCGCACATCGAGTCGGTGGTGGCGACTGCTCGCCATCCTGATGACCTTCTCGCTCGTCGCCGCCGCCTGCGGTGACGACGACGGCGACGACGGTGCCGACGGCACCACCACGACGACCGAGGCAGGCGCCGAGGACCCGGGAGACGAGGGCGACGACGAGGGTGACGACACCAGCGACGATCCGATCGACGTCGACTTCGACACCGAGGTGCTCACCCTCGGCACCCTCCTGCCCGAGACCGGTCAGCTCGCGTTCCTCGGCCCACCCATGGTCGAGGCCGTGAAGATGGCCGTCCGTGACATCAACGAGGCCGGCGGCGTGCTCGGCAACGACGTCATCCTCGAGACCGGCGACGACGGCACCGACCCCGACGTGGCCAACTCCACCGTCGACCGCCTCCTCGGCAGCGTCGGCGTGAACGCCATCGTCGGTGCGGCCGGATCGGGCATCACCCGCCAGGTCGTCGACAAGGTCACCGGTTCCGGCGTCGTGATGTGCTCGCCGTCGAACACGGCAGCCGACCTCCGCAACGCCGGCCAGGGCGGCTACTACTTCCGTACCGCGCCGTCCGACGACCTCCAGGGCCCGGCCCTCGCCGAGTACATCCTCTCGGACGGCCACGCCAACGTGGCGGTCATCGTCCGTGCCGACGAGTACGGCGTGGGCTTCGGTGAGTCGATCACCGCCGCCCTCGAGGACGCCGGCGCCACCGTGGTCTACAACGAGTCGTACGACCCGCAGGCCACCAACTACGACGCCGAGGTCCAGGCCATCGCCGCCGCGAACCCCGACGCCGTCGCCCTCATCTCCTTCGAGGAGGGTGTGCAGATCATCCAGGCGATGATCGAGGCCGGCATCGGTCCCGACACCGTCGACCTCTACATCGCCGACGGCCTCGCCAGCGGCAACCTCGGTGAGCTGATCGACGAGACGAACCCGGCCGTCGCCGCCGGCATCAAGGGCACCCAGCCCTCGGCCGCTCCGGAATCCGGCGCCGAGTTCTTCCCGGCCGCGTTCGCCGAGTTCGCCCCCGGCGTCGACGCCATCTACTCCTCGCAGGCCTACGACTGCGCCATCCTGATCGCCCTCGCCGCCCACGCGGCCGGCACCGCCGACCCGTCGGCGATCCGCGACAACATGGGCGACGTCTCGGGCCCCGACGGCACCGAGTGCAGCACCTTCGCCGAGTGCAAGGAGCTCCTCGACGCCGGTGAGGAGATCGACTACCAGGGTGCGTCCGGCCCGATCGACCTCGACGAGTCCGACCCGTCGAGCGCCTCCTACGACCTGCTCCTCTACGACGAGAGCGGCGAGCAGCAGGTCGTCGACCAGGTCGCCGTCAGCTGATCGACGTCTGACCTGAGCGTTCCGTGAACGGGCCCGGCTCCGGCCGGGCCCGTTCCGCGCCCCGACCCCGGTCCCCCTCCCCCTCGCCCCCACCCCGGTCCCCTCCCTTCCCCAACTCTTGTCCCCCTCCCCTTCCCCAACTCCTGGCGCGAACGCGGCCCCACGCCGCGATCGCGCCACCAGTTCGCACGCTTC
>CAZAVX010000051.1:16567-18956 GCA_964488835.1 uncultured Iamiaceae bacterium | reverse complement strand
GGCGGAGCCGACCGGAATGTGAGTGGCAGCGGCGATCGATCCCGGAGGGCCCCAAGTGGGGCCGGCCCCTCGATTTCCCCTACCCTCGGGGCGTGCCAGCCGCCCCACTGCACCACCACCCGGTCCTCGGCGCCGACCTCCAGAGGGTCGAGGCGACCCTGCGCGAGTCGGTCGTCACCGACGACGAGTTCCTCACCGAGGTGGCGAGTCACCTGATCGTGGCCGGCGGCAAGCGGGTCCGCCCCCTCTTCTCGGTCGCGAGCGCGGCGGTCACCACCCAGCGGCTCGCCCCGGCCTCCGAGCACGCGGTGCTCGGTGGCGTGTCGGTCGAGCTCGTCCACATCGGCTCGCTCTACCACGACGACGTGATGGACGAGGCCACGCTGCGGCGCACCGTGCAGAGCGTCAACGCCCGTTGGGGCAACCTCCGGGCCATCCTCGCTGGCGACTTCCTCCTCGCGAAGGCCTCGGAGATCGCGGCGTCGCTCGGCACCGAGGTCGCGGGCCTGCTCGCCTCCACCATCGCGAAGCTCTGCGAGGGCCAGGTGCGCGAGCTACAGTCCATGTTCGACCCAGGGCGGTCCGAGGCGGCCTACCTCGCCTCGATCTCGGGGAAGACGGCGTCGCTGTTCGCCGCCGCGTGCCGCATCGGGGGCATCGTCGCCGAGCTCGACCGCACCGAGATCGACGCGGTCACCGAGTTCGGCGAGGCCTATGGCATGGCCTTCCAGATCGTCGACGACGTGCTCGACATCGTCGCCACCGAGGAGATCCTCGGGAAGCCGGCGGGCAACGACCTCGTCGAGGGGGTCTACACCCTGCCGGTCCTGCGGGCGCTCAGCCTCGAGCGCGGCGACGAGCTCCGCGAGCTGCTCACCCGGCCGCTGCCCGTGTCCGGTACCGCCGAGGCCATCGCCTTCGCCGCGGCGTCGGGTCACGATCCCGTCGTCGACCCCGACATCGACCTCACCCCCCTCGACGACGACACGGTCCAGCGCATCCTCACCCTCGTCCGCCGCAGCGGTGGGATCGAGTCGGCCCTCGAGTCCGCACGCGAACAGGTCGCCCGGGCCACCGGCGCGCTCGCTCCCTTCGACGGCTCCGACGCCGCCGCCGCGCTCGTCGGCGCCGCCCATCACCTCCTCGAGTCGGTCGAGGCCATCGCCGTCCGCCACCGCACCTGACCGGGCGGCCCGGCGTCGCCGACGAATCTCGCGCGTACTTGTCGTAGACAAGTGGTAGACAAGTGGGGTGGACGTCGGTCTCACCCTCCTCGTCGGGCTGGCGGCGCTGCTCACCTCGGCACTCACCGCCGTGCTCGGGTTCGGTGGCGGCATCGTCCTGCTCGCCCTGCTCCTGCTCGTCGTCGAGCCGGTGGTGGCCATCCCGCTCCACGCCGCCGTCCAGGTCGTGTCGAACGGCACCCGCACCCTCGTCCGCCGCGCCGACGTCGATTGGACGATCGTCGCCCGGTTCTCCCTCCTGCTCCTCCCCGCCGGCGCCCTCGTGCTCCCCGTGGTCACCTCCGCCCCCGAACGGCTGCTCCGCGTCGCCATCGGCGTCACGGTCCTCGCGGCCACGTGGCTGCCCGAGCGCGCGGGTCGGCCCCTCCCCCGCCCCACCACGCCGGTGTGGGTCGCGGCCGGAGCGGCCATCGGCGGCCTGAACGTGGCCCTCGGCGCCACCGGTCCGCTCCAGGCCCCGCTGTTCCGTGCCGGCACCGACACGCGCCTCGCGTTCGTCGGCACGTTCGCGGCGAGCCAGACCCTCGGACACCTCGCGAAGATCGCCCTGTTCGGGATCGCCGGCTTCGCGCCCACTGAGCACCTCGCCCCCATCGCGGTCGGCATCGCGGGTGTCGTGGCCGGCACCCACCTCGGCAGCAGCCTCCTCGACCGCATGCCGGAGGCCCGCTTCCGGCGGCTCTACCTCACGGCGATCACCGCGGTGTGCCTCTATGTGATGATCGACGGGTTGCTCGGCTCCTGACTCGGCGGGAGCCGGTCGTCGCGCCTCCGCGCGACCCGGGAGCCCACGCGCAGCAGGACGAAGATGCCGAGCACGGCGACGATGGCGGTGTGCGCGGCGGCGAGGACGAGGAAGGGCTTGAACACCCCGATCTCGTCGTAGTCGCCGCGCGGTCCGACGCAGTACATCGTGAAGGTCATCGACGTCTCGCCGGGGCGCACGTTGTAGGTGTCGCGGACGATGTAGGGATCGGGCCGCTCGTCGCTGCAGAGGAGCGGGGCGGTGAGCTTCGCCTCGCCCGGCCAGATCGCCATCGACGTGACGATGGTGCTCATCACGCCGACGAAGACGACGATGACGACGAACAGCAGGAGTGCGCCGATACGTCCGCGTCCGCTCATGTGCGTGTCGCCTCCTCGAC
>CAZAVX010000051.1:0-16467 GCA_964488835.1 uncultured Iamiaceae bacterium | reverse complement strand
GTCCGCGTCCGCTCATGTGCGTGTCGCCTCCTCGACCGTGCCGGCCCCGTCGAAGGTGACCCGCCCACCGCTGCGGGGCGACTCGACGTTGACGATCACCTTCGGCGCGCCGAGGATCACGCGCGCCTGCACCGTCTCGACGTGACCGTCCTCGAGCCCGAGCTCGGCGAGCGCGGTATCGCTCAACCCCTCGAGGTCGTCGAGCACGGACACGTCGCTCGTCCGGAAGGTGTCGGCGTCGAGGTCGTCGCCCGCGCTGACCCGCACGGGGCGCACGTCGGTGATGCCGTCTCGCGCGGTGACCGTGTACCGGTCGAGGTTCTCGCGCACCTCGGGGTCGCGCACGTCGAGCACCACGAGCCGGGAGCCCGGGTTGATCACCAGGTTCGTCAGCTCGAGGTCGTCGACACCCACCCGTTCGGCCACCAGGTCGACGGCGTCGGCGACGAGGTCGTTGCTGACCCCTCCTCCGCGCTCCTCGACGACCCGGTCGAAGTCCTCCCGGTCGATGACGCCGACACACCCGGTCGCGAGCACGCCGAGCACGCACGCGACGGCGGCGATCACGGTCGTGGGTCGTGATGCCCGCGGCGCCGCCCCCTGTGTCACGACCTCAGACGTTACTGCTGTTCGGGTCGCAATGTCGGGAAGAGGATGACGTCGCGGATGGTGGTGGTGTCGGTGAGCAGCATGACGAGGCGGTCGATGCCGATGCCGAGACCGCCGGTGGGTGGCAGGCCGTACTCGAGCGCACGGATGTAGTCCTCGTCGATGACCGGCATGGCCTCGGGGTCGCCCGCCGCCGCACGACGGGCCTGCTCCTCGAAGCGGGCCCGCTGGTCGTCGGGGTCGACGAGCTCGGAGAAGGCGTTCGCGAGCTCACGGCCGGCGACGACGGCCTCGAAGCGCTCGGTGTAGCCGGGCCGCTCACGGTGCACCCGGGCGAGGGGCGACACCTCCTGGGGGTAGTCCATGACGAACAGCGGTCCCCACAGGTGCGCCTCGGTGGTCTTCTCGTAGATCTCGAGGAGGAGCGTGCCGGGTCCGTCGCCGTCCTTCCACGGGATGTCGTGGCGATCACAGATGCCGCGCAGCTCGTCGAGCGGGGTGTCGACGGAGATCTCGAGCCCGGCGTGCTCGGCGATGAGCTCGTCGAGGGTGGCCCGGCGCCACGGCGGGGCGAGGTCGAGCTCGCGCCCGTCGTAGACGATGGTGGTCGTGCCGCACACCTCTTCGGCGAGATGGGCGACGAGCTGTTCGGTGAGCTCCATCATGTCGCCGTAGTCGGCGTAGGCCTGGTAGAGCTCCATCATCGTGAACTCGGGGTTGTGCCGGGTCGAGAGGCCCTCGTTGCGGAACACCCGACCGACCTCGAAGACCCGCTCCATGCCGCCGACGATGAGCCGCTTGAGGTAGAGCTCGGGGGCGATGCGCAGGTAGAGGTCGAGGTCGAGCGCGTTGTGGTGGGTGACGAAGGGTCGGGCGGTGGCGCCACCGGGGATCGGGTGGAACATCGGGGTCTCGACCTCGACGAAGTCGCGCCCTTCGAGGAAGCGACGCACGAGGTGCACGATGCGACTCCGCGTGCGCAGCGCCTCGGCCTCTTCGGACACCCACAGGTCGACGTAGCGCTGGCGGTACCGGGTGTCGGGGTCGGTGATGCCGTGCCACTTGTCGGGGAACGAGCGGCGGGCCTCGGCGAGGAGGGTCCACTCGTCGACGCGCACCGACAGCTCGCCACGCTTGGTGGTCATGACGATGCCGCGTACGCCGATCCAGTCGCCGAGGGAGAGATCGCAGAAGCCGGCGAAGTCGGGGGTGGAGGCGGCGAGCCCGAACAGCTGGATGCGCCCGCTGCCGTCCTGGAGCGTGCCGAACGCGAGCTTGCCCTGCACGCGCCGCAGCATGAGACGCCCCGCGACGGTGACGACGGTGTCGGTCTCGGTGCCGGGCTCGAGGTGGCCCCACTGCTCGACGAGCTCGGCGGCGCGCGCGTCGGGGTCGAACCGGTAGGGAACCCGCGGGCCGTGGGTCGCGGCTGCGGAGGTGTCGTGCTCGAAGGGGTCGGTCATCGGTCGGTGTTCTTCGCGTGGACGAGGCGGAGCCCGTGGAGGGTGATCCACGGCTCGATCTGGTCGATGGTGGCCGAGTACGGCGCGATGAGCGAGCTCAATCCGCCCGTGGCGATCACGCGACAGTCGCCGAGCTCCTCCTCGATGCGGGTGACGAGGCCGTCGACCTGGCCGGCGAAGCCGAAGATCGCGCCCGCCTGGATGCACTCGACGGTGGTCTTGCCGATGACGCTGCGCGGCTCGACGAGCTCGACGGCCCGGAGCGCGGCCGCCCGGGTGTAGAGGGCGTCGAGGCTGATGTCGACCCCCGGAGCGATGGCGCCACCGATGTACTCGCCCTTCGCAGAGATGACGTCGCAGGTGGTGGCCGTGCCGAAGTCGACCACGACGGTGGGACCACCGAAGAGGTGCCACGCGCCGACGGCGTTCGCGATGCGGTCGGCGCCGACCTCGCGGGGGTTGTCGGTGGCGATCGCGATGCCCGACCGGACCCCCGGTTCGATGACGACGGGGTCGACGCCGAAATACCGGACGCTCATGTCCCGCAGCGCCGAGGTGATGCGGGGCACGCCCGAGGAGATCGCGAGCCCCTGGATGTCGTCGAGCCCGTCGCCGAACCGCGGGCGCAGGAAGTCGCGCATCACGACCGACAGCTCGTCGGCGGTGCGGTTGCGTTCGGTGGCGATGCGCCAGTGGTCGAGCAGCCCCTCGTCGGCGGAGGCGGCCTCCTCGGCGTCGGAGCCGTCGTAGAGGCCGATGACGGTGTTGGTGTTGCCGACGTCGATGACGAGCAGCATCAGGCGATCCCTTCTCCGACGGGCGTGATGTCGAGGCCGATGTCGAGCACCGGCGCGGAGTTGGTGAGGGCGCCGACCGAGACGCAGTCGGCACCCACGCGGCTGTACGCACCGATGGTGTCGAGGGTGATCCCGCCGCTCAGCTCGACGAGCACGTCGGGGTTCGCCTCGCGCACCAGACGGACGGTGTCGGCCGCCTGCTCGGGCGACATGTTGTCGAGCAGCACGGCGGTGGCTCCCGCCCGCACCGCCTCGGCGGCCTGGTCGGGCCGGTCGCACTCGACCTGGACCGTGCGGCCGGGCCACGCGGCACGGGCCCTGGCGACGGCCTCGCCGATGGAGGTGCCGGTGAGGTGGTTGTCCTTCAGCATCACCCACTCCGAGAGGTTGCCCCGGTGGTTGACGCACCCACCGGCGCGCACCGCCGCCTTCTCGAGGGCCCGGAGGCCCGGGGTGGTCTTGCGGGTGTCCCACACGAGGGTGGACTCGTCGGCGGCCTCCCGGTACCGGGCGGCGAGGGTGGCGACGCCCGAGAGATGGCCGAGGAAGTTCAGGGCGGTGCGCTCCGCGGTGAGCATCGCCGCGAGCGGGCCCTCGATCGTGCCGATGACCGCGCCGGGCTCGAGGGAGGCGCCGTCGTGGAGGCGGAGGTCGACGACCAGGCGTTCGTCGACCTGGCGGCAGGTCTCGACGACACACGCCGTGCCGGCGAGGCGGCCCGGCGCCCGGCTCACGAGGGCACCCCGCGCCGTGGCGGTGGGGGCGAGCAGCGCCGACGTGATGTCGCCGAGGGGCACGAGGTCCTCGGCGAGGGCACGGGCGACCGCCTCGGAGACCGCGGCTGCAGGGGGCTCGACCAACGGGTTCACAGGCGACACAGCCTGCCGCAGGGGACGAGGTCGTGCCGAATCGATCGGTGCGCGGCGGCCCTCAGTTGAAGCCGCGGCTGTCCTGCTTCAGGGCGGTGTCGACGCAGAGCGCGGAGGCCACGACGAGCTGGCGCAGCGGATCGGCGAGGGGCCGGTGCACCTGGACGACGTAGTTGTCCGCGGTGGTGAACATCGTCTTCGCCAGCCCCTCCCAGGTCTTGGTGATCCGGGCGACCTCCTGGTCGGCGTCGTCGCGGATCGAGAAGTTCCAGGCCCGCCAGTTCTCGGCGTTGATCGAGCCGAGCGGGCGCCCGCCGGCCTCGAGGGAGAAGCGGATCTTCCCGAACACGTTCTGCTGGACGACCTCGCCGACGGGGTGGCCGGCACCGTCGGTGACCTGGAGACGGGACTTCATCACCTTCGCCGGGCGGGTGATGACGAGGAGCACCTGGCCCGAGGTATCGACGACCTGGAGCGTGTGGGTGAAGAACTGGTCGAGGCTCGAGACGACCCGCATGACCTTCTTCGCCATCGACTGGCCGACCTGGCGGACGCCACCCACCTGGGTCCCGTGCTGGTCGTAGATCGCGTACTCGTTGTTGACCTCGATGAGCTTCCAGCGCTGGTTGACGACGAGCACCGGCTGGTCGAGCAGGCTCCCCGAGGCCGCCGTGCCGGGCGCGGCGGCCGGCGCCACACCCGCCTGCTGCTGGACCTGGTGCTGGATCGCCGCGGCGCTCTGCTGGCCCGTCGGCACGGCACCGGGCGTGGAGACGGGGTCGACCGCGGTGACCCCGCGGTTCGACACGTGGCTCGTCCACTCGCTGCCGTCCCACCAGCGCAGCTCGTGGCGGCCGGTGGGATCGGGGTGCCACGCCGGCGGGTGCTCGACCGGCTGTGGCGTCGACGGTGGTGGTGGTGGGTCGGTCGGCGCGTGGGGTTCGGTCACGGGCGCGAACGCTAGCTGCCGAGATGGGCGGGTGACCCGATGACGAACCGCACGAGCAGCTCGTCGTCGGCCGTTGCGTGGTCGGAGCGGGTGTGACAGCCCCGGCTCTCGACCCGGGCCTCCGCCGCGGCGAGGAGCGCGAGGCCGACCTCGACGAGGTTGCGTACCTCGAGGTCGGCCGGACTCCCCTCGGCCGGATCGACGAGCATGCCCGCGTGGTCGAGCAGCTCGGTGCGGGCACGCGCGAGCGACTCGGCGCTGCGGACCACCCCGGCGAAGCGGGTGAGCGCCGACTGCACCGCCGCGCGGACCTCGGCGGCGGGCCGGGGCACGCCCGACCGGGACGGCGCCGGCAGGGTGGGGCGCGGCAGGAAGCGACCGGGCAGCCCGCGCCAATGGATGCTCCTCGCCTCGGCGGCGGTCCCGTGGCGGTCGGTGGCTGTCCCGTCGCCGGCGATCCCCTCGCCCTCGGACCCGTATCCATCGGCAGCGACCACGGCGCGCATCGCACCGGTGGCGGTGGGGCCGACCCGACCGGCCTCGATCGCCTCCACGGAGCGGAACCCGAAGACCATGCCGTCGAGCAGCGAGTTCGACGCCAGCCGGTTCGCACCGTGCACCCCCGCGTTGGCCGCCTCGCCCGCCGCCCACAGGCCGGGCAACGTACTGGCGCCGTGGAGGTCGGTGAGGATGCCGCCGCAGTGGTAGTGGGCGGCTGGCGCGATGGGCAGGAGGTCGGTGGCCGGATCGAGCCCGGCCGCGTCGAGGGCGGTGGCCAGCGTGGGGAACCGCTCGCCGAAGTGCTCGAGGTGGCGGGCGTCGAGGAAGCAGTGGTCGACGTCGAGCTCGAGCATCCGGCGCATCATCGCGAGCGACACCTGGTCGCGGGGCAGGAGCTCGTCGACGAACCGCTCGCCCGTGGTGTCACGGATCAGCGCGCCGTGACCACGGAGCGCCTCGGAGAGCAAGGGCCGCGGCATCGCCGGGTGGTGCAGGGCGGTGGGATGGAACTGGACGAACTCGACGTCGGCGACCGCCGCGCCGGCTCGCAGGGCCATGGCGGCTCCGTCGCCGGTGGCTTCGGGCGGGTTCGTCGTGACGGCGAAGAGCTGGCCGGCGCCGCCGGTGGCGACGAGGACGTTCGCGGCGCGGACCTCGTGTCGGCCGCCCGCCGCGTCGACGGCGACCACGCCCCGGCATCGCCCGTGCTCGACGAGGAGGTCGACGGCGAAGGTGTGCTCGTGGAGGACCGCCGCGGTGGCGCGCACCGCCTCGACGAGCGCACGCTCGACCTCCATCCCCGTCGCCGCACCGCCGGCGTGGAGGATCCGGGGCAACGAGTGCCCGCCCTCCCGGGCGAGCAGGTAGCTGCCGTGCTCGTCGAGGTCGAAGGCGGCGCCGAAGCCGATGAGCTCATTGACCCGGGCGGGGCCCTCGTCGACCAGCACCCGCACGGCGTCGACGTCGCAGAGCCCGGCACCCGCGGCGAGGGTGTCGGAGAGATGGAGGTCGGTGGAGTCGGGGTCGCCCGCGAGCACCGCGGCCACCCCGCCCTGGGCCCAGCGGGTGGTGGACTGACTGAGCTCGCCCTTGGTGAGGATGCCGACCCGCATGCCGTGCCCGCCCGCCGCCCGCACGGCCGCGGAGAGCCCGGCGACGCCGCTGCCGAGGACGAGCAGGTCGAGGTCGTGCGGGGTGTCGTCGAACATCAGGCGTCCGCGGGGACCTCCGCCCCCAGGTTGTCGATGAGCCGGGTGGCGCCGAGACGGATCGCGCCGAGGAGCCGCACCGGTCGACCCGCGACGCCGCGGAGGTCGGTCACCGGGTCGAGGGTGTCGGGATCGGCGACTGCGAGGTAGTCGACGTCGGCGAGCGGTTCGGCGGCGACCACCTCGCGCATCGCCGCCTCGATCGCCTCGGACCGCCGCTCTCCCGAAGCGATCCGCGCCGCGCCGGCGGTGAGTGCACGGAAGAGGACCGGCGCCGCGGCCCGCTCGTCGGCGGAGAGGTAGGCGTTGCGGCTCGACATCGCCAGGCCGTCGGACTCGCGCACGGTCGGGCACGCGACGACCTCGACCGGCACCGACAGGTCGGCGACCATGCGCCGCACCACGGCGATCTGCTGGAAGTCCTTCTCGCCGAAGTACGCCCGGCACGGGCCGGAGAGGTTGAAGAGCTTGGCGACCACGGTGGCCACCCCGGCGAAATGCGTGGGGCGACTCGCGCCCTCGAACCGCTCCGACACCCCGGCGACCGAGACCGTGGTGGCGACCGGTCGCGGGTACATCTCGTCGACCGACGGGGTGAAGAGGAGCGTGACGCCCGCGGCCTCACAGCGCGCCCGGTCGCCATCGAGGTCTCGCGGGTAGCGGTCGAGGTCCTCGTTCGCGCCGAACTGGAGCGGATTGACGAAGATGCTCACCAGCACCTCGTCGCACTCCGCGGCGGCGCGGGTCATCAGCGAGACGTGCCCGTCGTGCAGGTAGCCCATCGTCGGCACGAATCCCACGCGCCGCCCGGCCGCACGCGCCGCGCCGAGCGCCTCGCGCAGCTCGACGACGGTGGAGACCTCACGCATCAGCGAGCCTCCCCACCGCGACCGGCGAGCCGGCGGGCTTCGGCGGCCATCGCCTCGTAGCCCGGCCGCTCGTCGGCCGCGAGGGCCGCGAGGTGGCGGGCGACGGTGGCCTCGTCGCCACGGGCGACCGGACCGGTGAGCGCGGCGCGGGTGCCCATCGACTCGACGTTGTCGACCGTGCCGCGCACCAGGTCGAGGAACGCCTCGAGCGGCACCCCGGCCGTGGCCGCCACCCGCTCGGCCTGGGCCAACAGGGCGACGAGGTGGTTCGACGCGATGCACGCCGCCGCGTGATAGGTGGCCCGGTGCTCGTCGGCGACCTCGACGGCCCGGCCGTTGAACGAGTGGACGATGTCGGCCACGAGGCGCCCGGCACCCGGCGTGTTGCTCGCCACCCCGAACCACGCCCCCTCGCGGAGGCGCGCCGCCCCGATGTCGGGCCGAGGGATCGACACGAGCGGGTGGATGCACGCCCGATGGGCGTGGGGTTCGAGCACGTCGAGACCGAGGGAGCCGGCCAGGTGGGCGACCACGGTTCCCGGTGCGGGGGTCACGGCCGCGGCGACCTCGGCGACGGCCGCGTCGGGCGTGGCGATGACGAGCAGGTCGACCCCCATCGCAGCCGTCGAGACGTCGTCGCCCCGTCGGATCGGCGGGTCGACCTCCCATCCGACGGCACCGAGCGCGAGGGCGAACGCGCCGCCGGCACGCCCCGGGCCGATGATCCGCACGACGCGCTCGGTCATGGCGCGTCGTCCACCCGGTCGACCTCGTCGTCGGGGTCGACCTCCCAGTCGAGCTCGGCGAGGTCGGGGGCCAGCTCGAGGAGCGGGACCTGCACGAACCGACGCTCGAGCATCCGCGGGTGGGGCACCTGGAGGTCGGGCTCGTCGACGGTCACCCCGTCGACCCACAGGACGTCGACGTCGAGGGTGCGCGGGCCCCAGCGCTCGACCCGCACCCGCTCGGCGGCCGCCTCCAGACGGGCGCAGAGGGCGAGCAGCTCGCGAGCCGACAGCTCGGTGTCGAGCTCGACGACCATGTTGAGGTAGCGACCCTGACCTTCGGGCCCCCCGACCGGGCCCGTCTCGTACACCGACGACGCCGCCACGACGTCGGGCATGTCAGCGATGGCCCGTCGCAGGTAGCTGCGGCGGTCGCCGAGGTTCGATCCGAGGGCGAGGAACGCTCGCGGCATGGTCAGCGCGTGCGGGTGATGGTGACCCCGGCGGTGTCGAGGAGCACCGGGACGGGGGGTCGGAGCTTGCGGATGCTGACCGTGACCGCGTTCACCCTGTCGTGTCCGAGCATCGCCTGGGCGACGAGCTCGGCGAGTCGTTCGAGCAGCGCGCAGCCGCTCTCGGTGACCACCGCCTCGACCACCTGGGTCATCTCGCCGTAATCGATCGTGTCGTCGAGCGAGTCGGACGTTCCTGCCGCGGCGAGATCGGCGACCAGGTCGAGGTCGATCTCGAGCGGTTGGGGCCGGTCGCGCTCCTCGGGCAGCACGCCGACGATGCCCGCGACCCGCAGGCCGCGCAGCTCGATGCGGTCGGCGGGCCGCTCGCTCACGAGGCCTGGTCGTCGCGCAGCTTGGCCGCCACGCCGATGAGCTCGCGTCCGGCGGGACCGAGCTGGCGGCTCGTGAGCTGCTCGACCGCGCTGATCGTGTCGGGGCCGGAGGTGATGAGCCCGCTCCAGTGCAGGTAGCCGGCGACGACGCCGCAGAGGCGGTCGCCGAGCTCCTCGCCGTGCACGAGCAGCTTGCCGCCCCCGTCGATGAGCGCCTTCATCTGCGGGTAGAGCGCGGCGAGCACCCGGCTCGGGTCGTCGTGGGCGGCAAGGGGGCAGTGGATCCACTCGACACCCAGCTCGTCGTAGTTGTGCAGGTTGTGCGGCGAGGGGATCAGGGAGATCACCTTCGTGAAGCCCTGCTCACGGATCCAGATGATCTCCTCCTGGCGCCGCACCTTGCGGTGGTTGTCGCCGTAGCCGCCCGGACGTTCACAGATCGCGAGCTTGCCCTTGATGATCCACGAAAAATGTCGTGGGGTGATCCCTTGAGCCCACTTCCCCTTCATGGCCATCGCGTGCGCTGTCTCCGTTCCTGGGCGCCCATGGAGGCGACCACCTTCACTGCGTCTCGTGCCGGGCGCACGTCGTGCACCCGTACCATCCTCGCACCCTTCGCGACGCACCACGCCACCGTGGCGACGTTGCCCTCGACACGGTCGTCGACCGCGGCGGGCGCGACCTCGTCGGCGGCCGGGGGCAGCGGCAGCTCGACACCGGCTCGGGCGACCTGGCGGGCCCGCTGCCATCCCCGGTGATCCGACGCGCCGAGCGTCGAGCCGAGGAACGTCTTGCGGCTCGTGCCGACGAACACCGGATACCCCGTGTCGACGAGCGCCTCGAGGTGGCCGAGGAGCGTGAGGTTGTGCGCCGCCGTCTTCGCGAACCCGATGCCGGGGTCGATCCAGACCTCGGGCACTCCCGCCGCCACCGCCCGGTCGGCCATCTCGACGACGGCGGCGCGCACCTCGGCGACCACGTCGTCGTAGTGGGCGAGCTGCTGCATCGTGGCGGGATCGCCCCTGCGGTGCATGGCCACCCAACCGACCCCCAGCTCGGCCGCCTCGGCCCAGAGTGTGCCGGACACGTCGTTGACGAGGGTCGCGCCGGCCGCGACCGCCTCGCGGGCGACCTCGGGCTTGGTGGTGTCGATCGACACCCGCACGAGGGGGGCGAGCGCCTCGACGACGGGCAGCACCCGTTCGAGCTCGGTGTCGACGTCGACCGCGGCGGCGCCGGGTCGGGTCGACTCGCCGCCGATGTCGACGAGGTCGGCGCCCTCCTCGACGAGCTGCGTGCCGTGCTCGATGGCACGCGCGTGGTCGAGGAAGCAACCTCCGTCGGAGAAGGAGTCGGGCGTGACGTTGACGATGCCCATGACGAGAGGACGCTCCGGCACCCCCTCACCGTACCGGCGCAGGGGGCGGTCAGCCCATGCCGGCGAGCACCTCGCGGAGCTCGGCGGGATGGTCGACGACCGCCGCCGCCCCGGCCGCCTCGAGCTCGTCACGGCTGCCGAACCCCCAGGTGACGCCCACCGGCACGAGCCCGTGGGCGAGCGCGGCCTCGACGTCGTGGTGCCGATCGCCGATCATGACGCTCGTCGCGGGGTCGAGCGGCATCCGCGACATGAGGCGTTCGAGGGTGACCGTCTTCGGTTCGACCTCGGTGAGGCCGGGGCCTTCGATGTGCGCGAAGTGCGAGGCCAACCCGAGCTGTTCGAGGATCGGCACGGCGAACCGCTCGGGCTTCGACGTGCACACGCCGAGGCGCTCGGACGCCGCGAGCGCCGCGATCAGCTCCGGCACGCCGTCGTAGGAGGCCGCGAGCCGCAGCGACTCGGTCCGGTAGCGCTCGCGGTAGCCCTGGACGACGGGCTCGACGAGGCCCGGGTCGGCACCCCGCTCGGCGAACAGGGCCTCGAGCATCACCTGGAGCGGCGGGCCGATGCGGGGGGCGAGATCGTCGGCGGGGATGGGGTCGATGCCGTGCTCGACGAGCGCGGCGTTGAGGCACTCGCGGATGGGCACCGTCGAGTCGACGAGGCAGCCGTCGAGGTCGAAGAGGATCGCGCGGGGAGGTCGATCGGTCACCGGATCAGGGCTGGGAGGAGTGACCGAGCGGCTCGGCGTGCTCGCCGCCCGGACGGAGGGCGTCGAAGATCTCCATGAGGGCGACGTCGTCGAGGGTCTCGTGCTCGATGAGGTTCTCGGCGAGTCGGTGGAGGACGTCGCGGTGGATCGTGAGGATCTCGCGCGCCTCCTCGTGCGCCTCGTCGATGAGCTTGCGGACCTCGTCGTCGATCACGGTGGCGAGGTGGTCCGAGTAGTTCGCCTGGTGGCCATGGTCGCGGGCGAGGAACGCCTCGCGCTGGGTCTCGCCGAGCTTGCGCGGGCCGAGGGCGTCGCTCATGCCGTACTCGGTGACCATCGCGCGGGCGATGGCGGTCGCCCGGTCGATGTCGTCGGCCGCCCCGGTGGTGGGGTCGCCGAAGATCAGCTCCTCGGCGGTGCGTCCCCCGAGGAGCATCGCGAGCTGGTCGCGCAGCTCGGAGCGGGTGCGGAGGTACTTGTCCTCGGTGGGCAGGGCGAGGGTCCAGCCGAGGGCCCGGCCGCGGGCGACGATCGACACCTTGTGGATCGGGTCGGTGTTCGGCAGGACGTGACCGACGAGCGCGTGGCCCGCCTCGTGATAGGCGATGACCCGCTTCTCCTTCGCCGACATGACCCGGCTCTTGCGCTCGGCACCGGCGAGCACCCGGTCGATGGCCGACTCGACCTCGGCCATGCCGATGTGCTCCTTCCCCCGACGGGTGGTGAGGAGCGCCGCCTCGTTGAGCAGGTTCGCGAGGTCGGCACCGGTGAAGCCGGGGGTGCGGCGGGCGATGATCGTCGTGTCGACGTCGGGGCCGAAGGGCTTGCCCTTCGCGTGCACGTCGAGGATCGCCCGGCGGCCCTCGAGGTCGGGCTGGTCGACGACCACCTGGCGGTCGAAGCGCCCGGGACGCAGGAGCGCGGGGTCGAGGATGTCGGGCCGGTTCGTCGCGGCGATCATGATCACACCGCTGCGCACGTCGAAGCCGTCCATCTCGACGAGCAGCTGGTTGAGGGTCTGCTCCCGCTCGTCGTGGCCACCGCCGTAGCCCGCCCCGCGGTGGCGGCCGACCGCGTCGATCTCGTCGACGAAGACGATGGCCGGGGCGTGGGCCTTCGCCTTCTCGAACAGGTCGCGCACCCGGCTGGCGCCGACGCCGACGAACATCTCGACGAAGTCGGACCCCGAGATGGAGAAGAACGGGACGCCGGCCTCACCGGCCACGGCCCGTGCGAGCAGGGTCTTGCCAGTGCCGGGAGGCCCGACGAGCAGCACACCCTTCGGGATCTTCGCACCCATCGCCTCGAAGCGCTTCGGGTCCTCGAGGAACTCCTTGATCTCCTGCAGGTCCTCGATCGCCTCGTCGGCGCCGGCGACGTCGGCGAAGGTGACGGTGGCGTCCTCTTTCGACATGAGGCGCGCCCGGGACCGGCCGAAGCGCATGGCGCCGCGACCCGACTGCATCGAGTAGATGAGATAGAGGAGGATGCCGGCGATGATGAGGATCGGCAGGAAGGTGAGGAGGAGGCGGAGCCACAGCGGGTCGTGCTGGGCGTCGGTCTCGACATCGACCCCGGCGTCGAGGAGGCGGGCGGTGAGCTCGCCCTCGTACTCGGCGGGGTACTCGAGCGCGAACGACGTCCCGTCGACGAGGTCGCCGCGCACCTCGTCCTCGCGGCTGTAGATGGTGAGCGACTCGACCTGGCCGTCGGCGACGCGCTGGTCGAACTCGGCCATGGTGAGCGACTCGCGGCCGTCGCCACCCCGGGTGAGCAGCACGACCACCATGGCGACGACGGCGAGCGCCACGATCAGCAGCGGCACGCGCTGCCGGCGGATGAACTCGATCATGCGCTGAGGGTACTGCCGAGGTCTCCGAGCGTCACCGCGCGGATCACCGTCAGTGGTCGGTGGGGCCCTCGTAGACGGCGATGTACGGCAGGTTGCGGAACCGCTCGGCGGCGTCGAGCCCGTAGCCGATGACGAACTTCTGGGGGATGGTGAAGCCGACGTGGCGGACCGCGATCTCGTCGAGGTCGGTGGTGTCGCGGACGAGCAGGGCGCACACCTCGAGGCTCGCCGGGTTGCGGGCGAGCAGGTTCCGCCGCAGGTAGCTGAGCGTGAGGCCGCTGTCGATGATGTCCTCGACGAGGATGACGTCGCGTCCGGCGAGGTCGAGGTCGAGGTCCTTGACGATGCGCACCACGCCGCTGCTCTTGGTGGCCGCCCCGTAGGACGACACGGCCATGAAGTCGAACTCGACGGGCAGGTCGATGGCCCGGGCGAGGTCGCTCATGAACATGAACGCGCCCTTCAGCACCCCCACGAGCAACGGCTCACGGCCCTGGTACTCGGCGGTGAGGGCCGCGCCCAGCTCGGCGATCTTGGCCTGCAGCTCGTCCTCGGTGACCAGCACCTCCCCGATGTACGGGTGGTCGGCACCGGGTTCGGGGAGCGGATCGGAGGCCATCGCTGGGGCAGGTTAGTTGGACTCGAGGCGGAGGCGAGAGTCGGTGCGTCGCACCTGCCAGCCGCCGCCGACGTCGGTGCCCCGCGCCGTGCCCCGGGCGACGTCGAGCACCCGCTCGACCGCCTCGGCCCCGACGGGGTGCTCGGCCCCCGTCTCCTGTTGGATCCAGCGGCGCAGGGCGAGGCGGGCGAGGACCGGCGGCGCGGCGGCCAGGGCACGGGCGTCGGTGGGGTCGAGCGCTGCGGCCTCGGCCGCGAGGTGCTCGGCCGCGTCGCGCAACAGCGTCGCCTGGCGGGCGATGACGGGCACGACGTCACGGGACGCGACCTCCGAGAGCAGGGGCAGCACCTCGTGGCGGACCCGGTTGCGGAGGTGGGCGGGCGAGACGTTCGTCGGGTCGTCGAGGGGGCGCAGGCCGAGGGCCGTGCAGAGACCCGCCGTCTCGGTGCGGCGCAGGGCGAGGAGCGGTCGTCGCTCGGCGCGCATCCCGGCCAGGCCGTCGAGCGCCGCGCCACGCACGAGGTTCAACACGACGGTCTCGGCCTGGTCGTCGGCGGTGTGGCCGGTGAGCACGTCGTGTGGCAGCACCGCGTAGCGCGCGGCACGGGCTCGGGCCTCGTAATTGGGGCCGGACGGGACCGCCACCCGTTCGGCGCGGAACTCCGCGCCGAGGCGTGCGGCGACCTCCGCCACCACGTCGGCCTCCCGCTCGGACCCCGGGCGGCTGCCGTGGTCGACGTGGACGACGGTGACCCGGCGCCCCGAGGCGACCGCGAGCACGGCGAGGGCGAGCGAGTCGGCGCCCCCCGAGACCGCGCAGGTGACCTCCGCCGCGTCGGGGAACCGGCAGCGAGCGAGCAGCTCGCCGACGAGTGGCTGGTCGAGGTCGAGCGGCTCGGCCATCGCCCCGCCGCTCAGACGGCGGCGAGCTCCAGGCCGCCGCCCACCCGCTCGATCCAGCGCTGCGGATCGCGGATCTCGTCGAGGCTCGGGAGGTTGGCCGGCGACTCCCACGCCCGGTCGAGCAGCGCCACCCCGCCGGCCGCCTCGACCGCGGCGATGAACTGCTCGCCCTGTTCGTACTGGCTGAGCTTGGCCTCGAGCCCGAGCAACCGCTGGAGGAGGCGTGCGGGGCCGCGCACCTGCTTGCGCCGGGCCCGCAACACCCGCCCGAAGCGCTCGGCGTTGGGGATGCGGTCGGCGCCGGCGCGATCCATCGTGACGTCGCCGTGTCCCTCGAGCAGCGACATCAGCCCGCCGAGCCGTTCGAGCACCTCACGCTGCTCGGGGCCGGCGAAGAGCATGGCGAGCCCGCCGTCGTCGAGGGGCTTCTTGCCCTCCCGCAACGAGTCGGTGACCCGCTTCAGGGCATCGAGGAACCGCTGGGGGTCCGGCTCGACGGAGTCGACCGTCGCTTCGACGAGGGAGAGGAAGTGTGGGCGCATCCACTCGACCCCGGTGAACTGCATGCGATGGGTGACCTCGTGGAGCGCCAGCCAGAGGCGGAACTCGCGGGGCGGGAAGGCGTAGCGCTTCTCGAGGGCGAGTACGTTCGAGCCGACGTAGTAGACGATGTCCTGGTCGTCGGGGTTCTCGTCCTCGATGACCAACAGGTCGTACTGACCGAGCACCCGGGTGGCCATCCAGCCGAGGATGGCGCCCATCTCGGAGCCGGTGACGAGCCGGGCCGCGGGAGCCAGAGGGCGGGACCCGACCCGGTCGCCAACCTTGTCGGTGAGGGGGCGGAGCAGGCGCTGGAACGACGCGACGTTGGCGTGGATCCAGCCCTGGCGGTCGGTGACCCTCGCGCGGGCCGGACCGGCGAGGGACCGCAGGCCGGTGGCCTCGCCCACGAGTTCCTCGGCCTGTGCGGTGAACTCCTCGAAGTCGGGGGTGAGGGAGTCCCAGTGGTAGGAGTCGGCGAAGGGGTCGCGCCCGGCGACTCGCGAGGCGACCTTCGCCGCCAACCGCCAGTCGACCAGGGCGGACGTGCTCACTGCTTGGGGTAGCGGGGCCGGCTCACCTTGATGAGGTACCCGGCGATGGTCGCCACGACGAGCAGGATCGCAGGGATCGCGATCGCAACGCCGATCCAGTAGTGCCAGACAACTCCGAGGGTCATGGGGTCATCCTAGGTCGGTGCCTCCCGAGCACTCACGTCGGGCGCCGCGGGATTCAGACCTCGGGGGCGATGCCGAGCGACTCGGCGATGCGGCGCCGGAGGGACTCGGGCACCTCGTCGTGACAGCGCTTCGCGATCACCGTGCGCAGCTCGGCCTCGAAGTCGAACGCCTCGAGGCAGGGGCTGCAGTCCTCGATGTGCTGGTGGATGGTGGCGCGCTTGTCGTCGGTGAGCTCGCCGTCGAGGAACGTGTAGAGCTCGCGAAGGGAGTCGGCGCAGTCGCTCTGTGCGGTGCAGTCACCTTGGTCCACGGGAGGCTCCTCGATCAGCCGGCGTCGTCGCCGGCAGCAACGGTCGCCTCGACGGGCTCGGCGAGCCCACGGGCGACGGCGAATTCGTACAACGCCTTCTGCAGGCCTTTTCTTCCGCGGTGGAGCCGACTCATGACCGTGCCGATCGGGATGTCGAGGATCTCGGCGATCTCCTTGTAGGAGAACCCTTCGACGTCGGCGAGGATGACCGGGATGCGGAAGTTGTCGGGGAGGTCCTCGATCGCCTGCTTCACCTCGGCCTCGGTGAAGAAGTCCATCAGCTCGTCCTCGGCGCTGCGGCCGAGGTTCGCGGCCTCGAGACCCCCGATGCGCCGGAAGAGGTAGAGGTCCTCGACGTCGTCGAGGTCCTGTTCGTCGGGTCGGCGCTGCTTCGCTCGATAGGTGTTGATGTAGGTGTTGGTGAGGATGCGGTAGAGCCAGGCCCGCAGGTTCGTGCCCTCCTGGAACCCACCGAACCCCCGGTAGGCCTTCAGGTAGGTCTCCTGGACGAGGTCCTCGGCGTCGGCGGGGTTGCGGGTCATGCGCAGGGCCGCCGAGTACAGCGAACCCATGTGCTCCATCGCCTGCTCGGCGAACACAGCCTGGTCTGCCACCGCGCCAGGCTACCGGCTG
>CAZAVX010000050.1:0-19301 GCA_964488835.1 uncultured Iamiaceae bacterium | reverse complement strand
GTGGTGGCGGGCACCGACTCGGGCCAGCCGGCGGCGAGCACGGCGTTGCGGCCGATGTTGAGCGCCTGGCCGCCCACCTGCATGACACAGCCCATGATGACGTCGTCGACGACGGCGGGGTCGAGCGAGTTGCGCTCGGCGAGCGCCTTCAGCGCCTCGGCCGCCAGGTCGGCGGGGTGCCACCCCGAGAGCTTGCCGTTCCGCTTGCCGCCGGGGGTCCGGACGGCGTCGACGATCACTGCTGTGCGCATGGGATGCTCCTGTGCTGGTCTCGGTTGTCCCCTGGCGCGGCGATTCTCGCCGCGCACCGGGTCCGCGGTCAATCGTGGCCCACCGCGTCGGCGGCTCCGAGATCGGGGCCGGCCGGTAGGGTGACCCCCGTCGACGCCGCTCGGAGGAGGAGACGAGACGATGGTGACCAACGAGGACCTGCTCGAGCGAGTTGCGGGCCAGACCGTGGCGAGCCGCTTCCTCGCCACCGCCCGAGAGCACGGCGACCAGGTGGCGCTCCGATGGCGCGCCGAGGACGGCTCGTGGAGCGAGTGGACCTTCGGCGAGTACCTCGACCTCGTCGCCCGGGTCGCCGGTGCCTATCGTGCCGCGGGCATCGGTCGGGGCGACCGCATCGTGATGATGATCCGCAACGTGCCCGAGTTCCACGTGCTCGACATGGCCGCCTACTTCGTCGGCGCCACGCCCATCTCGATCTACAACTCGTCCTCCCCCGAGCAGATCGCCTACCTCGTCAACCACAGCGGCGCGTGCTTCGGCATCGTCGGCGATGCCGGCTTCCTCGAGCGGTTCACGAAGGTGCGCGACCAGCTCGGGTCGCTGCGCACCCTCGCCATCGTCGACGACCCCGAGGGCACGGCCGGATCCGACGTCCTCACGTGGGACTCGATGATCGCCCACGAGCCCGTCGACGTCGACGAGGCGGCCGCCATCGCCGAACCCGACGACCTCGTCACGGTCATCTACACCTCCGGCACCACGGGCCCGCCCAAGGGTGTGATGCTCACCCACCAGAACATCTGTTGGACGATCGAGTCGCTCCGCGAGTGCATCCCCCTCGACGGCTACATCGGCAAGCGCCTCATCTCCTACCTGCCGATGGCCCACATCGCCGAGCGCCTGACCTCCCACTACATGCAGGCGGCGGTGGGCTTCGAGGTGTCGTGCTGCCCCGATCCGGGCCTCGTCGCGCAGTACCTCGGCGAGGTGCGTCCACACGTGTTCTTCGGAGTCCCCCGGGTCTGGGAGAAGATCCACGCCGGGGTCACCGCCGCCCTCGCTGCCGACCCCGAGAAGGCCGGGCCGTTCGACGAGGCCGTCGAGGCGGCGCTGCCCATCGTCGAGAAGATCGACTGGGGCACCGCCACCGACGAGGAGATCGCCACCTGGAACTTCCTCGACGAGGTCGCGTTCTCCCAGGTGCGGGCCCTCATCGGCCTCGACCAGGTCGAGGCGGCCATCAGCAGCGCCGCCCCGATCACCGCCGACCTGCTCGCCTGGTACCGGGCGCTCGGCATCCCCCTCGCCGAGATGTACGGCATGTCCGAGTGTTCGGGCCCCATGACCTTCACCGGCACGAAGGTGAAGGCCGGGTGGGTCGGCCCCGGCATCCCCGGGTGTGAGGTCCGCCTCGACGACGACGGCGAGCTGATCTGCCGTGGCGGCAACGTGTTCGTCGGGTACCTCAACGACCCCGACGCCACTGCCACCACCCTCGTCGACGGGTGGCTCCACTCCGGCGACATCGGCGAGATCGACGAGAACGGCTACTTCCGCATCGTCGACCGCAAGAAGGAGCTCATCATCACCGCGGGCGGCAAGAACATCAGCCCCGCGAACCTCGAGGCCGCCCTGAAGATGGTCCCGCTCGTCGGCCAGGCCTTCGCCGTGGGCGACGGCCGCCCGTTCGTCGCGGCGCTCGTCGTGCTCGACCCCGACGTGGCCCCCGGGTGGGCCGAGCGCGAGGGCATCGAGTTCACCTCGCTCGTCGAGCTCGCCGCGCATCCCCGGGTGGTCGAGGAGATCGAGCGGGGAGTCGCCGAGGTGATGGTCGAGTTCAACCAGGCCGAGCGGGTGAAGAAGGTGAAGGTGCTCGGCGAGGAGTGGCTCCCCGACTCCGACCTGCTCACCCCGACCTCGAAGCTGAAGCGGCGGGGCATCATGGCCCGCTACCAGCGCGAGATCGACGAGCTCTACTCCTGAGCGCGAGCCCGTCGCCCCCGGTGGCACGGGCCGTCGGCAGAGATCCCTCTCAAGTCGTCGCGCTGTCTCTACGATGTACAGAGGTGAGCGCAGCGGGCGGTACCCCCGAGGTGGGGAACGTAGCCCGTGCCACGGCTACGTCTCCCTCCTGAGGTCCTCATTCCATGCGGGTCACCATCGAGTCACAGCTGTCCGACGAGGCGACGATCGCCGAGTTCTGGGACATGTATCAGGAGTCCTTCGCTCCGCTCGCCACCCTCGCCGCCACCAAGCAGTCGATGAGTGCCGACGAGTTCCGGGCCCTGATGGTCGACGAGACGGTGCTCAAGTTCGTCGGCTGGGACCGCAACGGCGACCCCGCCGCGATGATGCTCGTCGCCACCGACCTCGGCGCGGTCTCGTGGATCAACCGTGAGTACTTCGAGACCCGCTGGCCCGAGCACGCCGCCCGGGGCGCGATCTACTACACGATGGCGGCCCTCGTGCGCCCCACCGCCCGCGGCAGCCTCTGGTTCCGTGCCGTGCTCCTCGAACTCATCAAGTTCAGCGCCGTCAACCGCGGCGTCACCGCCCTCGACTGCTGTCGCCACAACGTCGAGAACGTCCAGATCCCCCGGATCGCCCGGGTACTGTCGGCCTCGGTCGCCGAGCTCGACTACCACGAGCTCGACACGCAGGCCTATTTCGCCTACGAGTTCCAGGGTCTGAAGGAGCACCTGACCCGACCGCGGGCCGTCGACCTGCGCGCCGAGATCGATCTCACCGACCACGCGGCCGGACACGCCGTGGCGGACCTCACCGACCCCGCCGCCACCGACCCGGCCCCCGACACCGTCCCCCACGGAGCGACTCGATGACCGCAGTCGTCGGCACCTCCCCCGACCGTCAGCCGCGACGGCCGGTCGGCACCGGCCGCCTCGTCATCCCCGTCACCTCGGCGGTCGGCACCGGTCCCACGCCGGTCGCGGCGTTCGACGCCGCCCTCCGCGCCGCCGGCCTCGCCGACCTGAACATCATCCGGCTCAGCTCGGTGATCCCCACCGGCGCCGAGGTCGTGCTCCAGATCGACGAGCCCCTCTCGCTCGTCGGCACCACCGCCGGGTGGGGCGACCGCCACTACGCCGTCTACGCCGACGCCCGAGCCGAGCGTCCCGGGGAGGTCGCGGCGGCGTGTGTCGGCTGGGTGCAGAACATCGACACCGGCGAGGGTCTCTTCGTCGAGGTCGAGGGCGACGACGAGGAGCGTGTCCGCGCCGATGTCGTCGCGAGCCTCGACGCCATGGTCGAGGCCCGCGGCGTCGACATGGGCGCCCCCACGCTCCTCAGCCGCTCGATCGTCTGCGAGGGCGATCCCGTGTGCGCCCTGGTGGTGGCGTCGTACGCCACCGAGGGGTGGAGCTGACCCGCACACCGCCCGGCTCGCGCGGCGCGCCTCGACATAATCCTCTTCTGATCGTCAACTCTGCTTCAATACGGCCGACTAGCAGGGCATGCCAATGTGGGTGATCTTCCTCGTGTTCGGCCTCGGCCTGCACGCGGTCACCTACCCGTTGGGGGAGGACGTCCACGGCCTCGCGGTCCTCCTCATCGGCTGGGCGGCGGTCGCCACCTACGCGCGCCTCGCCTACCGGAGTCGGCCCGGCGGCCGTCTGCCGTACGTGCTGCTCGCCCTCGGTGCCGGGTCGGTGCTCTCCGGCCTCATCGTCGGCGACATCCACGCGAGCGTCGTCGACACCCCGGACCTCTTCCCGACCCTCGGCGAGCCCCTCGTCAGCATCGGCTACCTCTGCGTCTTCGCCGGCATCGTCGCGCTGATCCGGCTCCGCACGGTCGAGCGCTCCTTCGACGACCTCGTCGATGCGCTGATCGTCGCCACCACCGTCGGCCTGTGGGCCTGGATCGTCGTCCTCTCGCCGCACATCCGCGACGCCTCGGTGCCGCTCCTCGAGCGGCTCGTGAACGTCCAGTTCTCGCTGCTCGCCCTCCTCGTCGTCGGCGCGGTGACGCGGCTCGCCGTCGGCCCCGGGTTCCGGAACCCCGCCTACTACCTCTTCGCGGTCGGCATCGCCGCGCTCTTCATCTCCGACGCCAACTGGACCCTCGAATCCACCCAGGGCGTCGCGACGAGCCTCTACGAGCTCATCGCCCCGCTCTCCTACGTCTTCACCGGCGCCGCCGCCCTCCACCCCTCGGTCCACCGGCTCACCGACAAACCCGAGTACACCCCCACCCGACTCACCTGGCGTCGTCTCACGATGCTCGCCGCCGCGCTGCTCATGGGGCCGGCGGTGGTTCTCTTCCAGTGGCTGCGTGACGAGCCGATCGACGTGCCCGTCGTCGTCGTCGGGTGGGTCGTGCTCTCGGTCCTCGTGCTGCTCCGTCTCGGCCGCCTCATCAAGGAGGAGGAGCGGGCGGCGACGCGTGAGCGGGTGCTCCGCGACATGGGTTCGGTGCTCGTCGTCGGCGGGTCGCAGGAGGAGATGCACACCGCCGCGCTGTGGGCGGTGCTCGAGCTCACCGACGGGCTCGCGGCGGGCCGGGCCTCGGTGCTGTCGATCGACGCCGACGGTGTCGCCGAGGTGGTCAGCTCGGTCGGCCGGCGCTCGGGCGGATCCGACGGCGTGCGGGTCCGGATCGACGAGCTGCCCGAGCCGGTTCAGGACGCCCTCACCCAGCGCCACGCGATCAGCCTCGAACAGGTGCCGGCCTTCGACGTTGCCGACGACGAGCGCGGCCAGATCGAGGCCACCCTGGTCGTCGCGCCGCTCGTCGCGCGCGGCCGCACGACCGGCGCCATCATCGTCTCGTCCGCGGTGGCCCTCGACCGAGGCGTCGTGCAGGCGCTCACATCGGTCGCCCGGGAGGTGTCGCTCGCGATCGAGAGCGCCGCGCTCACCGAGGACCTCCACCGGCGCAAGAGCGACCGCCGGTTCCGGGCGCTCGTCGAGAACAGCTCCGAGCTGATCGTCGTGCTCGACGACCAGAACGAGGGCATCTTCGCGAGCCCTGCGGCCGAAGGCGTGCTCGGCCGTCCCGACCACGAGTTCCTCGGCCCGATCGAGAGCGACCTCGTGCACCCCAACGACATCGGCAAGCTGCTCGCGCTGTTCGCCGACGCCCGCGACGGCGCCCGCGAGGACGACGCCATCGAGGTGCGCCTGCTCCACGCCGACGGCACCTACCGGTGGTTCGAGATGCGGGCACGCGACCTCAGCGCCAACCCCGAGGTGGCCGGTCTGGCGGTCACCGCCCGCGACATCACCGACCGCACCCTCGCCGAGCAGCGCCTCGCCCGCTCCGAAGCTCGGTTCCGGGCGCTCGTCCAGAACAGCTCCGACGTCGTCGCCGTCATCGACGAGCACGGGTCGCTCACCTATGTGAGCCCGGCCGTCTCGCCGATGCTCGGGTTCCGGGCCGAGGAGCTCGTCGGCACCAACGTCATGCGCCTCCTCCCCGCCGACGAGGTGAGCCGCGCCATGCGCCTGCTCGAAGCAGTGACCGACGATCCGTTCGAGCAGGTCCACCTCGAGATGCGTCTCCGGGACCGGGGAGGCAGCTGGCGCAACGTCGACGTGACGATCTCGGACATGCGGGCCGAGACCGCGGTGCAAGGCATCGTGCTGAACGTCCGGGACGTCACCGTGCGCCGCGCCCTCGAGGAGGACCTCCAGCACAAGGCGCTCCACGACGAGCTCACCGGGCTCGGCAACCGCGCCTACATCGAGCAGCGACTCGTCCGGGCGCTCACCCGGGAGGGCACCCGTCTCGACCAGGTGGCGGTGCTGCTCATCGACCTCGACGACTTCAAGGAGATCAACGACAGCCTCGGCCACAGCGTCGGCGACCAGCTGCTGATGACCGTCGCCGAGCGCATCCGCGCCTGCCTCCGGGTGTCGGACGCGGCAGCCCGCCAGGGCGGCGACGAGTTCGTCGTCCTCCTCGAGGACATCTACGGGGAGGCCGAGGCCTTCGCCGTCGCCGACCGCATCCTCCTCGCCATCTCCCAGCCGTACCACCTCGACGGGCGGGCGCTCTCGATCACCGCGAGCATCGGCATCGTCATCGACAAGGACCGCTCGTCGACCCCCGACGGGCTGATGCGCGCCGCCGACGTCGCGATGTACCTCGCGAAGGACCGGGGCAAGGGACGCTACGAGCTGTTCCACGAGGCCGCCCACGCCCGCGCGTTCGAGCGTCTCGAGATGAAGGCCGCGCTTTCCGACGCGGTGCGAACCGGCGATCTCGTCCTCCACTACCAGCCGATCGTCGAGCTGACGACGGGTGCCATCGCCGGGTGCGAGGCGCTCGTGCGGTGGAACCACCCCGACCGTGGGCTCATCTCGCCGGCCGAGTTCATCCCGCTCGCCGAGGATTCGGGCCTCATCGTGGCCCTCGGCCGGTGGGTCCTCGACGAGGCCTGCCGGCAGCTCGGCGAGTGGGACCGCCGTCACCCCGACGCCGGCCACCTCCGGGTCAGCGTGAACCTCTCGGTGCGCCAGATCGACAGCATGACCCTCGTCTCCGACGTGACCGAGGCGATCGAGGCCGGTGGCATCACCCCGGACCGCCTCACCCTCGAGATCACCGAGAGCCTCGTCATGAACGACGACGTCGACACGCTCGAGCGTCTCGGTCACCTCCGCGACCTCGGGATCCGTCTCGCCGTTGACGACTTCGGCACCGGCTACTCGTCGCTCGGCTACATCCAGCAGTTCCCGCTCGACATCATCAAGATCGACCGCAGCTTCGTCAGCCGGCTCGACTCGCCGAGCGCCGGGAGCCGCCAGCTCGTCCGCACGATCGTCGACCTCGCCGGCGGCCTCCACGCCACGACGATCGCCGAGGGCATCGAGACCGAGGCCGAGCTCCGCGAGCTGTTGGCGATGGGCTGCGACTACGGCCAGGGCTACTACTTCGCCCGTCCGATGTCGGCCGAGCGGTTCTCGGCGCTCCTCGCCGAGGCGGCGACGCCGGCTGAGGCGCCTCGGCGCCCCGGCCGCCCGGGCCTCGTGATCCCGTCGGCGCGCGACGTCTGAGCAGGCGGGTCGGCCGCCTTCGGCTCAGTCGCCCGAGGGGTGCTCGTGGAGGACGCGGTGGTCGCCCTTCTTCGCAGCCCGGTACACGGCGAAGGGGTCGATGAAGCGGGGGAGGAACTGCTTGCGCCGGGCCTCGCGCTCTTCCTGTGTGGCGGGCAGCGCCTTCGAGGCGACACGGGTGCCGGCCAGGCGGTCGTGCACGGCGCGTCGCTGCGAGTCGACGAGGGAGGTGGCACCCCACAGGGTGGTGAGCACACCGCCGATCCACGCGCCGGGGATGGGCTGGACGATGCCGGGGAGGAACCAGCGGCGGGTGGCCTGGGACCAGGTCGGGCGGGCGCCGGTGGTGGCGTCCTGGACGACGAGGTTCATGAGGTCCTTGCCCGGCGTCGAGCCGGTCTTCGCGATGAACGTGATCTCGTAGGCGGCGTAGCAGATGGTGAAGGTGACGGTGGTGAGGAACCACGTGCCCCACGGCTCGGGTGCCACCTCGGTGGACCACAGCGGGATGTGCAGGAAGATGTGGGCGATCGCGAGGGCGAACACCCAGGTGCCGACGGTGAGGATGTCGAGGAGCCGGGCCGTGAGCCGGCGCCACATGGGCGGCACGTCGAGGCCCTGCTCGCGGACCTCGGGGGTGGCAGCGGCGCGCCCGGTGGCCGGGCGGGCGGGTGCGCCGGCAGCGGGCGGGTCGGAGGGCAGGTCGGCGGGCAGGTCGGCGGGCGGCGCCGAGAGGTCGGCGAGGGCCGCCTCGTCGGAGGAGTGGGTGACGGTCACGGGGAACCCCCTTGGTCGGCCCTCAACGCTAGCGGTGCCCGCGCCCGGGTGTCGTGTCGGGCACATGGCGGGACCGCCGTAGGGGAGTCGGTCCCGGAGTGGAGGCGATGGGAATCGAACCCACGACCTACGGCTTGCAAAGCCGCCGCTCTGCCAACTGAGCTACGCCCCCGGCCCGGTCATCGTACGGCCTGGTCCGCCCGATCGACGAACCGATCGCCGGCCCGCCGTCCCACCGGTGGGCGACGGGTTCGTATGCTGTGACGACGACCGGCATCCTGCCGGAGCCCGCGAGGTGAGCACGTGGACCTGATCCTGATCGCCGACGACCACTCCGACGCCTCCCGCCGCGCGGTGCGCTGGGCCGCCGAGCACCTGCCGCTCGACGAGCGGCGGGTGGTGCTGCTGAACGTGGCGGTCCCGCCCTCTGCGCCCTTGGCGAGCGGCGGGCTCGTCGCGCCCGACGTCCTCGTCGTCAACCCGGTCGACGACCCCGAGGCCACCGAGGCGGTGCGGGGCGAGGCGCTCGCCGCCCTCGAGGAGACCAAGCGCGAGACCGGCCTGCCCGATCACACCGAGCTGAAGGTCGTGTGGGGCGACCCCGCCACCGAGATCGTCGTCGCCGGCCAGGACCTCGGCGCCGACCTCATCGTCATCGGCAGTCGGGGACGGGGCTTCCTCGGCCGGGTCCTGCTCGGATCGGTGTCCGGCCACGTCGTGCACCACGCCCACCGGCCGGTGCTCGTCGTGCCGCCCCTCGATTCCGACGCACCTGCTCAGGACTGAACCGGCGGCTCGTCCCGCTCGTCGTCGCGGCCACCACGCCGCTCGTCGGCCGGGCCCTCGCCGGGCTCGTCGTCGAGCGGCAGGCCGCGCCCGAGCACGCGGTGCACCCACTCGTTGAGCGGACGCATGAGGGCGAGCACCGCCAACCCGAGCAGGGTGGCGCCGACGGCGACGACGAACAGCCCGAGGCCGGTGGCGATGCCGACGCTCGCGGCGAACCACAGCGATGCCGCGGTGGTGAGACCCTCGACGTTGGTGTCGCGGTGGCGGATGATGGCCCCGGCGCCGAGGAAGCCGATCCCGGTGAGCACCGCGTGGAGCGCCCGGCCGGGGTCGCCGGTGCCGCTGCCGTCGTCGAGACCCGACACGAAGAGGATGTGGCCGACCGCCACGATGAGCGCGGCCCCTCCGGCGACGAGCGCGTGGGTGCGCAGCCCCGCCGACTTGTTCGCGAGCTCGCGCTCGGTGCCGATGACCGCGCCGAGGACGACGGCCAGGAGGATGAGCCCGAGCAACTCGAGCTGATCGGCGATCGACGCGTCGAGTCCGCGCAACAGGCCCACGAGCATGGCGCTGCCCCTACCCGAGCCGCGGGTGGGCCAGACGGTCAGGCATGCAACCAGCCGCCGCCCGGCTGCGAGCGGTCGGCCTGCGCGCCGTCGGTGAGGTCGACCTCGGTGATGACCTCGGCGGCCGGGTGCTCGCACAGGTCGATGGCCCGGGAGAGCGCCTCGCGGGCGCGGAGGCCGATGGGACCGGAGCGCCAGCCCGCGCCGCGCTCGACGCGCGCGCGTGCGATGCGCAACGCCGTGACGTTGTGCTGGGCACGGTGGGCGAGTGCCACTGCCACCTCGTCGAGCTCGAACCCGGGCGCCATCGCAGATCGCACGGCGGCGATGGTGAGCTCCTCGACCGATGGCATGTTCGACCCCTCCCCCTTCCGGGTGGGCGCCCGCTCCGGCCTCGCGAAGTGTACCTGTCGGGATTCCTGACCGAAAGGGTCGATCACCGGGCGATCTCCCGCCGAGCGCCCCCGGCCGGGCGGTACGGTGCCGCCATGGCTGAGTCGTTTCCCCGCCGCCACGCCGTCACCCGGCGCTTCACGCTCGGCGCGCCCCGCTCGTTCACCGTGTCGGCCGACGGTTCGCGGGTGTGGTTCCTGCGGTCCGGCGGTTCTGAGGATCCGCTCCACGCCGTGTGGGTGTTCGACGTGGCGACGGGGGAGGAGCGGGCGGTCGTCGACCCGGCCACGATCGGCGCCGACGAGTCCGACCTGCCCGAGGCCGAGCTGGCGCGCCGGGAGCGGGCCCGCGAATCGGCCGAGGGCGTCGTCACCTACGCCACCGACCGGGACGGACGGCGGGCGGCGATGGCACTCGGCGGGCAGGTGGTGCTCGCCGACGCGGGCACCGGCGAGGTCCAGGTGCTCGAGGCGGCGCCGGGCGCGTTCGACCCCCGCCCCGATCCGTCCGGCGAGCGGGTGGCCTACGTCGCCGAGGGGGCGTTGCGGGTCGTGGCGCCCGGCGAGGCCGACCGGGTGATCGTCGCCGAGGACGGCGTCACCTGGGGACTGGCCGAGTTCATCGCGGCCGAGGAGTTCTCCCGCACCCGTGGCTTCTGGTGGGCGCCCGACGGATCGGCGCTCCTCGCTGAGCGGGTCGACGAGTCGCCGGTGGCCGAGTGGCACATCGCGTCCCCCGCCGAGCCGTGGCGGCCACCCCGCGCCATCCGCTATCCGGCCGCGGGCACCGCCAACGCGGCGTGCTCGCTCGCCATCGTCGGACTCGACGGCACGCGCGTCGACGTCGGGTGGGACACCGACACGTTCCCCTACCTCCTCACGGCCACCTGGCCGGCCGACGCGCCGCTCACCATCTCGGTGCTCACCCGCGACCAGCGAACGATGTCGGTCCAGACCGTCGACCCCGCCACCGGGGTCTGCACCGAAGTGCTCCGCCACACCGACGCCGCGTGGGTCGAGCCGGTCGGCGGGACGCCCGCGTGGCACGGCGGGCGACTCGTCACCGTCGCCGACGACCTCGACGCCGACACCCGGAGGGTCCACGTCGACGGCGTCGCCCTCTCACCCGCGGGGGTGCAGGTGCGGTCGGTGGTCGACGTGGGCGACGACGGCCTCGTCGTCACCTGCACCCTCGACGACCCCACCGAGACCCACGTCGCCCGGGTGGGCTGGGACGGCTCGGTCGACCAGCTCACCACCGGCAGGGGCGTGCACGGTGCGGCGGTCGGCGGCGGCACCATCGTCGTGGTCGCCACGGGCATGGACCACGACGGCTCGGAGGTCGCGATCCTCGACGGACGGGCGAGCGTCTCGCTCGACGGGGCGCCGTGCCTCGTCTCCCACGCCGAGGCGCCCGACCTCACCCTGTCGGTGCGATTCCTCGAGCTGGGGGAGCGGCGCCTGCGGGCGGCCCTCGTCTGGCCCTCGGGTGAACTGGGTGCGGGCGACGGACCGCTGCCGGTGCTCCTCGACCCCTACGGGGGGCCGCACGCCCAGCGGGTCGTCGCCGCCCGGTCGGCGTACGGCACCTCCCAATGGTTCGCCGACCAGGGGTTCGCCGTGCTCGTCGTCGACGGCCGCGGCACGCCAGGTCGTGGCCCGGCCTGGGAGCGCGCGGTGCGCGGCGACCTCGCCGCGCCGGTGCTCGACGACCAAGTCGACGCGCTGCTCGCCGCCGCCGAGCTCGAGCCCCGACTCGACCTCACCCGGGTGGGCATCAGGGGGTGGTCGTTCGGCGGCTACCTCGCAGCGCTGGCCGTCCTCGCTCGCCCCGACGTCTTCCATGCCGCGGTCGCCGGTGCACCGGTCACCGACTGGCGGCTCTACGACACCGGGTACACCGAGCGCTACCTCGGCCTCCCCGACGCCGAGCCCGAGTGCTACGAGCGCACCGATCTCACCCCGCTCGCCCCACGGCTCGAGCGGCCGCTCATGCTGATCCACGGGCTGGCCGACGACAACGTCGTCGTCGCCCACACCCTCCAACTCTCCCGTGCCCTCCTCGAGGCCGGGCGGCCCCACACCGTGCTGCCGCTGTCGGGGGTCACCCACATGACCCCCCAGGAGGCCGTCGCCGAGAACCTGCTGCTCCTCCAGGTGGACTTCCTGAAGGAGCACCTCGGCTGAGCGCGGGTAGGTGCCCGGCGGAATGCGCGCCGTGCGTCGTGGCTACCGGGACGGGAGCGGCTGGGGCGCCGGCGGACCGATGTAGCGGGCGCTCGGCCGGATGATCTTGCCGTCCTCGACCTGTTCGAGGACGTGGGCCGTCCAACCGATCGCCCGGCTCGTCGCGAACGTCGGGGTGAAGAGCGAGCGGGGGATGCCGGCCAGCTCCATCGCCACGCCCGCCCAGAACTCCACGTTCGTGTAGAGGTTGCGCCCCGGCTTCAGCTCGGCGAGCAGCTCGATGACGCGGCGCTCGACCTGCTCGGCGAACTCGACGAGCGGACCACCGATGCGGCGCGCCGCCCGGTGCAACGGCTCGGAGCGGGGGTCGAGGGTCTCGTAGACGGCGTGGCCGAAGCCCATGATCCGCTCGCCGGCCTCGATCTGCTCGCGCACCCATCCGTCGATGCGGTCGGGGGTGCCGATGGCGTCGAGGGCGTCGAGCGCCCGGGACGGCGCGCCACCGTGGAGCGGACCGGACAGCGCCGCGATGCCGGCGGTGACCGCTGCGCCGAGGTCGGCGCCGGTGGAGGTCACCACCCGGGCGGTGAACGTCGAGGCGTTGAACCCGTGGTCGATCGTGGCGATGAGGTACTGCTCGACCGCCCGGACCGCCTCGGCGCTCGGCTCGCTCCCGGTGATCATCCGCAGGTAGTCGGCCGGCCAGCTGAGGTCGGGATCTGGGGCGACGGGATCGAGCCCCTGCCCGAGCCGGTAGAGCGCGGCGGCGAGGGCCGGCATCGCAGTGACGAGACGGATGCCCTGGGTCCGGATCGTCGGCAGGTCGAGATCGAGCACGGGGGCGAAGCCCTCGGCTGCGGCGAGCAGCGAGACCGCGGTGCGGAGCGCGTCGAGCGGTCCGGCGCC
This sequence comes from uncultured Iamiaceae bacterium, assembly GCA_964488835.1. Taxonomy (GTDB): domain Bacteria; phylum Actinomycetota; class Acidimicrobiia; order Acidimicrobiales; family SKKL01; genus SKKL01. Next base: position 6,434 of record CAZAVX010000050.1, on the reverse strand, counting down.
CGACGCGGTGGCGAGGATCGGCAGCGCCTCGGCGACGGCGGGCGGCAGGGGGGTCTCGCGCGCCGCGCGCAGCTCGGCGCGGAACCCTTCGAGCGGGTCCGGGTCGGGGAGCGAGCCGTCGAGGACGAGGTGCCACACCTCGTCGAGGGTGCAGTGCTCCACGAGATCGATCGCCGAGTACTGGCGGTAGTGGTAGAAGCCGGCCCGGCCCTGGACGTCGCCGATCGCGGTGGAGGCGGCGACCACGTTCTTCAGGCCGCGGGGGACGTCGATGAGGGCGGGTTCGGCGGAAGAGGTGACGCTCATGCCCTCAGGGTGGCGAGCCAGAAAAGGGTTGTCAACGTTGATCACTATCAATGATGATGTCGTCAATGCCTGACGATCCGGGTGAGCGAGCGCCGACGGCCGGGTACGAGCTGACGGCCAAGGAGGCGGCCGCACGCCTCGGCGTGAAGGTCGAGACGCTCTACGCGTACGTGAGTCGGGGCATGCTCGACCGGCAGGTGGCCCTCGACGGACGCACGAGCCGCTTCGCGGCCGCCGACGTCGACCGTCTGGCCCGACGCCGTCGGCGCGGGTCCCGCGACACCTCGTTCGAGGTCGTCATCGACACCGGCCTCACCTCCATCGACGACCACCGACTCCACTACCGGGGGCTCGATGCCGTCGAGCTCGCCCGTACCCGCTCGTTCGAATGGGTGGCCGAGTGGCTGTGGACCGCCGAGGCGGGCGAGCAGGTCGCGCCGTGGGTGCCGAGCGTGAAGTCGGCCGAGCTCATCGCCGCCGAGGTCGCCGGCCTGCCGCCGAGCGCCACGCCCGGCGACCGGTTGCGGGTGGCCGCCGCGGTGGCGGGCGCCACCCATTCGCTGCGCCACGACCTGCGACCCGAGGCCGTCGTGCGCTCCGCCCGGCGGCTCATCGCCACCATGGTCGACAGCCTGCCGGTGCAGAACGATGCGCCGGTGCCACCCCTCGTCGTGGGCGCCGAAGCGCCACGGCCGGACGCGATCGCCGTGCGGCTCTGGCCGCGGCTCGGCCCCGAGCCTGCCACCGCCGAGCTGGTCCGCACCCTCAACGCCGCGCTCGTCCTCCTCGCCGACCACGAGCTCGCCGCCTCCACGCTCGGCGCCCGCGTCGCGGCCTCCACCAGGGCCGATCCGTACGCCGTCGTCGGCACCGGACTCGGCGTGCTCTCGGGCAGCCTCCACGGCACCGCCAGCGTGCCGGTGCACCGCCTGTTCAACGACGTGTACGAGGCCGGGGTCGACCACGCCGGCGCGCTCGTCGCCGAACACCTGCGGCACTCGAGCGTCGTTCCCGGCTTCGGCCACCCGCTCTACCCCGCGGGCGACCCCCGGGCGTCCGCGCTGCTCGACCTCGTGCGTGCGTCGGGTGCCGACCCCGGGCGGCTCGCTACCGTCGACGCCGTGCACGCCGTGATGGCCGAGGACGCGCCGGCCAACCCGAACGTCGACTTCGGCCTCGCCGCCCTGGCCCACGTCGCCGGATGGCAGGTGGGAGCGGGCGAAGCGGTGTTCGCCGTAGCCCGTTCGGCCGGGTGGATCGCCCACGCCATCGAGGAGTACGGCGAGGCTGGCAACCGGTTCCGGGCCCGCGCCCGTTACCTCGCCTCCCGTCAGGGGCGGCCCCGGTCGTGACCCTGCCACGAATCGGACTCGCCCGCGCCCGGCGCCTCGCGCTCGCCGCCCAGGGGGTCGCTCGACCCCGAGTCGCGCGCACCGTCACCCTCCGGCAGCTGCGCGCCACCTTCGAACGACTCGGGCTCGTGCAGATCGACTCGGTCAACGTGTTGACCCGCGCCCACCACCTTCCGTTCTTCTCCCGCCTGGGGGCCTACGACCGCGAGCGGCTCGACCGCTGGCTGTGGCACGAGGGCGACACGTTCGAGTACATGGTCCACGAGGCGGCGGTGGCTCCGCACGATCTCCTGCCGGTCATGCGGCACCGGATGGAGTGGTACCGCCGGCGCTACGACCTCGACGCCGAGGCCCTGCGGTTCGCCGAAGCGGTGCGCGACGAGATCGCCGAGCACGGCGCCCGTTCGTCGTCCGAGCTCGCCGAGGGCGGCAGCCGCACGGGCCCGTGGTGGGGGCTCTCGGAGGGCCAGCGCGCCGTGCGCTACCTGCACCGGGTCGGCGAGCTCGCCGTCGCCCATCGACGCCCCACCTTCGAGACCGTCTACGACCTCCCCGAGCGGGTCCTGCCCGCGGAGGTGCTCGACGCTCCGACACCCGACCCCCACGAGACCCACCGCCGGCTCCTGCGTGTCGCCGCCGCGGCCCACGGCATCGGCACCGTCGCCGACCTCGCCGACTACCACCGTCTGAAGATCACGCCGTCGCGTCGGGCGCTCGACGAGCTCGTCGCCGAAGGGCAGCTCGAGAAGGTGCAGGTCGACGGGTGGCGCGAGCCCGCCTACCTCGATCCGTCGATCTCCGTCCCCCGCCGAGCCGAGGGCCGGGCGCTGCTCAGTCCGTTCGATCCGGTCGTGTGGTTCCGACCACGCATCGAGCGGCTCTTCGACTTCCACTACCGCATCGAGATCTACACCCCCGAACCGAAGCGGCGGTTCGGTTACTACGTGTTGCCGTTCCTGCTCGGCGACCAGCTCGTCGCCCGGGTCGACCTCAAGGCCGACCGCAAGCTCGGGGTCCTCCGTGTGCCGGGCGCCTTCCTCGAAGCCGGTCACGACGCGGCGCGGGTGGCGGGCGAGCTAGCGGCCGAGCTCTGGGAGATGGCCCGCTGGCTCGGCCTCGACGACGTGGTGGTCGGGGAGCGGGGCGACCTCGCGCGCCCCCTACGTTTCTCGCTGCGCGTCGAGGGGTAGCCTCGGGCTCGCGGGCGCCTGTCACCACAGCAGCCCAGGAGGGAGGCGCGCGTGCGTGCCGAACTGTTCTTCGATCCGGCCTGTCCCTGGACCTGGATCACCTCGCGCTGGTTGTGCGAGGTCCGCCAGCACCGCGCGCTCGATCTCCGCTGGAGGTCGTTCTCGTTGCTGCTCGACGACACGCTCGCCGACATCCCCCTCGCCCGGCGCCTCGAGCTGGCCGGCTCCACCCGGGTGCTCCGGCTCGTCGAAGCGGTCCGGGCCCGCTACGGCGAGGCGCCGATCGACGAGCTCTACACCCGGATCGGCACCGGTTACCACCACGACGGGCACCACGACTTCGAGCACCTGGAGGCGGTGCTCGTCACCATGGGCATCCCCACCTCGATGCTGGCCAGCCTCGACGACCCCCGGTGGGACGACCGCATCCACGAGTCGATGGCCGACGCCCACGACCTCGCCGGGCCCGACGCCGGTGTCCCCCTCCTCGTCATGGAGGGCGACGGACCGCGCCGGGCGTTCCTCGGCCCGGTGTTCTCACCCGCTCCGACAGGGCTCGCCGCGCTCAGCGCGTGGGACGGCCTCGTCACGCTCATCGCCGCCCCCGGCTTCTTCGAACTGAAGCGCCACCGCGACACCGAGCCGGTCCTGCCCGCGCGCCCGGCCGTGCAGTCGGTCGAGATTTCCGCGCTCCACAGCGGCGCCTGAGCCACCCCCGTATCCTCGGGCACATGGACTTCAGCACCGTCGTGCGCACGACCCCGTCGGTGCGCGAGTTCGCCGACGAGGACCTGCCCGACGAGGTGCTCCACTCGATCCTCGACCTCGCCCGGTTCGCGCCGAGCGGAGGCAACCGGCAGGGGTGGCGGGTCGTCGTCGTGCGGGACGAGGCGACGCGACGCCAGCTGCGCGACCTCTACCAGATGTCGTGGCGCGAGTACGCCGCCCACGTCGCGGAGGGGAAGGTGCCGTTCGCTCCCGGCCACGACCGCCACTGGCACGGACCAGCGGTCGACATCGACGCTGCCCGCTCCACGCCGGCCCCCAACCCCTTCGGCGACCACCTCGACACCGTGCCGGCGCTACTCGTCGTCGCCGTCGACCTCACCCAACTCGCCGTGCTCGACAACGGGCTCCACCGCCAGAGCATCGTCGGCGGTGCATCGATCTACCCCTTCTGCCACAACATCCTGCTGGCCGCTCGGTCGAAGGGCTACGGCGGGGTGATGACCACTGCCATCTGCCGGCAGGAGGAGGCGGTCCGCGAGCTGCTCGGCATCCCCGACCCGTGGGCCGTGGCCTCGCTCATCGCCCTCGGCAAGCCGCTGCGTGACATCACCCGACTCCGGCGCAAGCCGGTGGACGAGTTTGCGGTCGTCGACCGCTTCGACGGCGAGCCGTTCCGACCCTGAGCCGGGTGTGAGGGCTCGGGCTCAGCCCGCGGTGCCCTCGGCGACGAGGCGCTCGAGGGTGAGCTCGGGATGGTCGGCCTCGACGCGGGCGAGCCAGTAGGTGGAGACGAAGAGGGCGAGGCGAGTGCCGTCGGCCTTGCGCAGGACGTCGACGTCTCGCATCGCCTTCAGCACCGGCTCGCTCTCGGCGTCGGTGACCCGGGCGATCGTGTAGCGGGTGGGGCTGAGCTCGACCTTCGCCCCGAACTCGTGCTCGAGGCGGTGGACCGCGACCTCGAACTGCATCGGTCCCACCGCGGCGAGCACCGGCGCCTGGTCGCCGATGTCGGGGTCGCGCAGCACCTGAACGACGCCCTCCTCGTCGAGCTGGTTGATGCCGGTGCGGAACTGCTTGAACTTGCTCGTGTCGAGCGAGCGCACCACCGAGAAGTAGGTGGGGGCGAAGCTCGGGATGGGGGCGAAGGTGACCGGCTCGTCGACCCAGATGCTGTCGCCGATGCGGATGTCGCCGGCGTTCACCAGGCCGACCACGTCGCCGGGCCACGCGTCGTCGATGGTCTCGCGGTCCTGGCCGAACACCTGCTGGGCGTACTTGGTGGCGAAGGGCTTGCCGGTGCGGCCGTGGGTGACGACCATGCCCCGCTCGAAGTGGCCCGAGCAGACCCGGAAGAACGCGAGGCGGTCGCGGTGGCTCGGGTCCATGTTCGCCTGCACCTTGAAGACGAACCCCGAGAACGGGGCGTCGAGCGGCCGGGGCACACCGTCGACGTCGGGGCGGGGGGCGGGGGCAGGGGCGAGGTCGATGACCCCGTCGAGCAGCTTGCGCACGCCGAAGTTGGTGAGCGCCGAGCCGAAGAACAGCGGGGTGGAGTCACCGGCGAGGAACGACTTCTCGTCGTAGTCGGCCTCGACCGCGGCGAGCAGCTCCTCCTCGTGCTGGGCGGCCTCCCACGCCTCACCCTCCTCGGCTGCGGCGCGCTCGGGGTCGAGGATCTCCTCGCCCGCCTCGGTGGCGCCGCCCGCGGTGCGGGTGAAGCGCACGAACGTGCCGTCGCGGCGGTCGATGACACCGCGGAAGTCGCCGGCGATGCCGACCGGCCAAGTGACCGGGGTGGGGCGCACGTCGATCTGGGCCTCGATCTCGTCGAGCAGCTCGAGCGGGTCGCGCCCGGGCCGGTCCCACTTGTTGATGAAGGTGAGCAGCGGCATGTTGCGGGCCCGGGTGACCTCGAAGAGCTTGAGCGTCTGGGGCTCGATGCCCTTCGCCGCGTCGAGCACCATCACCGCGGCGTCGGCGGCGGCGAGCACCCGGTAGGTGTCCTCGGAGAAGTCGCGGTGGCCGGGCGTGTCGAGGAGGTTCACGACGTGGTCGCGGTAGGGGAACTGCAGCACCGTCGAGGTGATCGAGATACCGCGCTTTTGTTCGAGCTCCATCCAGTCGGAGGTGGCCGAGCGGCGCCCGCTCTTGGCCTTCACCGACCCGGCCTCGACCGTGAGTGCCCCGCCGTAGAGCAGGAACTTCTCGGTGAGGGTGGTCTTGCCCGCGTCGGGGTGGCTGATGATGGCGAAGGTGCGGCGGCGGGCCGCTTCGGTCACGGGATCGAGCTCGGGCACCCGATCAACGCTACGCCCTCCCACCTCGACCCCGGCACACGCCCGCCACCTGTGGGCACCACGTGTCCCCGATTCTGCGAGTCCCAGTGGCCACCACGTGCCCCCGATTCTCCGAGTCTGAGCGGTCGCGTGGCGGCCATCTGGACTCGCAGTTCGCGAGGGGGCGGCGCGCGGGCGGGGCGGGGGTCAGGGGGTGGCGGCCCGCCAGAGGGGGTAGCGGATGCCGGCGAGGCGGTTGATGACGATGCCCTGGACGACGAGCAGGCCGACGGCGAGCATCAGCACCGCGAGCTGGTCGGGTTCGCGCAGGATCCCGAGCGAGACGATGAGCGTGGTGGCCCCCGCCGGCGGATGGGGCACCTTCGCCCACACCATCAGCCCCGCGGTGAGCCCGAGGGAGAGAGCCGCCGCTCCGACCCGGCCCGCGCTGACCTCCGAGGCGAGTGCGGGCGGGTCGTCGGTGAGCCCGAAGATCACGAGCGAGAGGTAGCCGGCGCCCGCTCCGATCGCATGGCCGAGGATCGTGTTGCGCGGCGAGGCCGCAGGGGTGAGCGGGGTGA
>CAZAVX010000049.1:0-19474 GCA_964488835.1 uncultured Iamiaceae bacterium | reverse complement strand
GCCGGCCGCCGCCCGAGCACGGTGGCGAGCGGCAGGGTCATGAGGGTGGCCGCGGCCGCGACGACGTGGGCATAGACGGCCGCCGTGTAGGCGTCGGGTTCGACCCGCTCGCCGGCGACGACGAGGAAGGCGACCTCCTCGCTGTTGGCGACCGGCCACCAGATGCCGCGCACCGACTCGCCGGTCGTCACCGACGACATTGCGATCGTGTCCCACGTGACCTGCGGCAGCGTCAGCACCGCGGCGACCGCCGCGACGACGCCGAGCCCGGCGATCGGCACGATGTCGAGCCGCCGTCGTTCGATCGCCACGAGGGCACCACCGACCACGGCGAGCACGACGCCGACCGCCTGGTAGGGGAGGACAGGGGTGTCACCCGGCCGGTAGTCGGTGAGCAGGAGCCAGCCGAGTACGGCCCAGGCTCCGGCGAGCACCAGCGTCGCGACGGCGAGGGGCGTCCGCCACCGCTGGTCGGGAGCGGTCACTCGCCGACGGCGACCTCGATGCGGTCCTGCCGCCACTCACGAGCCGCGTCGAGCGCAGAGCCGGCGAGGCCGAGGAGCACGTCGCTGCTGAAGCCGTGCGCCGGGTAGCAGGCCACGCCCGCCCACAGGGTCAGCGAGCCGTCGCGCTCGGCGAGGTGGCGGCGGATGCGCTCGACGGTCCAGATGGCACCGTTCTCGGGCGTGTCCTCGAGCAGGAGGGCGAAGCGGCCGTCGCTACGGCGACAGGCGGTGTCGGCCTCACGGAGGGTGGCCTGGATCGCCTCGGCGATGCGGGCCGGTGCCGCCGGCGTGACCGAACCGGTGCGGAGTCCCTCGACCACCTCGAGCATCACGACCCCGACGGGGCGGAGGTGGCGGCGAGCGGCGGCGATGCGGGCGTCGATCGCGACGTCGAAGTACTCCTGGCTGAACAGCCCGGTCTCGGGGTCGGTGAGCGCGGCGCCGTTGCCGACCGAGCTCGACGCGCTGACCGGCACCGCGGTGGTCCCGGCGGCGTGATCGGCGCTCGCGACCGCCACGACCTGGACCTCCTCGGATCGGTCCCCGTCGCCGTTCGCCGAGGGGGACGGGTCGCCCGTGGTCGGCGTGATGGGGGAGGTGTGGTCGGTCTGGGGGAGGACGGCTGCCGCGGCGGCGACGATCGCCCCGAGGGCGGCGAGCACGGCGGCGCCGGGTGACCACACCAGCGCGAGCACGGCGCCGGTCAGACCCAGGGCCGCGCCGAAGGCAGCGAGCAGCAGACGACGGTTCATCACTCCGACTCCATCGGCGCGCCGGGCGCCCGAATCAAGGAGTCGGGGTCAGTCCGTTCGTGAGGACTCCACCAGATCGACGATCTCGGCCATGATCCGGCCCAGTTCGAAGTCCTTCGGCGTGTAGACCGCCGCGGCGCCCTCGGCGAGGAGGGCCGGGCGGTCGGCCTCGGGGATGATGCCGCCGACGACGACGGGCGCCTCGACCCCCTCGGCCCGCACGAGTCGCACCACTTGGGGGATCAGCTCGAGGTGGCTCCCCGAGAGGATGGAGAGCCCGATCACGTCGACGTCCTCGTCGCGGGCCACCGCGGCGATCTGCTCGGGCGTGAGGCGGATCCCCTGGTAGATGACCTCCATGCCGGCGTCGCGCGCCGCCACCGCGATCTGCTCGGCGCCGTTCGAGTGCCCGTCGAGTCCGGGCTTCGCGACGAGGAACCGCGGCGGGCCCCCGGGAAGGTTCCGCACCCGCTCGGCCACCGACCGCAACGTGTCGCTCATGCCACCCCTCCCCGATGCCGCCGCCACCCCGGTGGGAGCGCGGTACTCGCCGAACACCTCGCGCAGCGCGCCCGCCCACTCGCCGGTGGTGCCGCCCGCATGAGCGAGGTCGATGGTGGGCGGCATGATGTTGCCCCCCTCCTCCGCCACGCGGCGCAGCTCGTCGAGCGACCGCTTCACGGCGTCGTTGTCGCGGTTCGAGCGCCACTCGACGACGTCGGCGATCATCTGCTCCTGCACGGCCGGGTCGACGCGCATGATCGACTCCTCGCCCCCGAGCGGCGACTCGGCGGTCTCGGTGAAGCAGTTGACACCGACGATGGGGAGCTCGCCCGACTCGATCTTGCGCACCCGTTCGGCGTGCGACGAGACGAGCCGACCCTTCAGCTCCTCGATCGCCTCGAACGCCCCGCCCATCGCCAACACCTCGTCGAGCTCGGCCTGGGCGGCGTCGACGAGCTCGGCGGTCTTCGCCTCGATGACGTGTGAGCCGTCGAAGATGTCGTCGTATTCGAGCAGGTCGGTCTCATAGGCGAGCACCTGCTGGATGCGCAGCGACCACTGCTGGTCCCACGGACGGGGGAGGCCGAGGGCCTCGTTCCACGCGGGCAGCTGCAACGACCGGGCACGGGCCCGCTTGGAGAGGGTGACGCCGAGAGCTTCGAGGACGATGCGCTGCACGTTGTTCTCGGGCTGGCTCTCGGTGAGACCGAGGCTGTTCACCTGCACGCCGTAGCGGAACCGGCGCAGCTTGGGGTCCCCGACGCCGTAGCGCTCGAGGAGGAGGCGGTCCCACATCTCGGTGAAGGCCCGCATCTTGCAGGTCTCCTCGACGAAGCGGATGCCGGCGTTCACGAAGAAGCTGATCGACCCGCACACCTGGTCGAAGCGCTCGGCCGGGACCTGGCCCGACTCACGGACCGCGTCGAGCACGTCGATGGCGGTGGCGAGGGCGTAGGCGATCTCCTGCACCGGCGTGGCCCCGGCTTCCTGCAGGTGGTAGCTGCAGACGTTCATCGGGTTCCAGTGGGGGATCCACTCCGAACAGAACGCCACCATGTCGACGATGAGCCGTCGACTCGGCAGCGGTGGGTAGATGTAGGTGCCCCGGCTGAGGTACTCCTTCACGATGTCGTTCTGCGTGGTGCCCCGCAGCGCCCGCGACTCGACACCCTGGGTCTCGGCGTTGGCCACGTACAGCCCGAGCAGCCATGCCGCCGTGGCGTTGATGGTCATCGAGGTGTTCATCTCGCCGACGGGGATGCCGTCGAGGAGTTGGCGCATGTGACCGAGGTGCGCCACCGGCACCCCGACCTTGCCGACCTCGCCCGCCGCTTCGGGGGCGTCGGGGTCGTAGCCGGTCTGGGTGGGGAGGTCGAAGGCGATCGAGAGACCGGTCTGACCCTTGGCGAGGTTCGTCCGGTACAGCTCGTTGGACGCCTTCGCCGTCGAGTGCCCCGAGTAGGTCCGCATGAGCCAAGGACGGTCGGTCATGGTCCCATTGTCCGCCGTGGAGCCCGCCCGTGTCACATGAACGCCGGTGGGAGGGGCAGGTCGAGCGCCGCCCCCAGACGCTCGAGGTAGCTCGCGCGCGGCACCTCGACGACGCCGAGGGAGGCGAGGTGGGGCGTCGACCACTGCACGTCGAGGAGGCGCTCGGGGCGCGCGTCGGCGACCAGGAGGGCGACGAGATGCACGAGCGCGACCTTCGACGCGTCGCGGGCGTGGTGGAACATCGACTCGCCGGCGAAGAGCCCGCCGATGGCGACGCCGTAGAGCCCGCCGACCAGCTCCCCCTCCGGTGTCCACGCCTCCACGCTGTGGGCCCATCCGAGGTCGTGGAGCCTGAGGTAGGCGAGGATGATCTCCTCGGTGATCCAGCCGTGTGGGCGCTGCGGGTCGGCGCAGCTCCGGATCACCTGCTCGAAGGCGGTGTCGACGCGCACCTCGTAGCGCCGGCAGGACTGGCGGAGCGAGCGCGTGACGCGCAGCCCGTCGAGTGGGAGCACCCCACGCGGGTCGGGTGACCACCAGCCCATCGGGCCGGTGCGACCGACCGGCATCGGGAAGAGGCCCTGCCGGTAGGCGGCGAGGATCGTGCCGGGTTCGAGATCGGCCCCGACCCCGACCAGGCCGTCGGGGTCGGCGTCGTCGACGGGCGGGAAGCCCCAGATCGACGGCGGCGGCTCGACGGGCACGGTCGGGACCGGCCGGGCGCGATCAGTAGTCGTAGAAGCCCGACTTCGACTTCCGTCCGAGCTTGCCGGCCGCGACCATGCGGCGCAGCAGCGGCTGGGCGGCGTAGTTCGGGTCGCGGAACTCGTCGTAGAGCGCGTCGAGGATCGAGACCGAGGTGTCGAGGCCGACGAGGTCGAGCAACTCGAGGGGGCCCATCGGGAAGTTGCAGCCGCCCTTCATCGCCGTGTCGATGTCGTCGCGGCTGGCGGTGCCGTTCTCGAGCATCCGCACCGCGTTGTTGAGGTACGGGAAGAGGAGGGCATTGACGATGAAGCCGGCCCGGTCCTTCACCCGCACCGGCGACTTGCCGCACGAGGCGGCGAACTCGACGGCGGCGTTCACGGTGTCGTCGGAGGCCGTGAGGGGCTCGACGACCTCGACGAGCGACATCACGGGCGCCGGGTTGAAGAAGTGGATGCCGACCACCTTGTCCGGGCGGTTCGTGGTGACCGCCATCTCGATGACCGGCAGGGTCGAGGTGTTCGTGGCGAGGATCGCGCCGTCCTTGACGATGCCGTCGAGTTCGGCGAACAACGCCTTCTTGGTGTCGAGGTCCTCGACGATCGACTCGATGACCAGATCGCAGTCGGCGAGGTCGGCGAGCGAGTCGGTGGCGCTGACCCGTGCGAGGACCTCGTCGCGGACGGCCTCCTCGAGCCGGCCCCGCTCCACCTGCTTGGCGAGCGACTTCTCGAGTCCGGCGACCATCGCATCGGCGGATTCCCGGCGGCGCGAACGCAGGATGACGGTGTGGCCGGCCTTGGCCGCCACCTCAGCGATGCCCGAACCCATGATGCCCGAGCCGACGATTCCAACAGTGAGGTTCCCCATGGCGGCGAAGACTAACGACCAGCCGGGCGTCGGGACCAAGTGGGTCCTCTAACTTGAGGGGCGTGACGAGCTCGGCGAGGACGCTGCGGTCGATGGTCGACCCCTGGTACACCGACCCGGTGGTCCCGGTGCTCGCCCGTCGCCGCGATGCCCTCGTCGCGTCGCTCACCGATGAGTCCGAGGGCCCCGTGCTCGTGCTCACGGGTCCCCCCGCCGCGTGGCCGGCCGACGCGCCGCCTCGTGCCGCCCACGTCGTCACGGTGGGCTGGCTCGCGGCCGCACCCGACCTCGACCGGGCCGTCGCCGAGGTGGTCGAGCGTCTCGACGACACCGGCTGGCTCCACGTCGTCGAGCCGACGGCCGGTCGCCCCCCACTCGCACGATCCCAACGCCTCACCTCCCGGGTCGCCCAGCTGCGCACCGGATGGCACCTCGGCCGCGACATCCCCGCCGCGCTCCGCTCGGCTGGGCTCGTGGTCACCGACGTCGAAAGGTTCGCCATGCCCGTCTCCAACACCCTCCTGCAACCCTGGGTCGAGGCCCGCGCCCGCCGGCGGTGCGCGTCGTCCGACCCCGCCCGCCAGGAGGTGGCGTCGTGACCGGCCCGCTCGTGCTCGTCGGGGGCGACGAGTGGACCGAGGGTTGCGACTTCGACGCCCGACTCGTCGACGAATGTGGCACCGACACCGTCGTCGTGCTCCCGACGGCTGCGGCCTACGAGGCTCCTGGCACCCTCGTCGACCGAGCGCGGGGCTGGTTCGAGGCGATGGACGTGCGGGTGAGCGCCCTGCCGGTGCTCGGCCGTCCCGACGCCCTCGACGAGGCCAACGTGCGGGCGGTGCGCGAGGCCCGGTTCCTCTACCTCGCGAGCGGTTCGCAGATGCACCTGCGCTCGGTGCTGAAGGACACGCCCCTCTACGACGCGATCGTCGAGGCCTGGCAGGGCGGGGCGGTGCTCGCCGGTGCGGCGGCGGGCGGCGCGGTGCTGTTCGACCACATGGTCGACACGCGGGGCGGGGCGTTCACCGTCGGGCTCGGTCTGCTCTCGGGCTTCACGATGATCCCGCGGTTCGACCAGTGGTCACACGACAAGGTCCACCGCACGGTGAGCCTGGCCCGGCAGGGCATGCCGGTGGCCGGCATCGAGTCGCGCACCGCGCTCGTGCACCGCGAGGCGTCCGGCTGGACGGTCGAAGGTTCGGGCACGGTGCACGTGTTCGTCGACGGCAAGGGCACCGACCTCGAGGCCCTGCCCGTGCCCCGGCCCCCCGACGTCAGCTCTGGATGATGCGCACCGTGTGGACGATGGGCAGGGGGTCGGGCGCGCCCTCGTCGGGCTGCCCGTCGGTGCCGACGTGGGTGGCCATGATGGCCTCGAGCACGTCCATGCCCTCCACCACCTTGCCGAACGGCACGTAGGGACCGGGCGACAGCTTGTCGACCTCGGGACCGGTGCCGAAGAAGAACTGGGCGCCCGCCGAGTTGGGAGCCGAGGTGCGGGCCATCACGAGGTCGCCGGCCTCGTAGTTGAACATGTCGCCCTCGTCCTCGATCGTGTAACCCGGCCCGGGATCCGAGTTCGTCTGGGTGTGCGGCGCGCCGCCCTGGAGGATGTCGATGCCGGTGTTCGACCGCATGAAGGCGGTGCCGTCGTAGTAGCCCCAGCGGGCGAGGAACACGAAGTTGTTGGCCGTGTTCGGCCGGTTCTCGGTGTCGAGTTCGACGCGGATGTCGCCGGCGTCGGTCTCGAAGACGGCCTCGTACGTGGCGTCCTCGTCGAGGCAGAACGGCGGGGCCTCGGTGAACTGGGTGACGCGCTCGGTGGCGCCGTCCTCGGGTGGGCACTCGGGATCGACGGGGTCGGCGATCGCGAACGTCGTCGGCGTCGTGCCGGAGTCGTCGGCGGAGTCGGCGTCGGGATCGGAGTCGGGCTCGGTGGTGTCGCCGGGCTCGGAGTCCTCGACGGTGGTGTCGGCGGGCGTAGCGGTGTCGTCGTCGCTTCCGCTCAGGGTGGAGTAGATGAAGGCGAAGACGAGGGCTCCGACGACGGCGGCGACGCCGATGATGATGTTGCGACGCCGCCTGGCGGCTGCGGCGGCGGCGGCCCGCTCGGCGCGGGCGGCCTGGGCCCGCTCCTTCTGACGTTGACGCTTCTCGGACGGCATGGGCGCCAAAGGTAGTGGAGCCGCGGTGTGCGCTCGACCGCGCGCCGACCTCGAATGCCGGCTAGTGCCCCTGGAACCAGCCCGAGGGGCCGACCTCCTCGGTGAGGCGCGGGGCGTACTGGTCGAAGAACACACGGGCCATCAGCTCGCGGCGGCTACGCACGTCGGATTTGTCGAAGACCGACTTCAGGTGGTCCTGGACGGTGTAGCTCGACATCGAGAGGGCTGCGGCGATGCCTTTGGTGTCGGTTCCCGTCAAGACGAGCTGGGTGACCTCGCGCTCGCGGTCGGTGAGCCCGAACGCCGCGGCGAGCAATGGCACGATCTCGGGGGGTCGGGCGTCATCGATGGTGACCACGATCTCCCCGGTCGGGCCCTGGCTGCCGGCGAGCGGCGCTGCATTGGCGACCAACCACCGCCCGGAGGGGAGGCGAAGCCGTGCTCGGGGAGGCGCGTCCTCGAGACCTCGGGCGAAGCGCCGGGCGTGGGCGACGAGGCCGCGGATCGTGCTCTCGGCAGGTGAGCGGCTGGGCTCGGTGGACAGCTCGTCGAGGAGTGACGGGGCGCCGGTGCTCACCCGATGGAGGTTGGAGTGGCGGTCGACGACGAGCACGAGCGGCCCTCCGTCGCGAGCCGCGGCATCGGGCGCCACCGCGCTGCGGGCCACCAGGCCGGAGCGGATCCCTTCCGCGACCGCCTCGGAGAGCGACCCCACGATGGCCACCTCCTCGTCGCTGAACGGGGGACCGTCGCCGTCGCGGAACAGGTTCACCCCGCCCCACGACTGGCCATCGCTGCGGGCCACCATTCGCAGCTCGTCGTGGTAGCCGACCGGGCGGATCAGGGTGCGCATCCGGACCGAGCCATCGGTCCCGTCGGGTAGGTGGCTGGTGGCGAGGGCTGGGAGGCTCTGCCCGGCGAGCACGGCCATCCGCGTGGGGTCGTCGCTCCCGTATTCGAGCTCTGCCCACTCGCCGTCGAGATCGTGGCGGCCGGCGAGGCCGCCGAACTTGTAGGTGCCGGTGAGGAGCTGGGTGGCGGGATCGAGGGTCACCACGCACGCCGCGCTGTGGGGAACCACCGAGTGGAGGTGGGCCGCGAGTTCCGCGGCGAAGGTGGCGACGTCGGTTCCCGAGCGCGCCAGCGCCTCTGCTCCTGTCCGTGCGCGTTCGATGAGTCGCGCAGTCCCCTGTCGGCTGCGACCACCCGCGCTCCACCCGCCCGTCACCTGCCGGAACCTCCCTCATCGGTTTGCGGTCGACCCTAGTGGTGTCCTGGCCCGTGGGGGATCCCACGTCTCTGGGGGGTGCGGAAGCTGCCGTCTCGGCATTCCCCACATGCGTGGGATTGTGGCGCTCGTCACGGATGCGGACGATGCGGTCCATGACTGCTCAGCCGACGCCCCCCGCTGGACCCCGACACCGCCCGGTGGAGATCGCCCGCGAGACGTGGGTGATCCAGGCGACCGTGGGGGAAGGTGTCGCACCCCAGGCGATCCACATGAACTCCATGCTGATCCGAGGCGAGGAGCCTGTCGTCGTCGACACGGGGTGTCCGATCCATCGCGACCACTACCTCGAAGACCTGTTCGGCCTCGTCGATCCCGAGGACGTGCGGTGGGTGTTCGTCAGCCACGACGACCCCGACCACCATGGCAACGTCGAGGCGGTCATGGAGGCATGCCCGAACGCCACCCTCGTCGCGACGTGGTTCCTCTGCGAGCGGCTGAGCGCCGAGGGCTTCGCCGTCCCGCCGAGCCGGTGGCGGTGGCTCGGCGACGGCGAGTCGCTCGACGTCGGCGACCGCACGCTGCAGCTCGTGCGACCCCCGCTGTACGACTCGCCGACCACCCGGGGGCTGTTCGACCCGCTCACGGGCGTCTACTGGGCGTCCGACTGCTACGCGACGCCGGTGGAGCGCGGTACCCCGTTCGTCTCCGAGCTCGATCCCCGGGCGTGGGAGGAGGGCTTCGCGGCGTTCAACCTGTGGAACAGCCCGTGGGTGTCGATGGTCGACCCCGAATCCTTCGGGCTCGAGTGCCGCCGCGTCGAGCAGCTCCGACCCGCCGCGATCGCCACCTGCCACGGCCCGACGATCGAGGCGTCTCAGGTGCAGCAGGTGTTCGACATGGTGCGGCGGCTGCCCACCGCCGCGGTGCCACCCCAGCCGGGTCAGCCGCTCCTCGAGGAGATCGTGGCGTCGATGAGCGGCGCCAGCTCCACCACCGGCCACTAGTCGGAGCGGCGGCGCGAGCCGGGACACGGCGACACCCGTGCCCCGGTCCGTCGCGTCCGCCACGACCCCAACCATCCACGACGAAAGGCATGACCTTGACCATGAATCGAACCCTCTTCGCCCGCGCTGTCGCGGCGTTGGCGCTCGTGCTCGTACTCGCAGCGTGCGGGGACGATGACGGTGCCGCCGACGCGGCGCCGTCCGACGATCCGGTGGAGAGCCCCGGTACCGGGGGAGACACCGGGGCCGAGGTCGTGGAGATCGGCGCGGTCGACTTCGCGTTCACCGATGTGCCCGCGAGCATCTCCGCAGGCACGCGACTCACCTTGCGGAACGACGCGCCGACCGAACTGCACGAGCTCGTCGCCTTCCGTCTCGACGACGACGAAACCCGCTCGGTCGAGGAGATCCTCGCCCTGCCGCCCGAGGAGATGCAGGCGCTGCTCGGTGAGCCGGCCACGGTCATCCTCACTCCGCCAGGGAGCGACCAGGCGATCACCGCCATCGGCGACGGGACGCTCGACGAGGCCGGCCGGTACGCCTTCTTCTGCTTCATCCCGACCGGCGTCGACCCCGACGAGTACCTGACCGCGGCAGCCACCTCGGACGGGCCCCCCGACGTCGGTGACGGTCCGCCCCACATCGTGCACGGCATGTTCGCCGAGGTGGAGGTCGAGTGATGGGCCGCCCGAGGGCTCCGCGACACGTGCGCCTCTGGATCGCGCTGCTCGCGGCGATCCCGCTGCTGGTCGCGTGTGGTGACGACGACGGGAGCTCGGCCTCCGGGTCCGGAGCGGGGAGCGACGACGAACCAGCGACGGTCTCCGACGGCGAGTGCGTCGGCACCAACCTCGAGTTCGAGAACCTGGAGACCGGCGTGAGCGGCACCGCGACGGCGGCCCTGGCCGTGGCCGATTCGGCCCGGTCGCAGTACACGGCACACGCCGCCGACTTCGAGATCGGCGAGGACGACCTCCAGTCCTGGAGACCGGAGGTTCCCGAGGGCCAGAACGTCGTCTCGATCCAGGTGACGGTCTTCGTGAACGAGGACAGCCCCCCTCCCGCCCCGCTCGAGGTGGGAGCCACGTTGGAGAACGGACTGACCCTCGACACCCACACCTTCGTGGTCAGCCACTACCGGACCGACGACGCATGGCAGAGGACGATCGATGGCGACGGCGTCGGAGGCGAGATGAACGTCACCGCGGTGGGCGACACCCTCTGTTTCGACATCGAGTTCCAGGACCAGGAGAAGCGGGTGGTCGGCACGGTCGAGGCCCCGGTGTTCAGGGAAGGCTTCTGACGGCCCCCGAGATCTGAGCGGTGGAGGCGGGGAGCGGGGTTGGTAGCGTCACGGCCCGTGGCTCTCGTCGTCCAGAAGTTCGGTGGCACCTCGGTCGCCGACCCCGATCGCATCCGTGAGGTGGCCGACCACGTCGCCCGCACCCTCCGCCACGGCGACCAGGTCGTCCTCGTCGTCAGCGCGATGGGCAAGGAGACCGACGACCTGCTCCGCCTCGCTGCGGAGGTGTCCGAGGTCAGACCGGGTCGTGAGATGGACATGCTGATCACCGCCGGCGAGCGCAAGGCGACGGCCCTGGTGTGCATGGCGCTCGCGGGCATCGGCGTGCCGGCCGAATCGTTCACCGGCAGCCAGGCCGGCTTCCTCACCGACACCACCCACACCAACGCCCGCATCCTCGAGCTGCGCCCCGACCGGCTGCGCGAGTCGCTCGCCGCGGGTCGCGTCCCGGTCATCGGCGGCAGCCAGGGCGTGTCCACCGAGCGCGACGTCACGTTCCTCGGCCGTGGAGGCTCCGACACCACCGCGGTGGCGCTGGCTGCCGCGCTCGACGCCGATGTCTGCGAGCTCTACACCGACGTGTCGGGCGTCTTCAACGCCGACCCGCGGGTGGTCCAGAGCGCCCGGCGGCTCGACAGGATCTCGTTCGACGAGCTGCTCGAGATGACCGCGACGGGCTGTCCGAAGCCTGCGATGCGGTCGGTCGAGTTCGCCCGCCGCCACCACGTCACCCTCCACGTGCGCTCGGCGTTCACGTGGGAACCAGGAACCTGGGTCGTCGAGGAGGACCCCACCATGGAACAGGCCATCGTCAACGCGGTCACCCACGACACCTCCGAGGCCAAGGTCACCCTGCAGGGCGCGCCCGACGAGCCCGGTGTCGCGGCCCGGGTGTTCCGCGCGCTCGCCGACCGCGACGTCAACGTCGACATGATCGTCCAGAACGTGTCCGACCACGGCGCCACCGACATCTCCTTCACCGTGCCCCACGCCCAGGTCGACATCGTCCTCGAGGTGCTCCCGGCCATCAGCGAGGAGCTCGGCTCGGGCGAGGTCACCGTCGACCAACACATCGGTCGGGTGAGTCTGGTCGGCGCCGGCATGCAGTCGAACCCCGGCGTCGCGGCCCGGATGTTCGAGGTGCTCGCCGCCGCCGGCATCAACATCGAGATGATCTCCACCTCCGCGATCCGGGTGAGCTGTGTCGTGCGTGAGGACCGCGTCGAGGACGCCGTCCAGGCCCTCCACGCCGCCTTCGAGCTCGATCAGCCCCTGGTCTGAATCCACGCAGCGGGCCGCGGGCCGTCCACGGGGTGAAACGGCCTCGTGTCCCGGCCCGTCTCGCCGATAGCCTCGACCCCATGAAGATCGGAATCGTCGGTGCAACGGGTCAGGTCGGCGGCGTCATGCGCGGCATCCTGGCCGAACGGAACTTCCCGATCGACGAGCTGCGCCTGTTCGCCTCGGCTCGTTCGGCGGGCCGAACCATCGAGTTCCAGGGCCGGGAGATCACCGTCGAGGACGCGGCCACCGCCGACTTCTCCGGTCTCGACCTCGCGCTGTTCTCGGCGGGTGGCGCCACCAGCCGGGAGCTCGCGCCGAAGGTGGCCGCACAGGGCCCCACCGTCGTCGACAACTCCTCGGCGTGGCGGATGGATCCCGACGTGCCCCTCGTCGTGTCCGAGGTGAACCCCGAGGCGCTCGACTCCATCCCCAAGGGAATCGTCGCCAACCCGAACTGCACCACGATGGCGGGCATGCCGGTCATGAAGGCGCTCCACGACGCCTTCGGCCTGCGCTCGATGGTCATCAGCACCTACCAGGCGGTGTCGGGGGCCGGCCTCTCGGGCGTCGCCGAGCTCGACGAGCAGGTTCGCAAGATCGGCGAACGCGGCACCGAGCTCACCTTCGACGGGTCGGCGCTCGAGTATCCCGAGCCCGACAACTTCCCCGGGCCCATCGCCTTCAACGTGCTGCCCCTCGCCGGCTCCATCGTCGACGACGGCCTCGAGGAGACCGACGAGGAGAAGAAGCTCCGCAACGAGAGCCGCAAGATCCTCGGCCTGCCCGACCTCAAGGTCACCGGCACGTGTGTCCGGGTGCCGGTCTACACCGGCCACTCGCTGTCGATCAGTGCCTCCTTCGAGCGTCCCGTCACCCCCCAGCAGGCGCGCGAGGTGCTCGCCGCGGCGCCGGGCGTGGTGCTCGCCGACGTGCCGTCCCCGCTGATGGCCGCCGGCCAGGACCCCACCTACGTGGGTCGCATCCGCCGCGACGAGGTGTTCGAGAACGGTCTCGCGCTGTTCCTCTCGAACGACAACCTCCGCAAGGGCGCGGCGCTCAACGCCGTGCAGATCGCCGAGCTGCTCGCCGCTCGTTGACCCTCCCGGTCACCCCACGGCGGATCCTCGGCTGGACCGGGACGGTCGGTCTCGTCGCGGCCGCGGCCACCATCCTCGCGGCGGTCGTGCTCACCGTCGCCTACCAGGTGACCTTCGACGGCCGGACCACGGCCACCGAGGGCTGGCTGGTCCTGCACGCCACCGCCGCGCCGATCCTCGGCATGGCCGCCTTTGCCGCCTTCCTGGTTCTCGTCTGGCCGACCGGCGGAGCTCGTTCGTGGCGCCGCCCGTTCCCCATCGTGGCGACGGCGGTCGCGACGCTCGCCGCTGCGGTCGCCATCCTCACTCGCGACATGGTCACCTGGGAGCAGGTTGCCTTCGCCTCGGTGCGGGTGGGCGGCGGCGAGGCGGGCTACTGGTTCGCGGCGTTCGACCCCGACGTGGCGTTCGTCGTCGTCGACGGCTCCGAGGTCGGACGCTCCGCCTACGCGGTGCGCCTCGTCGTCCACCTGCTCGCACCAGTCGCCACCGCCGCGCTGCTCGCGCTCGGCGTGCGGGCGGCCCGGAGTCAGAGCGGGGGATCGTCGACGTAGCGCCGGGCGGCGTCCTCGAGCGACAGGCCGAGCTGGTTCGCGAGCGAGGCCAGCCAGGCCAGCACGTCGCCGAGCTCGTGGAGCTGCTCGTCGGGTGTGCCCTTGCGCACCGCCTGGGCGAGCTCGCCGAGCTCCTCGCAGAGCCAGGCCACCGTCGCGGCGATGCCCCGCTCACGGTCGGCCTCGCCGTAGAGCTCGTCCATCAGCTCCTGGAACGCGGTGATGTCCATGCTCGGCCCACGTTAGGGGGCCTGGTCGGGTAGGCGGGATTTGAACCCACGACCTCCTCGTCCCGAACGAGGCGCGCTGCCAAGCTGCGCTACTACCCGGTTGCCGGTTTCGCCCGGCCGAGTGGTCAGGCTACCCGACCGGTGGCCGGTCAGGCCAAGGCGGTTCGGGGCTCGTCGCGCCACTCGCCGGCGAGCACCTGGGTGGCGGTGCGGCGGATCTGGAAGGCTTCGGCCGGCTTCACGAGCCAGCCGTCGGCCCCGCACGTGCGCGCGAGGAAGACGTCGTCGTCGCGGTCGAGCAGCAGCATGACCTTGACCGGGTCGATGCGACCCGCGCTCTCCTCGAGGCGAAGGGCGTGACAGGTGGCGATGCCGCCCATGTTGCCGATCTGCAGGTCGAGGATGACGAGGTCGGGCTTCAGCGCGGCCACCGCCTCGATGACCTCGGTGCCCCGGTGCACGCGAGACACCTGGGTGTCGTCGTCGGCGAGGGCGGCCTGGACGTCGTCGCGGAGCCAGTCGGCGTCGGTGGCGAGCAGCACGTGGGTCACGGGACGGAGGCTAGTGCCGGCCGGGCCGAGACCTCCACACCGGCGCGGACGACCCGACGAGCGCCCGGCGCGGCGACGTTTGGTGGGTTGCGAACGCGGGCATGATGGGCAAGGCTCGACCGCGAGCGACCAGGGAGATGAGCGTGCTCGAGATCCAGATCGAGGAAGCGGCGGGATACACGGTCTGTCGACCCGTCGGCGAGTTGGACGCCTACACGGTCGGCCAGTTCCGGGAGTCCCTCGGCGAGCTGGCATCGGTGGGCCGCCTCGTCATCGATCTCTCCGAGGTGCCGTTCATGGATTCGGCGGGCCTCGGCGCACTCATCGGGGGCATCCGGCGGGCCCGCGAGGCCGGCGGCCAGGTCGCGGTGTCGTGCAGCCGGCCAACTCTCACCCGTCTGTTGCACACCACCGGCTTCGACCGCATCGTCCCGGTCACCGAGAGCATCGACGAGGCCGTCGGGGCGCTCGACGAGGACGACGTCACCGCCGGCTGACCCTGCCGAGCGCCTGGTCAGGCCGACCCGGTGAGGAGGTCGGCGATGCGCTCGAGACCGGCGAGGTCGCGGACGTCGCTGGCGAGCATCGGCACCAGCACCCGGGTCCGCTCCGCGGCGATCGGCACGAGCGCCGCGTCGAGCTGGGACCGCTCGAGCCGGGCGGTCTCGGCCTGCGCGATCGCGAGCTGACACCGCGCGGCGAGCTCGGTTCCCGGGTGCTCGGCGGCGGCTCGGCGGAGCTCGTCCAGGGGGCCGTCGCACGGATCGGGATGCGCCCGGTTCACCACCACGGCCCTGACGGGGATCTCCTCGTCGACGAGGCGTGCCGCCAGCCACCGCGCCTCATCGAGCGTGTCGTGTCGGGGTGAGGTGACGAGAACGAGCGCCGTCGTGTCGGCCCGGAACGCCGCGGCCACCGCACGGGCCCGCTCGCGGAAGCCCTCCTCGAGCCCCTCGAAGGCCTGGAAGAACTCGACGGCGTCCTCGACGACCGCCCCGCCGACCACCTTCGACACCGTGCGCACGAACGCGGAGGTCGCGAGGCCGACCGCCCGTGACATGCGCGCGGTCGGGGTCATCAGCATCCGGTAGAGGCGGTGGTCGAGGAAGCGGGTGAGGGTGGTCGGGGCGTCGATGAAGTCGAGGGCGTTGCGGCTCGGCGGAGTGTCGACGACGACGAGGTCGAAGCGGGGGTCCTCGGCGAGCTGGTGGAGCTTCTCGGCGGCCATGTACTCCTGGGTGCCCGACAGGGCCGACGCCATGTTGCGGTAGAAGCGGTTCGCGAGGATGCGCTCGGCCTGGTCGGGCTCGGCGTAGCGGGTGACGACCCCGTCGAAGGTCGCACGAGTGTCGAGCATCGCGGCCCACAGCTCGCCGCTCCACGGCCCGTCGAGTCGTGAGGGGGCGTCCCCGAGTCCGTCGACCCCCAACCCCAGCGCCTCGGCGAGACGACGGGCCGGATCGATGGTGACGACGACCACCCGACGGCCACGGCGCGCGGCCGCCACCCCGAGCGCGGCCGAGGTGGTGGTCTTGCCCACCCCGCCCGAGCCGGCGGCGATGACGACGTGCGAGTCGTCGAGCACACCGACGAGCGCGGTCACGGCGCGGTCCCCAGCCCGAGCTCGCGCTCGTCGAGCTCGCCCACCCCGTCGACGAGCGCGCGGGCGAGACGGTCGACAGCTGCCCGACCGAGATCGATCCCCGGCACCGCCGGCAGGTGCAGTTGCGGAAGCGGCAGCTCGCGGGCGAGCCGGTCGAGCTGCTCGTGCTGGAGCGCGGCCCGGCCCCGCGCGAACCCCACCGCCCGGTCGAGGGCGTCGAGCGCGGAGGTCGAGAGTTCGGCGCCGGCGTCGGCCGCCAGGTCGGCGCTCGCTCGGTCGGAGAGGTGCCCGACACCCGGGAGGACCCCGTTGACGACCACCGGACCGAGGGCGATCCCCAGCTCGTCCTCGAGCCGGTAGGCCGTGTCGATGAGCTCGGTGACCGGGGTTTCCTCGGGGATGGTGACGAGCAGGACGCGGCACCGGTCGGGGTCGGTGAGCAGGTCGAGCGCCTCCCGCGCCTGGGTGTTGATCGGGCCGACGCTCACGGTGTCGAGGAGCGCGCGCGGGGCTCGGAGGAAGCTCACCGCGTGACCCGAGGCGGGCGTGTCGAGGACGACGAGGCGGTCGGTGGACGCCCGTTCGATCTGCTTGACCTTGCCGAGGAGGAGGATGTCCTTGATGCCGGGTGCGGCGGTGGAGACGATCTCCAGCGCCCCGCTGCGGACCAGGCGGCGAGAGATGCGGTCGAGGCCGTGCTCCCCGAGGTACTCGAGCAGGGCGTCGTCGGGGGTGAGGGCACGAGCGTGCACCGACCCCGCTCCCGGCGGGTCGCCCCGCTCCCACATCGACGACTCCGCGTACCCGAGCTCGGCTCGCTCGAACTGTGACGCCAAGCCGCTCGAGCCCTCGACCTCCACGACGAGCGCCGATCGGCCGGTCAGGGCGCTCGCCCGGGCCAGCGCGGCACTCACCGTCGTTTTGCCCACACCGCCCTTCCCGGCAACGATGGCGAGCCGGGATGCTGCGAAGAATCGAGCAGGATCCACACCGTCACCTTCGCGTCGGAGACCTCCTTGCGCAGAGTAACCAGCGTCGGCGTCCTCCTCGTCGCAGTGGCCGTGCTGCTCGGCGCCACGCCCGTCGGGAGCCAGGAGTCCACCACCAGCGGCGATCCGGGCTTCATCACCGTCATCGAGGTGAACGGCCTCCTCGACGACATCCTCGTCGACTTCATCTCGCGGTCGGTCGAGGAGGCCGAACGCACCGACGCCCGCTACCTCGTCCTCCACCTCGACTCGACGGGCGCCGTGGTGTCCGACGAGCGGCTCGTCGAACTCGCCCGACAGATCCGCGACGCCGACGTTCCCGTCGCCACCTGGATCGGGCCGTCCGGCGCGCAGGCGCTCGGGGGCGCGGCCCAACTCGTCGCGGTCACCGACCCCGTCGGTGTGTCGATCGGTGCCCGTATCGGCCGCACCGGCCCCCAGATCCTCCCCGAGGACGAGTTCGGAGCGATCTTCGGCGACCACCGCGCCGAGCTCGTCGAGGGCACGATGGACCACCTCCGCGTGCTCGACACCGGGGTCGCACCGGAAGAGGCGCTCACCCTCGGCCAGTTCGCCCTCACGCTCCCCGGCTTCGAGTCGGTCGAGGTCGTCCAGGACGGCGAGCCGAGCCTCGAACCCCGCACCGTCGTGCGCTTCAGCCAGCTCGACCTCCCCGCCCAGCTCTTCCACACCGTCGCCAGCCCGGCAGTCACCTACCTGCTCCTCGTCATCGGGCTCGCCCTGATCATCTTCGAGCTCTACACGGCGGGGGTCGGTGTCGCGGGCCTCGTCGGTGCCGGCTCCCTCGTCCTCTCCTCCTACGGCCTGTGGGTACTGCCCGTCCGACCGGTGGCCCTCGCCCTGATGCTCGTCGCGTTCTTCGGCTTCGCCGTCGACGTGCAGACCGGGGTGCCCCGCGCCTGGACGATCATCGGTGGGGTGCTCTTCACGATCAGCTCGCTCACCTTCTACGACGGGCTGTCGATGTCGTGGATCACCCTGCTCGTCGCCTTCGTCGGCATCGCCCTCACCTACCTCACCGGCATGCCCGCGATGGTCCGCACGCGCTTCGCGACGCCCACCATCGGCCGTGAGTGGATGATCGGCGAGGAGGGCGTGGCCAAGGGTGCCGTCGACCCCGACGGGGTCGTGCTCGTGCGCGGCGCCCCGTGGCGGGCCCGTACGAACCGGGCCACGCCCCTCACCGACGGACAGCCCGTGCGGGTGGTCGCGCTCGAGGGCCTGGTGCTCGAGGTCGAGCCGCTCGAAGGGGCGGCGCGCGACTACCGACACTGATACCGGACACCACCGGCCCCTCTCGGACCCTTTCACATCGTTCCAGGACCCGATCCCGGGAAAAGTGACCCTTGTCGCACCGCGAGGGCCAGTTGTAGGGTCACGCGTGGAGAGGGGGTTCTGAGTGTGAGTGCACAGAGGACCGAAGACGCCTGGCAGGTCAAGGCGGCGTGCCGGGGTCCCCAGGCAGCGGTGTTCTTCCCGCCGCCGCAGTTCGAACGCAAGGACGAGAAGCTCGAGCGGGAGAGCCGGGCGAAGG
Organism: uncultured Iamiaceae bacterium; assembly: GCA_964488835.1. GTDB lineage: Bacteria > Actinomycetota > Acidimicrobiia > Acidimicrobiales > SKKL01 > SKKL01. The sequence goes on along the minus strand of CAZAVX010000049.1, from coordinate 1,080 downwards.
CCATCTGCGCGACGTGCGCCGTGCGCCAGCCGTGTCTCGACTATGCGATCTCGATCCGTGAGCCACACGGCATCTGGGGAGGGCTGAACGAGAACGAGCGACGCCAGCTCGTCGCCGTCGACTGACGCTGCCCGGCCGATCGGGGGGTCGCTGCCGGTAGCCTGGACGGGTCATGTCCGCGCTCGTCCTGATGCTCCTCGCGCTGCCGTTCGTCGAGCTGATCGCCCTCGTGGCGGCAGCCCGCACGTTCGGCACGCCCCAGGCGCTGCTCGCGGTCGTGCTGTTGAGCGTGGTCGGCGCCTGGCTCGTGAAGATGGCCGGCATCGGCGTGCTCCGGCGCCTCCGCGCCACCGTGGCGAGAGGCGAGGTGCCGCACCAGGAGATGGTCGACGGCGTCCTCTTGCTCGTCGCCGGCGCGCTCCTGCTCGTCCCCGGCTTCGTCACCGGAGCCGCCGGGCTCTTCGTGCTCTTCCCGCCCACGCGGGCGCTCATCCGCGCCGGGCTCATCGGCCGGTTCCAGCTCGCCGGTGCGGTCCGCGTCGCCGACACCGTGCGGGTCCGTCGTCCCGGATCGGTCGTCGACGCCTCCGCCACCGAGGTCGACGCCGCCGCGGACCCCGACGAGCCGAGGGGCGACGATCCTCCGGGTCTTCCGCGATGACGATGCTCGACCCCTCCCACGTCGAGGTGCGTCCCGCCGCCACGGTGATGTTGGTGCGCGACGGTGCCGACGGCCTCGAGGTGTTCATGGTGCGGCGCAACCCCCGGAGCGAGTTCGTCGCCGGCGCGTTCGTCTTCCCCGGCGGCGCGGTCGACGACCACGACTCGCACCCGTCGGTGCCCGACCACTGCACCGACCTCTCCGACGCCCGGGCTTCGCACGCACTCGGGCTCCCCAACGGTGGGCTCGCCTACTGGGTGGCGGCCATCCGCGAGACGTTCGAGGAGTGCGGGCTCCTGCTCGCCTACGGCCCCGACGGCCGCCTCGTCCGCTTCGACGACCCCGCGGTCGAGCAGCGGTTCCTCGAGCACCGCCGTCGGGTCGACGCCGGCGAGCTGTCACTCGTCGAGCTGTGCCGC
>CAZAVX010000048.1:0-20267 GCA_964488835.1 uncultured Iamiaceae bacterium | reverse complement strand
GCACGTTCTTCCGCTACATCTGCGACAACGGCACCTACATCGCCCGCTACGACGACCTCGTCGACGGCCACGAGAACCCGATCGACCTCACGGGCGTCGCGGTCAGCAACGACGGCATCGAGCTCCAGGACCGCGAGTTCGTCGCCGCGATCCGCGAGGGTCGTGAGCCCAACTCGAGCGTCGCCCAAGCGCTGCCGGCGATGCGCACGCTCCACGAGCTGGAGCAGTGCCTGTGAGCGTGCCGACCCGCACGCAGGTCGTCGTCATCGGTGGCGGCCCCGCGGGCCTGCTGCTCGCACGGTCCCTGCAGCTCGCCGGGCTCGAGTCGGTCATCCTCGAGCGCCACACCCGCGAGCACGTCCTCTCCCGCATCCGGGCGGGCGTGCTCGAGTGGGGGTCGGTCGAGCTGCTCCGCGAGGCCGGCGTCGGCGACCGCATGGACAGGGAGGGGTTCGTGCACGCCGGCGTCGGTCTCTCGTTCTCGGGGCGCCACCTCCGCATCGACTTCGAGGGTCGGGCCGGCAAGAGCGTGATGGTCTACGGCCAGACCGAGGTCACCAAGGACCTCTACGCCGCGCTCGACGAGGCGGGGGTGCCCATCGTCCACGAGGCCCTCGACGTCATGCCCCACGACGTCACGACCGACGCGCCCTACGTCACCTACACCCACGACGGGGTCGAACACCGCATCGACTGTCGGTACGTCGCCGGCTGCGACGGGTTCCACGGGGTGAGCCGCACGGTGTTCCCCACCGGCACCATCCGGGAGTTCGAGCGGATCTACCCGTTCGGGTGGCTCGGCATCCTCTCGGAGACCCCGCCGGTCGACGACGAGCTGATCTACGCCCACCACGAGCGGGGATTCGCGCTCTGCTCGATGCGGCACTCGATGCTCTCCCGCTATTACGTCCAGTGCCCGCTCGACGACTCGGTCGACGACTGGCCCGACGACCGGTTCTGGGAGGAGCTCACCACCCGCCTCCCGCCCGAGGCGGCCGGGCGGCTCGTCACCGGACCCTCGATCGAGAAGTCGATCGCCCCGCTGCGCAGCTTCGTCGCCGAACCCCTCCAGTACGGGCGGCTGTTCCTCGCCGGCGATGCGGGCCACATCGTGCCGCCCACCGGCGCGAAGGGCCTGAACCTCGCGTTCTCCGACGTCCACTACCTCTTCGAGGGCCTCCACGACGCGCTCACGGGGGCGGGCACCGGCGCGCTCGACGCCTACTCGCAGCGGGCGCTCCGCCGGGTGTGGCACGCGGTGCGGTTCTCGTGGTGGATGACGACGCTGATGCACCGGTTCCCCGACACCGGCGACTTCGACCGGCACATCCAGGAGGCCGAGCTCGACTACCTCTCGATGAGCGAGGCGGCCCAGCGCTCCTTCGCCGAGCAGTACACCGGCCTCCCCTTCTGAACGAGGTCCCGCTCAGGTCCCGAGCAGGTGCTGAGGGACGACCGCGAACGGGTCGATGACGACCAGACCCTCGACCTCCTGCTCGTGCTGGAGATCTTCGGTGAGGAGATGGGTCGCCCCGCTCACCCGTGCCGCCGCGACGACGAGCGCGTCCCAGTAGCTGAATCCGAACGCGTCCTCGATGCCCCAGGCGAGCTCGATCAACTCGGCCGTGACGGGAACAGCCCCCCAGGCCGCGAGATCGCGGACATCCGCACGGGCGTCGTCGACCGGAAGCCCCGGGTCGAGTTTGCGGGTGAGGGTGACGTAGAGCTCGTTCAGGACCTGGACACTGAGGCGGCCCCGACCGGTGTCCCAGAGGCGGTCCACCCACTCCCGCGCCCGCTCGTGCTTGGCGCCCTGGGAGAGATCGCGGGCGTAAACGAAGACGTTGGTGTCGACGAAGACAGTGGTGTCGACGAAGACGCTCACCTGGCGTGCACCTCGTCACGACGGGGATAGGTGGTCCCCGCCCGGCTCAGGTGCCGGGCCGGGCGCGAGCGATACGACGCGGCGGCCTCGCTGAGCCTGCGGTCGCGCTCCATCTCCCGTCGCAAGAGGTCGCGGAGGAACGCCGAGAGGCTCTGGTCGCGTCGCGCCGCCTCCACCCTCGCCCAGCCTGCGGTCTCGTCGTCCAGTGCGACCGTGACGTTTCTCACGATCTCACGGTATCACTGGAAGCGCGGGCGACCGCCTGCCAGCATGAGGGGATGGGCGACGGAGTCTGTGTGGTGACCGGCGGCGGACGAGGGATCGGCGCGGCGACGGCCCGCGCCGCGGCGGCGGCCGGGTGGACCGTGTGCCTCTCCTACCGGGCCGACGAGGCGGCCGCCCGGTCCGTCGCCGAGGAGGTCGGCGGACGAGCGGTTCGCGCCGAGGTCGCCGACGAGGCGGCCACCGACGCGCTCTTCGCCGCCGCGGCCGAGCTCGGGCCGATCACCGGCGTGGTCGCCAACGCCGGCATCGTCGCCCCGAACTCCGTGCTCGCCGACATGGAGGTCGACCGGCTGCGTCGGATGGTCGACGTGAACGTCCTCGGAGCGCTCCTCACCGCCCGTGCCGCGGTGCGGGCGATGTCGACCGACCGTGGCGGCCGGGGTGGGTCGCTCGTGTTCGTGTCGTCGGCCGCGAGCCGCATCGGCTCGCCGGGCACCTACGTCGACTACGCCGCGTCCAAGGGGGCGGTCGACACCCTCACCATCGGCCTCGCGAAGGAGGTGGCCGGCGAGGGCGTGCGGGTGAACGCGGTGCGGCCGGGGATCATCGACACCGAGATCCACGGCGACGCCGGCAACCCCGACCGACCGGCCCAGGTGGGGCCCTCGCTGCCGTTCGGCCGGGTGGGACGACCCGAGGAGGTCGCGGCCGCGATCCTCTGGCTGCTCGGCGACGAGGCGAGCTATGTGTCGGGGTCGATCCTCGACGTCGCCGGCGCCCGATAGTCCCGACGCGCGTGACGCCGGTCAGAGCCGGCAGCGCCCACCAGCTCCGCCTCGCCCGCGGCGGCTGACGCGACCTTCGCGCCGCCTGGCCGCCGCCGGGATCAGTACGCGTCGACGACCTGGGCGATCCGGGTGGCGTACTGGTCGAACCACGTCGAGCGGCCCTGTGCCTTCGCCCGCCCGTGGTCGGGGTGGCGGCGCCAGGCCGCGATGGCGTCGAGGTCCCGCCAGTACGACACTGCGAGCGAGAACCCCGGCTGTCCGCACATCTCGATGCCGAGGAACCCGTCGAGACCATGCGCGGTCTCCACCAGGCGCCGGGCCGTCGACGGGTAGCCGGACACGTCGTCGCGGAGCACCGCCGGGGCGATCACGGCGTAGTACGGCGGCTCTGGCAGGGTGACGATTCGGGACACGGACGGCGCTCCTCTCGGATCGGACGTCGGCAACCTACGACCGCGGCGCTGCCCCGGGAACCCCGACTCTCGTTGCCGAGCCATAAGCCGAACCGATGGGTGGCGGCCGATGCCCTAGGGTTCGCGCGTGGAGAACCTCCAGCGCCTCCGGGTCCTGCGGGCCGTCGCCACCGAGGGGTCGTTCACCGGCGCGGGTCGGGCCCTGGCGATGAGCCAACCTGCGGTGTCCCAGCACATCACCGCCCTCGAGCGAGAGCTCGGCGCACGGCTGGTCGAACGCTCCTCGACCGGCATCACCCTCACCGCCGAGGGCGAGATCGCGCTGCGCAGCGCGCTGCGCATCCTCAGCACCGTCGAGGACACGCGGCGCGAGATCGAGCAGCTCGGCTCGGGCGCGCACGACCCCGTGCGGGTCGCCGCCTTCCCCACCGCGTGCGCCGGGCTCCTCCCCGCCGCCACCGCGGAGCTGCGCCGGCGCCGACCGAACGCCGCGTTCACGTTCAGCGAGCGCGACGCCGACGAGGCGCTCGACGCCGTGCGGACCGGCTCGGCCGACCTCGCCATCGCCTACGACTACGCGGCCCACCCCCTCGACCTCACCGATCTCGCCGCCCACCACCTCCTCGACGATCCACTCCGCCTCGTCCTCCCGGCCGACCACCCAGCTGCCCGCTCGGTCGTGGTGGAGGTGGCCGACCTCGCCGACGAGGCCTGGATCCGCGGCACCGCCTTCGGCTGTGTGGAGGCGCTCACGACGGTGTGCGGCGCCGCCGGGTTCACGCCGCTCGTCGCGCTCGACTCGAGTCGCTACCCGACGACGCTCGGGATGGTGGCTGCCGGGCACGGACTCGCCCTCGTGCCCGCCACGGCCCTGTCGGCTCCACCTGCGGGTGTCGTCGCCAAGTCCTTGCGCCCGACCCCGCCACCGCGGCGCATCTGGGCGGCCACCCGCGAGTGCCCGAGTGACGACGTCGCCCTCCTCGTCGACTGCCTCGTCGAGGCGGGCCGGACCGACACGACCTGAGCGTCCGGACCCGTCCCTCGATGAGTGGCCGGAGCGCCTGCCGGCGGCTCAGCCCCAGACCTGGTCGGCGATCGACACGACGTGGGCGAGCTTCGCCCACTGCTGCTCCTCGGTCATCTCGTTCCCCTCGACGGTGGAGGCGAACCCGCACTGGGGGCTGAGGCAGAGCTGGTCGAGGGGCACGTAGCGGCTCGCCTCCTCGATGCGGCGGGCGACCTCGTCGGGGTCCTCGAGCTCGGGTCGCTTCGAGGTGATGAGCCCGAGCACGACGGTCTTGTCGGCGGGCACGTGGCGCAGCGGCGCGAAGTCGCCCGAGCGCTCGTCGTCGTACTCGAGGAAGTAGGCGTCGACGTTCAGCTCGTTGAAGAGCACCTCCGCGACCGGTTCGTACCCACCCTGGGCGAACCACGTCGAGCGGTAGTTGCCCCGGCACAGGTGGATGGCGACGGTGAGGTCGTCGGGCGCGTCGGCGATGGCGTGGTTGATGAGCTCGGCGTAGCTGCGGGGCAGCTCGTCGGGGTCGTCGCCCCGTTCGACCGCGCCCTGGCGCATGACCGGATCGCAGAGGTAGGCGAGGTTGGTGTCGTCGAGCTGGATGTAGCGGGCGCCGGCGGCGTAGAGGGCGGCGATCTCGGCGCGGTAGCACGCGGCGAGGTCCTCGAAGAACACCTCGAGGTCGGGGTAGGTGTCGATGTCGATGGCCGCCCGGCCGCCCCGGAAGTGCACCATCGTCGGCGAGGGGATCGACACCTTCGGCGTCTCGGTGACGACCGACCTCAGGTACTCGAAGTCGGCCACTTGGATGTCGCGGGCGTGTCGCAGCGGCCCGACGACCGAGAGCTTCGGCGGGGTCATGTGCACGGTGTCGGCCGAGTCCGACGACGCCGCGATGTTGCCGGTGACCGCGACCCCGTCGAGCTGCTCGAGGAAGTCGAGGTGGAACCAGGCGCGCCGGAACTCGCCGTCGGTGACCGCCTTCATGCCGAGCGACTCGACCTGGCGGACCGCCCGCTCGATCTCGCGGTCTTCCACCTCGCGGAGCTGCTCGCGGGTGATCTCCCCCGCCGCGGCCTTCGCCCGGGCCTCGTGCACCGAGGGCGGGCGGAGCAGGCTGCCGACGTGGTCGGCTCGGAACGGTGGGTCGATGGCGTGCATGGCCGGCCTCCTGGTCAGGGCGGACTGAGTGGGTAGAGACGTCGCGGGTTCTCGACGAGGATGCGGTGGCGGGTCGCCTCGTCGGGGGCGAACTCGGCGAGCAGGTCGACGAGGTCGCCGTCGTCGGGCATGTGGCGCACGTTGGGGTGCGGCCAGTCGGTGCCCCACAGCACCCGATCCGGTGCGGCGGCGATGAGCGCCCGGGCGAAGGGCACGACGTCGTCGTAGGGCGGCGGCCCGTCGGCGGTGAGGCGCTCGGCGCCGGAGATCTTCACCCAGCACCGCTCGTCGGCCATCAGCTCGAGCAGCGCCTGGAACGGCTCCTGGTCGAGCCCGGCGCTCGCGTCGACCCGGGCCATGTGGTCGATGAGGTACGGGACCGGCATGCGGTCGAGCAGGTCGGCGTAGGTGGGGAGGTCCTTCGCGTCGAAGTGGAGGACGATGTGCCACCCGAGCGCCGCGACCCGCTCGACGATGCGCCAGAACGTGTCGAGGTCGGGCGCTCCGCCGAGGTGGGCGACGAAGTTGAACCGGGTGCCGCGCACGCCGGCGTCGTGGAGCTCGCGGAGCTGGGCGTCGGTGAACGCCTCGTCGACCATCGCCACCCCGGCGTAGCGACCGGCTCCGCGTCGGAGGGCGTCGAGCATCGCCGAGTTGTCGGTGCCGTGGCAGCTCGCCTGGACGAACACGGCGTGGCTGAGGCCGAGCCGGTCCTGGAGCCGCTCGAAGTCGTCGATGCCGGCGTCGGGCGGCGTGTAGGCCCGGTCCGGGGCGAAGGGGAACCGGTTGGCCGGCCCGAACACGTGGCAGTGGGCGTCGCACGCACCCGGCGGCGGCGTGAACGCGCGGGGCGGGTGGGGGTCGGGGTGTGGGGGTGGGATCGTGCGCTCGGTCACGGGGCCTCCGGGGTCGCGACGCGGCGGGCCAGGTCCTCGTGGGGGAACACGAGCCCGTCCATCAGCTTGCGGGCGGTGCGGATGATGCCGGAGCGTCCGACGGTGACCGACCCGTCCGCGCCGACGACCACCTCGACGGCGGCGTCGAAGGTGCCGGTGGGGTGCTCGACGACGACGACTCCATCGTCGACCGGGCCGAGCACCGCGGCCGCGGGCGTGCCGTCGAGCAGCGCCGCGGTGGCGACGCTGACCGCGCCGAGCACGCCGATGGCGTCGTGGCACCGGTGCGGGATGAACGTGCGGGTGCTGATCGACCCGCCGTCCTTCGGCGCGGCGACCATCGTGAGCTTCGGGACGGTGGCCTCGGTGACGTCGCCGAGACCCATCAGCGGACCGGCCTCGAGCCGGATCGCCTCGATGCGGCGCCGGAGCTCGTCGTTCGCCTCGAGCTCGGCGGGTGCCTCATAACCGGTGATGTCGAGGTCGGCGGCCCGCATGACGACGACCGGCATGCCGTTGTCGATCAAGGTGACGTCGATGCCGCCGAGGCGGTCGACCCGGTTGCCGGTGGGCAACAGCGCGCCGCAGCTCGACCCGGCGGTGTCGGCGAAGTCGAGGCGGATCGGTGCCGCGGTGCCGGGCACCCCGGAGATGGCGGTGTCGCCGCCATAGCGCGGGCGACCGTCGCGGAGCGGGACGGTGGCGGTGGCGATCCCGCCGGTGTTGACGAGGTGGATGCGCACCGCCGCGGCCTCGCGGTCGCCCTCGCCCGCGCCCTCGCCGTCGCCCTCGCCCGGGTGGACGGGCACGAGCCCCCGCTCGACGGCGAACGGGCCGACCCCGGCGAGGATGTTCCCGCAGTTCTGCTGGTCGGTGACCACCGGCCGGTCGACGACGACCTGGAGGAAGAGGTAGTCGACGTCGGCACCCTCGACCGACGACGGGCCCACCACCGCGACCTTGCTCGTGAGCGGGTGGGCGCCTCCCAGACCGTCGATCTGGCGCGGGTCGGGCGACCCCATCACCGAGAGCAGGAAGGCGTCGCGCGCCGCGGTGTCGGCGGGCAGGTCGTCGGCGACGAAGTAGAGGCCCTTCGACGTGCCGCCGCGCATCACCATGCAGCGCACGCCGTCGGAGGCGGGGGTGGTGGTCATCGACTCATGTTCGTGGAGGTTCGGCGTGGTGTCACGGGCTGGTCCGCCGACCGGTCCCGATGCGCTCGGGCACCGGGACCGGTCGATCGGTCTCACCCGCCGGGACCGGGTGAGCTCAGGGGGAGCTGGGTCAGGGCGTCCAGATCATCCCGTCGATGTCGGGCTCGGCATCGAGCACCCCGTACTCGGCCGCGAGGCGACCGATCTCACGGAGCGACTCGACGTTGATGTCCGGCCCCCACGAGGCGAGGGCGATCTGGTCGATGATCTCGGGCGGAGCCGGCGAGTAGGTCTTGATGATCTCGCGGGCTGCATCGGGATCGTCGGCCGCGGCCTGGAGCGAACGCTCCATCGCTCGGACGAAGCGGGCGGCGACGTCGGCGTTCTCGGCGAGCCACTCCTCGGCGGCGAAGAACAGGGCGATGCTCTGGCCGGGCGAGCTCGCGGCCATCGGGTCGGCGAGGCTGATGAAGCCCTGGCCCTTGCCGATGGTGATGAACGGCTCGGCGTGCCAGGCGGCGTCGACCGCGCCGCTCTCGAGGGCGCCGTTCATCTCGGGGAACGGCATCTCGACGAACTCGACGGTGGAGGAGTCGACACCCGCGTTCTCGAGGGTGGCCCGCACGGTGACCTCACCCAGGTTGTTGAGCGTGGTGACCGCGACGGTCTTGCCCGCGAGGTCGGCGAGCGAGGTGATGCCGCTGTCGCCGGTGACCATGATGGCGTTCGGGTTGTCCTCCGTGCCGTCCTCGGGTGCGGCGTACACCGCGTTCGCGACGACCTGGATCGGCACGCCGTTCTGGCGGGCGAGCATCAGCGACACGTTGTTGCTGAAGCCGATCTGGAACTCGTTGCTCAGCACGGCGGGCACGATGGCCGCGCCGCCCTGGGCGAACTCGGGCTCGATGACGAGGCCCTCTTCCTCGAAGTAGCCGAGGTCCATGCCGAGGTAGAGGGGCGCCATGTCGCCGATGGGCAGGATGCCCACCTTCAGCGTGACGGTCTCCACCTCCTCGTCGTCGCCCTCGTCGTCCCCACCGGCGGTGGTGGTCGTCGTGTCGTCCGCGGCGGTGGTGGTCGTGGTGTCGTCGGCGGCGTCGCCGTCGTCGTCGCCACACGCGGTGAGCACGAGGCCCAGTACCGCGAGGATGGCGAGAAGGTGTCTCCAGGTGAAGCGCATGGGTTCCCCCTAGGTGGGTGTGCGTGGTTGGTGGTTGGTGTGGTGGGTCGGGTGCAGGTGTCGGGAGCAGGTGTCAGGACGAGACGGCGGCGGTGCGCCCCTCCTCCTTGATCGAGGCGAAGATGTGGGCGCGGAGGTGGGCGAATTCGGGCAGCTCCTTCGTGGCGATCTGGTCGCGAGGACGGGGGAGGTCGACGGTGACGGTCTCCTTCACGCGGGTGGGTGAGCTGGAGAGCACGACCACCCGGTCGGCCAGGTAGACGGCCTCGTCGATGTCGTGGGTGACGAGCATGACGGTGAGGTTCGTGCGCTCCCACACGTCGAGGAGGAGGTCCTCGAGCTCGGCGCGGGTCTGGGCGTCGACGGAGGCGAACGGCTCGTCCATCAGGAGGATCTCGGGCTGGTAGGCGAGGGCGCGGGCGATCGCGGTGCGCTGCTGCATGCCCCCACTCAGTTGCCAGGGGTACTTGTGGGCGTGTTCGCCGAGTCCCACCGATTCGAGGGCCTCGCGGGCGAGACGATCGCGCTCGGCCTTCGGCACCCGGCGGGCCTGCAGCGGCATGGTGACGTTGCGGTGGAGGTCGAGCCACGGGAGCAGCGAGCGGCTGTAGTCCTGGAACACCACCGCCATCGAGCGGGGGGTGCGGGTGATGAGCTCGTCGCCCACCCGCACGCTGCCGCCCGTCGGGGCGAGGAGCCCGGCGATGCAGCGGAGGAGCGTGGTCTTCCCACATCCCGAGGGGCCGACGATGCAGAGCATCTCCCCCGGCTGGGCCTGGAGGGTGACGTTGCGGATCGCCTCGAACGCGTCGGGGCCGTTGCCGTAGGTCTTCGCGATGGATTCGACGTCGAGGATGCTCATCGGGACTCCGTCGGGGCGAGGTGGAGGGTGGCGATCGGGGCGGTGGAGGGGCCGTCGGCGTCGACCGGGTCGTCGTCGGCGGCGATCGGGTGGTCGACGACCGGCGCCCGCCGTGGCCACCTGCGGCGGCGCTCGACCGTCTGCTCGTCGAGCAGGCCGCGGGCACCGCGGTACCAGCGCATGATGCGCCCCTCGGCGACGACGAAGCCGAGGTTGACGACGAGTCCGACGAGCCCGATGACGATGATGCCGGCGAACATGCCGGCGGTGTCGAACGACCGCTGGGCGGCGAGCACCCGGTAGCCGAGGCCGTTGGTGCTGCCCTGCATCTCGCTGATGATCATCATGATGAGGCCGACGGCGATGCCGGTGCGCATGCCGACGGCGATCTGTGGGCTGGCGGCCGGCAGCACGATGTGGGTGATCTGGCGGTGGCGGGGCACGCCGAAGCTCGCCGCGGTGTCGAGGAGCTGCGGGTCGACGCCCCGGACCCCGTCGACGGTGTTGAGGAGGATGACGAAGACCGAGCCGAGGGCGATCACCGCGATCTTCGAGGTGTTGCCGATGTCGAGGGTGACGATGACGAACGGGAGGAAGAGCGGCGGCGGCAGGGCGCGGAGGAACTCGGTGACGGGCTGGGCCGCCCGGCGCAGGCGGGGCATGAGGCCGAGCGCGACCCCGAGGGCGATGCCGACGACCACGGCGAGGAGGTAGCCGGCGGTGAAGCGGGCGAGGCTCGGCACGAGGTCGGTGGAGACCCGGTCGAACATCCAGTCGTCGCGGAGCTTGTCGACCACCCGGGAGAGCGGCGGGTAGAAGTACGACGTGCTGTTGGCCGAGGTGACCCACCACAGCCAGATCAGCGCGACGGGCAGCACGAGCTGCAGGGCGAGGCGGCCGAGCCAGTGCCGGGTCATGCGGTCGCTCCGGTGACGAGGCCCGTCGAACGCTGGCTCGCGTGCCAGAACAACACCCGCTTCTCGACGGTGGCGAACACCACGTTGATGGCGAGGCCGAGCAGACCCGCGGCGAGGATGTACGCGTACATCGTGTCGTAGGCCCCGCCGCTCTGGAAGAAGAAGACCGACTTGCCGAGCCCCTCGACGCCGACGACGTACTCGCCGGTGACGACGAGGATCAGCGCGACGGCCGCGGAGAGCCGCATGCCGGTGGCGACGAACGGGGCGGTGCTCGGGAGGGTGATGCGCCGGAGCCGGGCGAACACGCCGAGCCCGTAGGCCTTCGCCGTGTCGCGTGCGACGGGGTCGACGTCGCGGATGCCGTACATCGCCTGGAAGAGGAGGGGCCAGAGCGCCCCGAAGACCGCGAGCGCGATCTTCAGCGACGGCCGGGTGCCGTAGATGAGGACGAGCAGGGGGATGAGCGCCACCGACGGGATGGGCCGGAGGAAGTCGATGGTGAGCCGGCTGACGAGCGTGGCGACCTTGCTCGACCCGATGAGGAAGCCGAGGGGCACCCCGACCGCGGTGACGAGCACCATCGCGATGCCCCAGGCCCGCAGCGTGGCCCACAGCGCGGCCCGGAACTCCTCGGTGCCGACGATGTCGACGAACGCCCCGAACACCTCGCTGACCGGCGGGAACGACGCGCGCGGGAGGACGCCGACCCGCGGCGCGAGCTCGAACGCGGCGAGCACCACGGCGAGCCCGACGAGGGGCAGGAGCACCCGTTCCCCGAGGCGGGCGGCGGCGGACGCGGGAGCGGTCACGCCGGCCGGCTCTCCTCGTTCGCAGCGTTCTCGTTCGCGGTGTTCTCGTGTTCGGCGCGCACGAGGTTGGCGAGCATCCGGCGGGCGTGCAGGGCGCCCCGGTCGATCTTGATGCTGACCTCGGGCCCGTCGGGGTCGCGGGCGATGCGCTCCTCGAGGATGCTGAGGGCGTCGACGTCCTGGCGCACCACCTCGTCGTTCATCTTCCACATGAACTCGTCGACCTCGGTGTCGTCGACCGCGAAGTCGCGGGCGACGAGCCAGAAGTCGTAGGTGGTGGTGGCGGTGGACGGGGTGAGCCCGTAGAGGATCGTCGCGTGGCAGGCCCGGGGGTCGTCGGTGCCGTCGGGGCCGGGTGCCACGCCCGCCGGGGCGATGCGCGAGTGGAGGATGTAGAGCCCGGGCGGGTGGTACTCGATGTCCTGCCAGCGGTCGATCGGCGACTGGAGGCCCGTCGACCGCGAGTAGAACGGCGGGCACTCGGCGCCCGACATGTGGCGGCTCACCCGCACGATGCCGGCTGCCTCGTCGACCTCCGTCTCGATCGGGGTCGCGGCCACCTCGGGCGTGCCGATGAAGCCCGCGTGGAGGTAGGTCTCGTGGGACAGGTCGAGGAGGTTGTCGACGAGCAGCTCGTAGCGCGCCGGGAGGGGCTGCATGCCCGCGAGCACCCGCCACGCCGGGTCGGTGAGCCACGGCATGGCGGGCAGCTTCGAGTGGTCGGGGGCCGCGGGGTCGCCCATCCACACGAGCACCCACGGCCCCACCTCGACGAGCGGGTAGCTGCGCACGTCGGCGCGACTCGGGATGGCGTCCTGGCCGGGCACGGCGACGCAGGTGCCCGAGCAGTCGAAGCTGAAGCCGTGGTAGTTGCAGACGAGGATGTCGTCGACGAGGCGGCCGAGCGAGAGCGGGTAGCGGCGGTGCGGGCATTCGTCGGCGAGCGCGACGGGGGTGCCGTCGGCGAGGCGGTACACGACGATGGGCTCGTCGAGGACCCGCCGACCGAGCGGCTCGTCCGACACCTCGTCGGACATGGCGATGACGTACCAGTGCTGCCGAGCGAACATCGATCTCCCTCCCCGAAGATGTGATGTGCCGGTGTGGTGGCTCCGGTGGAGCTGTGGGAACTCTGTCAGGAAATCAGGGGTAGAAGCGGTAGACGGCCTGGGCGACACAGACCGGCTTGTCGGCCTGGTCGCACTCGACGGTGAAGTCGGCGACGACCTCGACGCCGCCACCACCGACCTCGTTCACCTCGGCGACGGCGCCGTGGAGGCGGATCTTCGAGCCGGAGGGCACGGGTGCGGGGAACCGCACCTTGTTGAGCCCGTAGTTGAGCTTCATGCCGACACCCTCGACCTCGAGCAGCTCGGTCCACAGCGGGATGAGGAGCGAGAGGGTGAGGTAGCCGTGGGCGATCGTGCCGCCGAAGGGACCGTCCTTCGCGGCCTCGACGTCGGTGTGGATCCACTGGTGGTCGTCGGTGGCGTCGGCGAAGGTGTCGATGCGGCCCTGGTCGACCGCCTTCCACTCGCTGTACCCGAGGTCGGTGCCGGCGAGGGCCTTGATCTCCTCGACGCCGTTGACGGTGGTGGTCATGTGGTGACGGATCCTTCCTGTCGGGCCGGTGGGGCGTCCGCCGGTGCGGCGAAGCGGTCCCGCAGCGCGGGCTTGGCGATCTTCCCGGAGCCGGTGCGCGGCAACTCGTCGACCAGCTCGAGGCGGTGGGGCAGCTTGAAGCGGGCGATGCGCCCGTCGAGGAACTCGCGCAGCTCGTCGAGGGTGAGCGAGGCGCCGGGGACGGTGACGACGATGGCGCAGCCGACCTCGCCCCACCGCTCGTCGGCCACGCCGATGACACCGACGTCGGCGACGGCGGGGTGCTCGAGGATGGCGGCCTCCACCTCGGCGGGGTACACGTTCTCGCCGCCGGAGATGTACATGTCCTTCATCCGGTCGCGGATGGTGTAGAAGCCGTCGTCGTCGACGACCGCGGCGTCGCCGCTGCGGAACCAGCCGTCGTCGTCGATGGCCGCGGCGGTGGCGTCGGGCCGGTTCCAGTAGCCCTGCATGACGTTGGGCCCGTGCACCTGGATCTCGCCGATCTCCCCCGGCGGGACCGGACGGCCGGCGTGGTCGACGAGGCGGACGTCGGTGAAGAAGCTGGCGACGCCCGCGGTGCCGACCTTGTGGTCCATGTACGGCCCCTGGAACAGCACGCCGGGTGCGGCCTCGGTCATGCCGTAGCCCTGCAGGAAGGTGAGCCCGCGCGCCTCGTAGGTCTCGATGAGCGTCTCGGGCACCGGGGCACCACCGCACTCGAGGATGCGCACCGACGAGAGGTCGGCGTCGGCCCACCGCGGATGCTGGGCGAGCGTGAGGTACATCGCGGGCACGCCGAACATGAACGTGACGCGGTGGCGTTCGATGAGGTCGAAGACCGCGCCGGGTTCGAAGGTCTCGACGATGACCGCGCAGCCACCCTTCACGAGGGTCGGGAGGCAGCTCATGTTGAGCGCCGCGGCGTGGAAGAGCGGCGCGGTGACGAGCGTGACCTCGTCGCCCCGCAGGTCGAGGTCGATCAGGACGTTCATGCAGTTCCACGTCAGGTTGCCGTGGCTGAGTGCGGCGCCCTTGGGGCGGCCCGTCGTGCCGGACGTGTACATGATCATCGCGGTGTCGTCGAGACCGACCGGCTCGTCGAGGGGCTCGGTGGAGGCGTCGCGTGTGAGGGTGGCGAGGTCGGTGCCGCCGGCGACGGGGGCGCCGACCGCGACGAGCCGGAGGTCGGGCAGCTCGGCGGCGACGGTGGCCACCCGCTCGTCGAGGCCCGCTCCGTGGACGAGTACCGACGCGCCCGAGTCGGCGAGGACGAACTGCAGCTCGGGGGCGGCGAGGCGAGCGTTGACCGGCACGTAGATCGCGCCGAGCATCCCCGCGGCGAAGAGGGTCTGGAGCGCCGAGGGATGGTTGGGGCTGCAGTGCGCGACGCGGTCGCCCGGCCCGACGCCGAGGCCGCGGAGGGCGTGGGCGAGGCGGGTCGACTCGTCGCGGAGGTCGGCGAAGGTCCAGGTGGTGTCGCCGAACACCACCGCGGGGCGGCGAGGCGTCATCCGCGCCCGACGTGCCGGCCAGGAGCCGAGGCCCTGGTTCTGCACGTCAGCCCGCCTCCCCCAGGCCGAGCAGGCGCGCCGCGTTGTCCTTCAGGATGCGCGGCTTCACCTCGGGCTTGATCTCGAGGGTGTCGAAGTCGGACAGCCAGCGGTCGGGCGTGAGCACCGGGTAGTCGCTGCCGAACAGGACGCGATCCTTGAGGAGGGTGTTCGCGTACTGGACGAGTTGGGGCGGGAAGTACTTCGGCGACCACCCGGACAGGTCGATGTGGACCTGGGGCTTGTGGGTGGCGACCGAGAGCGCCTCGTCCTGCCAGGGGAACGACGGGTGGGCGAGGATGATCGGCAGGTGCGGGAAGTCGGCGGCGACGTCGTCGACGTACATCGGGTTCGAGTACTTGAGGCGGATGCCGCCACCGCCGGGAACCCCGGCACCGATGCCGGTCTGGCCGGTGTGGAAGAGCGCCGGCACGCCGAGCTCCTCGATGGCCTCGTAGAGGGGGTACGCCATGCGGTCGTTGGGGAAGAACCCCTGGATGTTCGGGTGGAACTTGAAGCCGCGGACCCCGTACTGCTCGACGAGGCGACGGGCCTCGCGGGCGCCGGCGGCGCCCTTCCACGGATCGATGCTCGCGAAGGGGATGAGGGCGTCGGCGTTCGCCGCGCAGCCCTCGGCCACCTCCTCGTTCGGCACCGGCGGCTGGCCGGTGGCGTACTCGGCGTCGACGGTGAACACCACGGCGACCATCTTGCGCTCGCGGTAGTAGGCCGCCATCTCCCCGATGGTGGGTTTGCGGTTGCCCTCGACGCCGAAGTAGGCGCTCGACGCCTCGTTGAGCTCGTCGGAGAGCGACGCCTGACCGCGCTCGGACACCTCGGCGTGGGTGTGCACGTCGATGGCGACGATGTCGGCGAGGTCGAAGGCGGGCTGGTAGCTCACGGCTGGACCTTTCAGCCCGCCGACGCGGCCGGCGCCGAGGCCGACTCGGGGACGGCGGGCGGCGCGATGCCGACGGACTGGGGGTTCGCGCCGACCGAGGTGGCCCACACCGCGGCGATGTCGGCGCCCGACCATCCGCCCTCTCGGTAGGCGACCGCGACCTCGTGGGGGTGGGCCCACAGGGCGAGCTTGTCGCCGCCGATGCCGATGGCCTGACCGGTGACCCCGGCCGAGGCGTCGGAGGCGAGGAACACCACGAGGCCGGCGCAGTCGTCGGGCGTGCCGAAGCCCTCGGCCTGGCGGAGCCACGCGGGGAGCGGCTCGCCGGTGCGCTCGCTCTCCTCGATGATCGGGGCGAACGCCGGGATGGTCTTGGTCATCTCGGTGGCGGCGATCGGCACGATGGCGTTGACCGTGACGCCCGCCCGCTCGAGCTCCATCGACCAGGTGCGGGCCATCGCCGCGATGCCGGCCTTCGCCGCGGCGTAGTTGGTCTGGCCGAAGTTGCCGCGCTGGCCCGCGGGGGAGCCGACGAGGATGATGCGGCCGCCCTCGCCCTGCTCGCGCATCTGCACCGCGGCGGCACGGGCGCAGGTGAAGGTGCCCTTGAGGTGCACCTCGATGACCGTGTCGAAGTCGTCGTCGGTCATCTTCCAGAGCACCTTGTCGCGCAGGACGCCGGCGTTGGTGACGAGGATGTCGAGGCGCCCGAACTCCTCGACCGCCCGCCCGACGAGCCGCTCCGCGGTCTCAGTGCTGCCGACCGCGGCGACCTCGGCCACCGCCGTGCCGCCGGCCGCCTCGATCGTCGCGACCGCGGCGGCGGCCGCCGCCTCGTCGACGTCGTTGACAACGACCCTGGCACCCGCGGCGGCGAGGGCCGTGGCGTAGGCCAGGCCGAGGCCTCGCCCGCTCCCGGTGACGACGGCGACCTTGCCCGTCAGCTCGAGCGATCCCAACTGCTGCCTCCCCATGTGAACGTGTCGACGACGCCGTGACGCGTGGTCTTCCAGGGCTCGGTCTTCCAGGGCTCGGCGTGTGGTCCCCCGCTCCGCCCCCTCGATGTCTTGTTAGTCGTTTGTTCGACGGGCGTCAAGACTTTGCATCACATTTCGAGAGTGGTAGACAAGCACCGTGGACACCTGGTTGAGGCCCCAGTCGCTGATGTTCACGTTCCTCGGCGACCACGTGCACCGCCGCCACATCGCCGTGTTCTCGGGCTCGATCATCGAAGTGCTCGGTCGGGTGGGCGTCGCCGAGCAGGCCACCCGATCGACGCTCTCCCGCATGGTGCGACGCGGACTCCTCCGCCGCCAGCGCCACGGCCGCAAGGCGTACTTCGCCCTCACCCCCCGCACCGAGGCCATCCTCACCGACGGCGGCCAGCGCATCTGGCACACCGGCGCGGTGAACACGAGCGTGGACGACGCGTGGACCCTCATCGGGTTCTCGTTCCCCGACTCGTGGCAGCGCCAGCGTCACGACCTGCGCTCGAAGTTGACCTGGGCCGGGTTCGGTCCGCTCCAGAGCGGGCTGTGGCTCGCCCACTCCGAGATCGACGTCACGGCGATGCTCGAGGAGCTCGGCCTCGCCGAACACGTGAAGGTGTTCGTCGCCGAACCGCGACCGCCCACCGACATCGGCCAGCTCGTGCGCGACGCGTTCGACCTCGACACCATCGCGGGCTGGTACCACGAGTTCCTCGAGCGATGGGACCGCGACGAGCACCGCCGACCCGTCGAGGACCCGCTCGCCCTCACGCTGCGGATGACCACCGAGTGGCTGAACATCATCCGCAAGGACCCCCGCCTGCCGATCGCCAATCTGCCCGACGACTGGCCGGCGGTCGAGGCCCAGGCGGTGTTCCACGAGCTCCACGAGCGACACGTCGCGGCCGCGTCGGCAGCGGCCGCCGAGGTCATCGAGTCGCTCCCCGCCGAGGCGGTCGCAGCCGTGGAGTGAGCGCGCGGTCCCCGTCGTGCGACGGTCCGGGCGACCATGACGGCCCTCTGACGGGCGATCAGCCCGGACCGCCGACGACGAGTGAGTGTCCGCGCGGATTTGTTGCCATCATGGGTGTCTCTCTCCTGGCGGTTTGGACGCTACCGGGGTCGAGAGCCAGGTGGGTGGGAGAGTTGCCGCTCTCCCACCCACCGCCGCGTGGACGCTCATGGGGGGTTGGGGCTCATGGGGGGACCGGGCTCGCGGGGTGGGCGGAGGACCGCCCGACCACCAGCGTGGGATCGAGCAATTGGACGCGCTCGACCGGCTGGCCGTCGAGCAGGGCGAGCAGGCTGGCGACCGCGCACCGGCCGAGCTCGGCGAAGGGCTGGTGCACCGAGGTGAGCACCGGGACGTCGTCGGCCGTCGGGGGGTTCGCACCGCTCGCGTCGTCGAAGCCGGCGGTGCCGTCGAATCCCACCACCGCGACGTCGTCCGGCACCTTCAGCCCGAGGTGCTCGAGCTCGCGGAGCGCGCCGAGGGCCATCTCGTCGTTGGCGGCGAACACCGCGTCGGGCGGCTCGGCGAGGGCGGCGAGGGTGCGCACCGCGAGGCGGCCCGAGTGCCGGTCGAAGTCGCCGGGGACCACGAGCGCCTCGTCGACGGGCAGGCCCCGACGCTGGTGGGCGAGCCGGTAGCCCTCGAGGCGCTGGGCAGCGTCGTGGCGGTCGAGCGGACCGGTGATGGTGGCCACCCGGGTGCGCCCGGTGTCGAGGAGGTGGTCGACCGCCGCCGCCGCCGAGTGGAGGTTCTCGACGTCGACGACGTGGATGTCGTCGCGTGGGAGCTGGGTGCCGACGACGAGGGTCTCGATCGACGAGTCGAGCAGCTCGTCGACCCACGGTTCGCCGAGGGCGATGGAGCTGACGATGACGCCGTCGAGGATGCCGTCGCGGAGGATGTGGCGGACGGTGACGCCGGGCTCGTGGTTGCCGAGCACGAGCATGAGGCCCTGGTCGAGGTCGTGGGCGGCCTGGGCGACCATCTGGATGAGTGCGGCGCCGTAGGGGTCGAGCCACAGCTCCTCGGCGGGCAGCACGAGCCCGATGATCGACGAGCGCCCGCTCGCGAGGTTGCGGGCGGCGCGGTTGGGCCGGTAGCCGAGCGAGTCGGCCACCGCGACGACCCGGTCGCGCACCTCGGGGCGCACCCCGCCGCGCCCGTTGAGCGCCCGGGAGGCCGCGGCGGGTGACACCCCGCTCACTCGCGCCACGTCCTCGAGCGTCACCGGCTCTGCCACGTCGTTCGCCCTCCCGTCGTGTCGCCCTGGTGCCCGCTGGTCGAACGGGCCGGGAGCGTTGATGATGGAAGCGCTTTCAGGTTAGATGGGAGGCGCGAGAACGGTCAAGGGTCGGCCCTGTCCGCCCTTGAGATCTCGGGGATCGTCCCCGCACCACCGCTCGATTCGGAGGAGCTCACCATGGCCGAACCTGTCGGAGATGCAAGCGCTTCCACCGATGGCGGTTACGTGTTCCCGGAGACATTCCTCTGGGGCGCGGCGACCTCGTCGTTCCAGATCGAGGGAGCGCCCGACGCCGACGGGAAGGGCGAGAGCATCTGGGACCGGTTCTGCACGGTGCCAGGCGCCATCGCCGACGGGACGAACGGGTCGCGAGGGGTCGACCACTACGACCGGTGGCAGGCCGACGTGTCGCTGCTCCGCGACCTCGGGCTCGGCGCCTACCGGTTCTCGATCTCCTGGCCCCGGATCCTGCCCACCGGCCGGGGCACGGTGAACGCGGCGGGCCTCGACTTCTACGACCGTCTCGTCGACGGGCTCCTCGAGGCCGGGCTCGTGCCGCTCCCCACCCTCTACCACTGGGACCTCCCCCAGGCGCTCCAGGACGAGGGCGGATGGGTCGTCCGCAGCACCGCCGAAGCCTTCGCCGACTACGCCGCCGCGGTTGTCGAACGGCTCGGCGACCGGGTCGACACCTGGACCACCCTCAACGAGCCCTTCGTCGTCGCGAACCACGGCTATGTCACCGGCGAGCACGCACCCGGCCACACCGACGTCCAGGAGGGCTTCGCCGCCAGCCACCACCTGCTGCTCGGCCACGGGTGGGCCGTCGAGCGCATCCGTGCGCTCGCGCCCCGCGCCGAGGTCGGCATCGTCCTCAACTTCACCCCCGCGTTCCCCGGCACCGACAGCGAGGCCGACCGGGCCCGGGCCGAGGAGATCAACGACCTCGAGAACCGCTGGTACGTCGAACCGCTCACCGGCGGCGACTACCCGGCTGCCACCGCCGACCGCCTCGGGTGGCGCCGCACCGAGGTGCGTGAGGGCGACATGGCGGCGATCGCCGCACCGCTCGACCTGCTCGGCGTGAACTACTACACCCGCACCGTCGTCCACACCGCCGGTGAGCCGCCCGGCTGGGACGCCCGTCCGGTCACCGACATGGGATGGGAGATCCACCCACCCACCTTCGGCGACCTGCTCATCGACCTCCACGAGCGCTACCGATTCGGGCGCTACCTCATCACCGAGAACGGCGCCGCCATGCCCGACACCGAGCGGGTCCACGGACGGGTCCACGACCTCGACCGCATCGCGTACCTCCACGACCACCTCGCCGAGGTGCACCGGGCCATCGAGGCCGGCGTGCCGATCGACGGCTACATGGTGTGGTCGTTCCTCGACAACTTCGAGTGGGCCCACGGGTTCGCGAAGCGCTTCGGCATCGTCGAGGTCGACCCCGTCACCCTCGACCGACGGCCCAAGGCGAGCGCCCTCTGGTACGCCGAGCTCGCCCGCACCGGCCGCCTCGTCCCCGCCGATCCGACCACCGAACTCGGGTCCGACGACTGAGGGTCACTCGCTGAGCGGCGTCTCAGCAGAGCTCGCCGTCGAGCGCGGCGTCGGTCTCGTCACCCGCGGGGAGCACCCGCACGTGCT
>CAZAVX010000047.1:5105-20367 GCA_964488835.1 uncultured Iamiaceae bacterium | reverse complement strand
CGGTGAGCGAACCGAGTCGACACGTCCTGCGCACCCTCGTCGGTCGAGGAGGGGTCGCGGCGCTCGGCGTCGTGCTCGTGCTGGCGCTCCTCGGTGCCTTCGCCGCGAGCGCGGCCGAGGATCCCGCGCGACCGCCCGCCCCGGCCTGGCCGCCCGCCGGCCCCGACAGCGGGAGCGAGGCGTGGGTCGACCCGGCGTCGGCCGGTCACCGGTGGGGCGACGCGGTCGATGGCCTCGTCACCTTCCGGGGCAACCCCACCCGCACCTGGTACGGCCGAGGCCCGGTCCCCACCGACCCGGTGCGCACCTGGAGCTACCCCGACGCGCCGATGTGCTCGTCGTCGGTCATCCAAGGCGTCGAGCGCGACTGGTGCGGCACGGGTTGGACCGGCCAGCCCTCGGTGTTCGAGTACGACGGCCGCACCTGGGTGGTCTTCGGGGCCTACGACCGCAAGCTCCACTTCCTCGACGCCGACACCGGCGAGCCGATCATCCCGAGCTTCGAGGCCGGCGACCTCTTCAAGGGCTCGGCCACCGTCGACCCCGACGGCTACCCCGTCGTCTACGCCGGGTCGCTCGACGACCACCTCTACGCCATCGCCTTCGACCGACCCGAGCCGACGGTGCTCTGGGCGTACAACGCCGCCGACGACGTCGAGCCGGTGTGGAACGACGACTGGGACCCGGCGTCGCTCGTCATCGACGACCACCTCTTCCAGGGCGGCGAGAACAGCCACTGGTTCGTCTGGCGGCTCAACCGGGGCTACGACGCCGACGGCCTCGTCACGGTCGACCCCGAGCTGCGCTTCGTCGCCCCGGGCTTCGACGACGAGCTGCTCGCCGACCTCGGCGACGAGAACGTGTCGATCGAGAGCTCGGTCGCGATCTCCGGCGACACGATCTGGTTCGCGAACTCCGGCGGGCTCGTGCAGGGCTGGGACATCGGCGGGCTGCGCGGCGGGCGCGACCCCGAGCGGATCTTCCGCTTCTGGACCGGCGACGACACCGACGCGTCGATCGTCATCGACGACGAGGGGTACCTCTACGTCGCGGTCGAGGTGGATCGCGACACGGAACGGGGGCGAGAGGTCGGTCAGATCCTGAAGCTCGACCCCCGACGGCCCGACGACCCAGTCGTCTGGGCGGTGCACGACCCCGAGCGCTCCGGCGTGTGGGCGACGCCCGCCATCCACCGCGACCTGCTCATCGTGCCGACCGACGCAGGGTGGATCCACGGCATCGACCGGGCGACGGGCGAGGTGCGCTGGCGCTTCTTCCTGCCCGGCCCCACCTGGCAGTCGCCGGTGGTCGTCGACGACGTGCTGATCCAGGGCGATTGTCGTGGGGGCGTGCTCCGCGGGTTCGACGTGTCCGACACCCACGTCGTGCCGCCCCAGGTGTGGGCGATCCAGCTCGGCGGGTGCGTCGAGTCGACGCCCACGGTGTGGGACGGGCGGATCTACGTCGGCACGCGCAGCGGCTACTTCCACGCCATCGCCCAGCGCGACGACGCGCCGCGAGCCGACGTCCCAGGTGGCCGATAGGCGGTTCGAGCGGCCGACAGCGATCCGTCGGCGCTCAGGCCGCGGCCGCGCCGGGGGTGACGAGGATGCGGGCGCCGATGAACGAGCCGATGCCCACGTGGCGTCCCTTGATCTCCACCGTCGTGGTGCCGTCGGGGGAGATGGCGGTGACCGTGCCGACCTCGCCGGGGCGCATGTCGGACTCCTCGAGGAAGTCGAGCAGGCCTTCGGTGAACTCGAGCTCCTCGGTGATGCGCCGCACGGTGAACTGCCCACCGACCGCGATGGTGTCGAGCGTGGTGGTGTCGGGGTGCACCTCGTAGGCCGACCCGGGGATGGGGTTGCCGTGCGGGCAGGTGGTGGGTTCGCCGAGCAGCCGGTTCATCGCCTCCTCGACGGCGGGGGAGATGATGTGCTCCCACTTGCCGGCCTCGGCGTGGGCGTCGGCCCACGGCAGGTGGAGGATGTCGGTGAGGAAGCGCTCGGCGAGGCGGTGCCGGCGCACGACGGTCTCGGCCAGGCGGTGGCCGTACTCGGTGAGTCGGATGGTGCGGTCGATCTCGACCAGCCCCTCCTTCTGCATGCGGTGGATCATCTCCGACACCGCGGGACGCGACACCTCGAGTCGCTCTGCGATGCGCGCCTGGATGACCTCGACCTCGTCCTCGTGGAGCTCGTAGATGGCTTCGCAGTACTCCTCGAAGGCGGGGTGGTACTCCGGCGCCTGGTACGTAGCCATGGCCGACAGTCTATGAGGCCGGTCCTCGGATTGCCCCGGGTTGTCGAGGGCCTGCCGGGGTGCGGCTACGGTGCCCTGGCATGCGACCTGGGATGCGAATTGCCGGAGTCCTGTTTGCCCTCGCCCTGGTGCTCGGTGCCTGCGGTGACGACGACTCCGCCGCCGACGACACGACCACCTCCAGCACCACGGAGGCCACGACCACCACCGAGGCGGAGGACACCACCACCACCTCCGACACGGTGGCCGACGACTCGTGTCCCGACGAGGCACCCATCCCCGACGAGGCCACCGACGTGGCCGAGGCCACCATCGACTACGACGGCGACGGCGACGGCATTCCCGACACGCTCTCGGTGTTCCGCCACGACGACGCCTGGTGGGTCCAGGTCGCGTGGTCAGCCGGGGGGTCGGCCGCGGTCACGATCGACGAGGCGGGCGACATGGGCGCCTCGCCCATCGGTGGCCACGACGTCGACGGCTCGGGCCAGGACGAGGCCTTCGTCTCGGTCTCCGGCCCCGCGTCGGGTGTGATCGTCGCGATGTTCCGCACCGACGGGTGCTCGCTGGTCCCCGTCGTCGACGCCGAGTCGGGCCTGGCGTTCAGCTTCCCGGTCACCGCGAGCATCGGCACCTTCTCGGGTGCCACCTGCGAGGGGCTCGGCGACCTCGACCTCTTCTCGGGCGAGCTCGTCGACGCCGACACCGGCGAGTACCTGGTCGCCCAGGCCCCGTACTCGTTCGTCGACGGCGAGATGGTGGCCGGGCCGGGCGACGCCGGCTCGGTGGGGGTCGACGAGGTGCACGAGTACTCGTCGCTCGACTGCGGGCTGCTCGCCTCGGGCCTCTGAGTCAGAGGTCACGCGGGCCGGCCCGGCTGGGGCCGGTCCGGCTCCAGCCTGTACCCTCGGGCCCGATGGACACCTCGGTTCCCCCGGCGCAGGTCGCACCTGCCCTCACCGTCGCCCCGGCTCGATCCGACGCCGACCGGTTCGTGCGGCGGCTGCTCTTCCTCGACCCCGAGGCGCCGAAGGTCAGCATCCTCGGCGCCGAGAGCGCGTTCCAGAAGTCCATCGCGATCTCGGCGATCCGGTGTCTCATCACCTACATCGCCCTCCCGCTGCTGCGTCCGGTCGTCGACCTCAGCGGTGGCGTGGGCCCCGTCCTCGGCCTCGTCGTCGGCACCGTCTCGATGGTGGCCATCGTCTTCGCTGCCCGGCGGTTCTTCGCCGCCGACCACAAGTGGCGGTGGGGCTACGGCGCCATCGGCGGCAGCATCCTCGTCCTGCTCACCTGGCAGGCCGTCGTCGACGTGAGGGCCCTGATCGGCTGATCGCGTGAGCCGGTCCGCGGGCACCCCGCTCGACGAGGTCGTCCGGTCGATCCTCACCAGCCGCGTCTACGACGTGGCGCGCGAGACCCCGCTCGACATCGCCCCCCGCCTCTCGGCCCGCCTCGCGAGCACGATCCGCTTCAAACGGGAAGACCTCCAGGCGGTGTTCAGCTTCAAGCTGCGCGGCGCCTACAACAAGATGGCCTCGCTGACCTCGGCGGAGGCCGACCGCGGCGTCATCGCCTCGAGCGCCGGCAACCACGCGCAGGGGGTGGCCTACGCCGCCCGCCACCTCGGCCTGCGGGCGCTCATCGTGATGCCCGAGACCACACCCGAGATCAAGGTCGACGCCGTGCAGGCGCTCGGTGCGGAGGTGGTGCTCGTCGGGAACAGCTTCAGCGACGCCCAGGCGCACTGCGAGGAGCTGGTCGCGTCGACGGGGATGACGTTCATCCACCCCTTCGACGATCCCCTGGTGATCGCCGGGCAGGGGACGGTCGGCGACGAGATCGTGCGACGCCGACCGTCGGGTGTCGACGCCGTGTTCGTGCCGGTCGGCGGCGGCGGGCTCATCGCCGGCATCGGCGCGTACCTGAAGGCCGTCGTTCCCGAGGTGAAGGTGATCGGGGTCGAGCCGGTCGAGGCCGATGCGATGACCCGCTCGCTCGCCGCCGGGACGCCCGTCGCGCTCGACCAGGTCGGCATCTTCGCCGACGGCGTGGCGGTGCGCGACGTGGGGGTGCACACCTTCGCCCTCGCGAAGCAGGTGGTCGACGAGATGGTGACGGTCACCAACGACGAGATCTCCGCGGCGATCAAGGACGTGTTCGACGACACCCGCAGCATCGTCGAACCCGCCGGGGCGCTCGGTGTGGCGGGGGCGAAGCGGTGGCTCGGCGAGCGGGGCATCGTCGGTGCCGACGTCGTCGCGGTGCTGAGTGGGGCGAACATGAACTTCGACCGCCTGCGGTTCGTCGCCGAACGGGCCGAGCTCGGAGAAGCGCGGGAGGCGCTGTTCGCGGTCACGATCCCCGAGCGGCCGGGTGCGTTCCGCGAGTTCTGCGCGCTGCTCGGCCCGAGCCGGGTCATCACCGAGTTCAACTACCGGTTGGCCGGCCGGCAGGCCGCGCACATCTTCGTCGGGGTGAGCGTGGCCTCGCGCCGCGACGCCGAGGTGCTCGGCGAGGAGCTGCGGGCGGGAGGCTACGAGGCGATCGACCTGTCCGACGACGAGATGGCGAAGCTGCACATCCGCCACATGGTGGGCGGCCCGTCGCCCGACGTGCGCGACGAGGTGTTGTACCGGTTCGAGTTCCCCGAGCGGCCTGGGGCGCTGCTCGAGTTCCTCGAGGCCCTCGGCGGTCGGTGGAACATCAGCCTCTTCCACTACCGCAACCACGGGGCCGACTTCGGACGGGTGCTCGCCGGGTTCGAGGTGCCGCCGGCAGAGCGTGAGGCGTTCGAGTCGTTCCTCGACACCGTCGGCTATCGGTTCCACAGCGAAGCCGCCAACCCGGCCTACGAGCGGTTCCTCTCCAACGGCTGATCCGGTGTCAGGGCTCAGTCGTCGGTGATGTCGACCTGACCCTCGTCGAAGTAGTCGTGGTACTGGACCGGCTCGACGAGGGAGGTGGCCACCCCGGCGAGGTTGGCGATGATGCGCTTCAGGTAGCGGTGGTGGATGGCCCGGGGCACCGCCCAGTGGCCGGGCTCCTCGCTGTGGAAGTGCTCGCGGATGAAGCGCTCCTGTTCGATGCGCATGGCGTCGGCCCGGGCCCGGTACTCCTGCACCTTCTCCGGGTCCTGCTCGACGACGAGCACTGCGAGCTCGTCGAGCATCTCGCTGATGGCCTGGTGGGTCTCGAGGAAACCCTCGGTGTTCGGCGTGGCCGAGAAGTCGACCCCTTCGGTGGCGAGGTCGAAGATGTTCTTCGCCTGGTCGCCGATGCGCTCGATCTTCTTGATGAGCAGCACGTACCCGAGCACGTCGCCGATGTCGAAGGCCCCCTGCACGCTGACGTGCACGAGGAGGTCGCGCCGCAGCTCCTGTTCGGTGCGGTTGATGCGCTGGTCGGTGGCGTGGATCTCCTCACGCACCTCCTCGGGGTCGACCCCGCCGAGCAGTGCCGAGGTCGCGAGGTCGAAGGAGTGGCGGGCGTCGACCAGCATGCCCACGACCTTGTTGGTGATCAGGTCCATCCCCGACTCACCACGACGGAAGAACTCAAGCACCATGACGACAGCCTCTCACCTGAGGAGTACCACGCCAACGGCGGGTACGACGATGAATGCAACCACGACATAGGCGATCGCCCACCGCTTGCGGGTGACGGCGAGCGTCGCGAGCCCCTCGGCGGCTCGCATCGGGATGCGCCGGACGGCCTCCACCGGGTAGATGAGGAGCGTCCCGCACGTGTTGAACAGCGTGTGGACGAGGGCGATCGTGAGCGCCTCGGGTCGGCTCGCGGCCATGGCGGCGAGGAGCGCGGTGCCGGTCGTGCCGATGTTCGCACCGAGGGTGACCGGGAACACCGAGGGCAGGCTCAGTACACCGGCGCCGGCGAGCGGCACGAGGATGGCCGTGGTGATGCTCGAGGACTGGACCGAGAACGTGATGATCATCCCGACGAGGATCGCCATCAGTCCGCCGCCCTTGGCGAGCAGGGCGTTGAGCGCCCGCTCGACGCGGTCGGCCACGAGGCGGCGCATGTTCTTCGTGATGAACACGAGCGCCGTGAGGATGACCACCATTCCGAGCGCCACCTGCACGACGCCCTGCACCGCGCCGGTCGCCCCCGTCAGCTCGGCGAGGTCGCCCACCCACCCGACGGGGGTGGCGACGAGCGCCTTCACCGGGCTCTCCCACTCGGCGCCGGAGGTGCCGACGAGCTTCGAGCTCAGCCACTCGGCGGTCGATCCGAGCACACCCGTCGCCAGCTCGAGCGGCAGCAGGAGGGCGACCGCGAGCAGGTTGAAGAAGTCGTGGACGGTCGCGGCGGCAAAGGCGCGCTGGAACTCGAGCGACTGGCGCACGTGGCCGAATGCCACGAGCGTGCTCGTCACCGTCGTGCCGATGTTCGCCCCCATGATCATCGGCACGGCCGTGTCGACACCGACGACGCCCGAGGCGACGAGGCCGACGATGAGCGACGTGCTCGCCGAGGACGACTGCACCATCACCGTGCCGAGGATGCCGACGAAGAGGCCGGCGAGCGGGTTCGTCACCGTCTCGAACAGGCTGCGGTGCACGTCCTCGCCCATCAGGTTGATGCCCGCTTCGAGCGAGGAGACACCGACGAGGAAGGAGTAGACGAGCCCGACGACGAGAGCGGCGCGTGCCGGACCTGGCAGGCCGCGGCGGGCGTGGGAGAGGGGGGCCTCGGAGCTGGTCATTCGACGTGACAGAGGTGGTGAGGCCTCCCCGGCAGGCACCGACGATCGAACCTCACCGCGCACCGTAGTGGATGCGCCGCCGACGCCGTCCATCCGCAGCGTGGCTGCAGCGTGCCTACCGGAAGTAGACCCCGATGCGCTGCCCGCCCCAGGTCTGCACGTCGATGTCGAGGTCGAACACCGAGCGCAGCATCGCCGGTTCGACCATCGCCTCGGTGGGTCCCTCACCGACCACCCGACCGTCTCGCAGGGCGACGATGCGATCGGAATGGCAGGAGGCGAAGTTGATGTCGTGGATGACGACGACGATCGTCTTGTCGCGCTCGACCGCGAGCCGCCGCAGCATCCGCATCATCTGCACCGAGTGGCGCATGTCGAGGTTGTTGAGCGGCTCGTCGAGGAGGATGTAGTCGGTGTCCTGGCAGAGCACCATCGCGACGTACGCCCGCTGCCGCTGACCACCGGAGAGCTGGTCGAGGTAGCGGCCCTGGAAGTCGTCGAGTTCGAGGAACCCGATGGCGTCGTCGACGTGGCGGCGGTCCTCGGCGGTGAGGCGCCCCTGGCTGTAGGGGAACCGACCGAAGGCGACGAGCTCGCGCACCGTGAGGCGCATCGCGAAGTGGTTCTCCTGACGCAGCACCGAGAGCCGGCGGGCGAGCTGGGCGCTCGGCGTCGTCGCCACGTCGAGCCCGTCGACGGTGATGCGGCCGGCGTCGGGCTCGAGCAGCCGGCTCATGATGGCGAGCAGGGTGGACTTGCCCGCACCGTTCGCCCCGATGATCGAGGTGAGCCCGCCCCGTGGCAGGTCGAGGCTCACGTCGTCGAGCACCGTCGTCTGGCCGTAGCGCTTGGTGACGCCCCGCACCTCGATCATCGTCGTGCCTCCTTCAGCAACAACCCGATGAAGTAGATCCCGCCGACGAAGTTCACGACGACGCTGAGCGTCGCGTTGAACGAGAGGAACCGCTCGATCACGAACTGGCCGCCGACCAGGCAGATGATCGAGAGCAACACCGCGGTGGGGATGACGTAGCGGTGCCGGAACGTGCCCGTGAGCTGGCGCGCGAGGTTGGCCACGAGGAGGCCGAAGAAGGTGATCGGCCCGACGAGCGCCGTCGAGACGGCGACGAGGACGGCGACGAGGATCAGCGCCCGGTTCACGACACGCCGGTGCTCGACCCCGAGGCCGAGCGCCATCTCCCGCCCGAGCACGAGGACGTCGAGTCGGCGGAGGATGCCGTGGCCGGCGATCGCGCAGAGGACGACGGCGACGACGCTCACGCCGAGCAGCTGCTCGTCCACCTGGCTGAAGCTGGCGAAGAACCGGTCCTGGAGGGTCTGGAACTCGTTGGGGTCGATCATCCGGCTCACGAGCGCGGTGATGCTGGAGAAGAACGTGCCGAGCACGATGCCGACGAGGACGAGCACGTAGAGGTCGCGGTCGTGGCGCCCGAACAGCCAGCGGTGCAGCACCCCCGCGAAGGCGACCATGACGGCCACCTCGATGCCGAAGAGCACCCGCTCGTCGAACTGGAGGAGAGTGAGGGTCCCGAACGACCAGACGAGGATCGTCTGGATGACGAGGTACAGCGAGTCGAACCCCATGATGCTCGGGGTGAGGATGCGGTTGTTCGTGACCGTCTGGAAGAGCACCGTCGAGTACGCGACCGCGGCACCGACCACCCCCATCGCCACGACCTTGCGGGTACGGAGGCGGATCGCGTAGTCCCACGACCCCTTGATGTCGTAGGTGAGGAAGAGGACGACGAGCGCGAGGGCGACGAGCCCGAGCACCAGCACGACCCGGCGGCACCGCCAGCGGTTGGTGCCGTCGCCTCCGAACGCGTTCCGATCGGCCACGCCGAACCGGGTCTTGGTCACGGTGGTGGTGGTCATCGAGCGGACGGGCGCAGGGAGGTCATGCGGCGGCGATCCGCTGCGAACGGGCGTTGAGGAGCATGGCGATGAACACCGCGCTGCCGATGACCCCGGCGACGGTGCCGACGGGGATCTCGTAGGGGGCGCGGATGACGCGCCCGATGACGTCGCAGACGAGCACGAACCCCGCGCCGAGCACGGCGGTGAACGGCAGCACCTTGCGGAGGTTGTCGCCGAGGAGGACGGTGGCGACGTTCGGGACGATGAGGCCGAGGAACGGCACGGCGCCGACGGTGACGACGACGACCGCGGTGGTGACCGCCACCACGGCGAGCCCGAGGTTCACCACCCGCCGGTAGGAGAGGCCGAGGTTGGTCGACACCTCCTCGCCGAGACCGGCGACGGTGAAGCGGTCGGCATAGGCGTAGGCCGCGGCCGTGACCGCCGCGGCGATCCACAACAGCTCGTAGCGGCCGCGGATGATGCCGGAGAAGTCGGCGTTCGTCCACGACGCCATCGTCTGGAGCAGGTCGTAGCGGTAGGCGAGGAACGTCGTGGCCGCCCCGATGACCCCGCCGAACATGATGCCGACGAGGGGGACGACGATGAGGTCGTGGAGGGGGAGCCGGCGCAGGATGCGGAGGAACAGCCAGGTGCCGACGAGGGCGAACACCACGGCGACGGCCATCTTCCACATCACCGAACGTTCGCCGAAGAGGAGGGTGGCGACGAGCAGGCCCAGGCTCGCCGACTCCACGGTGCCGGCGGTGGAGGGGGCGACGAAGCGGTTGCGGGCGAGGTGCTGCATGATGAGCCCGGCGATGCTCATCGCCGCGCCGGCGAGCAGCGTCGCGAGCAATCGGGGCAGGCGGCTGGCGAGGACGAGCCACACCTGGTCCTCGTCGCCGCGCAGCACGTCGAGAGGGGTCACGTGGCTGACGCCGATGAACAGGCTCCAGCCTCCGACCACCAGCACGGCGGCCGCGCCGGCGACGAGGTGCCAGGTGCGGACGTTCACGTCAGCTGAGGCTCGACTCGATGGTGTCGAGCATGTTGCGGACCGAGCCGATGCCGCCGGGGGCCAGGTACCAGGCGAACGGGTCGAGGTAGACGACCTTGTCGTTCTGCCAAGCCGGGGTGCGGTGGACGATCTCGTTGTCGAGCACCGCGGAGGCGGCGGGGCCCGGCTCGTTCGTGGCGGCGTCGCGGTCGACGACATAGAGGATGTCGGGGGTCGCCTCGAGGATGAACTCGAAGGAGATGGCGTTGCCGTGGGTGGCCTCCTCGATGTCCTCGACGGCGGGGGTCACGCCGAGGTCGTCGTGGATGAGCCCGAACCGCGAGCCGGGGCCGTAGGCGGTGACCTCGCCGCCGCTCGTCAGCACGATGAGCGCCGATCCGGCGTCGGCGGCCAGCTCGTTGATGCGGACGATCGACTCGTCGATGTCGTCGAGCGCAGTGGCCACCTCGTCCTCGACGCCCCAGATCGTGGCGAGGGCCTCGGTGCGCTCACGGAACGACCCGAAGAAGTCGGCGTTGTCGACGGTGAGATCGATGGTGGGCGCGATCTTCGAGAGCTCCTCGTAGGCGGGGCCCGAGCGGCCCGCGACGATGACGAGGTCGGGCTCCATCGAGTTCACCAGCTCGAAGTCGGGCTCGAAGAGCGTGCCGACCCGCTCGACGTCCGCGTACTGGGGCATCGCCGCGTCGAGGGCAGCGAGCTCGGGGACGCCGGCCACCTCGATGCCCAGCTCGTCGAGGGTGACGAGCACACCGAGGTCGAACACCACGACGGTCTCGGGCTGGTACGGCACGGTGGTCTCGCCCTGGGCGTGGGAGACGACGACCTCGGTGGGGGTGTCGGCGGGCTCGGTCGCGTCGCCGGTCGAGGATGGGGTCGTGGTGTCGCCGTCGGACGCCGCGGCGGTCGACGACGGACTCGACGTGTCGTCGGGGTCGTCGCCACAGGCGACGGCGGTGAGGGCGAGGCAGAGGGCGAGCAGCGTGGCGAGCACGTGGCGGACGGGTCGACGCATCGACGGGGCTCCTGGGGGTCGGGCTCTCGCGGAGAGCGTGGGTCTGCGTCGCGATGGCATTAGGGCTCCCTAACACATTGCAACAGGGCGCGTTGCTACAGGCTCATCGGGACGCCCGTCAAGGCCGAGCGGCCGTGACGCCCGCCACGGCATCCGCGACGATGGCGCGGTGACCCGTCCCGACCTCCCGCTCGACGACGTCGCCGAGGCCGAACCCGGTCCCTCCCGGGTCGGGACGTGGGGGCTCGTCGGGGGTCCGCTCGCGGCCCTTGCGGTCTACCTCCTCGTCCCCGACCAGGCAGGGTCGGGTGACACGCTCGTCGAGCTCGGCCACACCGGTCGCGCCACCGCCGCGGTCGGCGTGCTGATGGCGGTGTGGTGGATGACCGAGGCGCTCCACGTCTCGGCGACGGCGCTGCTCCCCATCGCGCTGTTCCCCCTCCTCGGTGTGCTCGAGATCGACGAGGCGGCGTCGGCCTACGGCAACCCGCTCATCTTCCTCTTCCTCGGCGGGTTCCTCCTCGCCC
Organism: uncultured Iamiaceae bacterium; assembly: GCA_964488835.1. Lineage (GTDB taxonomy): Bacteria > Actinomycetota > Acidimicrobiia > Acidimicrobiales > SKKL01 > SKKL01. The sequence continues at coordinate 8,938 of CAZAVX010000047.1, read as the reverse complement.
TCGCGATGCAGCGGTGGGGCTTCGAGCGCCGCATCGCGCTCGTCGCCCTCCGGGTCGTGGGGACCTCGCCCCGGGTGATGGTGGGCGGCTTCATGGTGCTCACCGCGGTGTTCAGCATGTGGGTGTCGAACACGGCCACGGTCGCGATGATGCTGCCGATCGCGCTGAGCGTGATCGACGCCGCGGTGCCCGGCGGCCGCGAGGCGGTGCGCTTCGGGCACGACGCTCCGGGAGGCCGCTTCGCCCGCTCGCTGCTGCTCGGCATCGCGGTGAGCGCGTCGATCGGTGGCGTCGGCACGCTCATCGGCACACCTCCGAACCTGTTCCTCGCCTCCTTCGCCCGCGACGAGCTCGGCGTGGAGATCGCGTTCGCCGAGTGGCTGCTCGTCGGCGTCCCCCTGGTCGCGGTGATGCTGCCCCTCGCATGGGTGGTGCTCACCGTCGTGTTGTTCCCACCCGACGTCGAGCGCTCACGCGTCGAGGGACTGCTCGACGGCCTGCGTCCCGACGGACCGATGCGGCAGGCGGAGTGGATCGTCTTCGTCGTGTTCTGCTGCACCGCGGTGGCCTGGGTGCTGCGGCCGTGGCTCGTCGAGCTGACCATCGGCGGTTCGCAACCCCTCGACGGGCTGAGCGACGCCGGGATCGCCGTCGTCGCCGGCGTGCTCCTCTTCGTCGCCCCGAGCGGACGGGGGAACGGTGAACGGGTGCTCGACTGGGAGACCGCCCGTCAGCTGCCCTGGGGGATCCTCGTGCTCTTCGGCGGCGGGTTGAGCTTGGCCGGCGCGATCGCGGCGACGGGTGTCGACGACTTCCTCGGTCTCCAGGTGCAGGGGCTCGACCTGCCTCCCGTGCTGCTCGTCGGCGTCGTGACCCTGGTGGTCGTGTTCCTCACCGAGATGACGAGCAACACGGCGACCGCCGCGGCGCTCGTGCCGATCGTCGCGGCGGTGGCGCCTGGCCTCGGCCTCCATCCGCTCGCCCTCGCCATCCCCGTGGCGGTGGCGGCGAGCCTCGCGTTCATGCTGCCCGTGGCCACCCCGCCGAACGCGATCGTCTTCGGCAGCGGCATGGTGGCGATGCGCGACATGATGCGGCTGGGCGTGCGGCTCAACCTCCTCAGCGTCGTGGCGATCAGCGCGTGGGTGCCCCTGCTGGCGCTCCCGGTGCTCGGCATCGAGCTCCGCACCGGGTAGCGCCGGGAGGGATCGGGGCTCAGCGGTTGCCGCGGGCGCCGCGTCGGGTCGGGAGCGGTCGGTGCTGGCTCGACCGGAGGTGCTCCCGGGCCACGATCGGTGGGCGGTGCACGGCGCGGCTGCTCGTTGCCGAGCCGCCGTCGGTGGTGGGCTTCGCCTGGTGGGGGCGGGTACCCCGCGGGGTCGTGCGGCCGGTGCGGGCCGCGCGCTTGGGTGCACGCATGGTGCGGTCTCCTCTCGTTCGGTTCGACCGGGAGCGGAGCTCGACCGGTCGGGTTCGGCGGACGTGCCGCACGCGGGCCGGGCCTCGGACGTGCGGGGAGGTGCCGATGCACCGACGCTCACAGGATCATGCGGGCGACCCTACGGAGCCCGGCGGCCGACCGTCGAGAGATTTACGAGACGAGTGCGAGAGGAGGAGGTCTAGGAGGAGGGCCTGAGCCCGAGCTCGTCGGCGACGGCGGCGAGGCGGTCGAGGTGCGCTTCGGCGCTGTCGAGACCGAGTCCCATCGTGGAGATCGTCGCGTGGGTGCCGCCGGCCGCCTCCCAGGCGTGGACCCGCTCGGCCACCTCGGCGGGTGCTCCCCGCCCGCCGACCACCTGCTCGGCGCCGAACTCGTCGAGCGAGCGTCCGGCGTCGGCGAGGTTGGCCTTCACGCGCTCCCACGGGGCGGTGTCGCCCTCGGCACGACCGGAGAAGATGAACCCGTCGGCGAGTCGGGCGGCGCGGGCGAACGCGGCCGAGCCGAAGCCTCCCATCCAGATGGGGATCGTCCGGTTCGGCCGGGGAACGAGCGCGGCGCGGTCGACGACGTCGAACCGGCCGTGGTGTTCGACCACCGGCTCGGTCCACAGCCGCCGCATCAGCTCGATCTGCTCCTCCTGGCGGAGCCCGCGGGTGTGGAAGTCCTGGCCGAGCGCTTGGTACTCGACCCAGTTCCAGCCGACGCCGACGCCCAGGCGGAGGCGACCGCCCGACAGCAGATCGACGTCGGCGGCCTGGCGGGCGACGAGCGCGGTCTGGCGCTGGGGGAGGACGAGGATGCCGGTGACGAGCTCGATGCGCTCGGTGAGCGCGGCGAGGTAGCCGAACATCACGAGCGGGTCGTGGAACGGCACGGTCTCGTCATAGGGACCGGCGAGGGGTGGGTCGCGGTCGGTCTGCACCGCACCCAACACGTGGTCGTAGGCCAACAGATGGTCGAACCCGAGCTGCTCCACCCCGATCCCGATCCGCCGCACCGCCTCAGGGTCGCCACCCAGCTCGGTCTGGGGGTACACCGCTCCGATGCGCATGGCTCCAGTGTGCCCCCTCCCGCGGCGCTCGGTGGGCCGAGGTGGGCGGGCCCGGACCACCGCGCCTGGCATCATCGCCGGGTGACCGACGCCCGAGCCGAGCCGATCCCCCTCGAGGCGCGTCGCGCTCGGGGCGCGGTCGCGGCGCTGTTCCTCACCAACGCGGTGCTGTACGCCACGATGGTGCCCCGCTTCCCCGAGTTGCGCGACGGGCTCGGACTCTCGAACGCGTCGTTCGGCACGGCCCTCGCGACCGCGCCGATCGGCGCGCTCGCGGCGGGCCTGTTCGCTCCGGTCCTCATCCGTTGGTTCGGGTCGGCTCGACTCGCGTCGCTCGGCCTCGTCGGTCTCGCCGCCATGCTCCTCGGGGTCTCCTTCACCGCCCGCTGGGCGACGCTCGCCGTCGTGTTCTTCGCGATGGGGGCGCTCGACGGGGTGGTCGACGTGGCCCAGAACGCCCACGGCTTCCGCGTCCAGCGCCTCTACGGCCGCTCGATCATCAACGCCTTCCACGGGATGTGGAGCATCGGCGCGGTGCTCGGTGGCCTCACGGGTGCCGCGGCCGCCGGCCTCGAGCTGTCGTTGCGGTGGCACTTCGGCGGGATCGCCATCGTCTTCGCCGTGGTGGCGTTCACCGCCCTCCAGTTCCTGCTGCCGGGGCCCGAGGACGGCGAACGGGTCCCGACCGAAGCGGCCGCCAATCCGTCGTCTGTTCCCTCGGTGGTAGATGACGGATCGGCCCGACCGAACGGTCGGCGGCGTTCGATGCCACGACCGGTGGGCGTCCTCGGGGCCTTGGGGCTGCTCACCCTCGCGGCGGCGGTGGTCGAGGACGCCGGTGCCTCGTGGTCGGCGATCTACCTCCGTGACGAGTTGGCGGCCGGCGCGGCGCTGGCGGGGTTCGGCTTCGTCGGCCTCCAGACGGCGATGACGGTGGGACGGCTCACCGGGGACCGTTTCGTCGACCGGTACGGTCCGGTCGCGGTGGCCCGGGCAGGGGGTGCGCTCGTGGTGGTCGGCATGGGCGCGGCGCTCGCCGCGCCGTCGGTGCCTGCGACGCTCGCCGGATTCGCGGCGGCCGGGATGGGTGTGGCCACCCTCGTGCCCGCGGCCATGCACGCGGCCGACGAGCTCCCCGGCCTCGCGAACGGCGTGGGGCTCACCTTCGTGAGCTGGACGCTCCGCATCGGTTTCCTCGTCTCACCGCCGATCGTGGGGGCCATCGCCGACGAGGTGAGCCTTCGTGCCGCCCTGGTCGGTGTGCCCCTCGCCGGGCTCGCGACGGTGCTGCTGGCCCCCGCCGTCCGCGCCCGGGCGCCCGCGCCCGCCTCCTGACGGCGA
>CAZAVX010000047.1:0-5005 GCA_964488835.1 uncultured Iamiaceae bacterium | reverse complement strand
GGTGAGGTCGATCACCTCGTCGAGGTCGTCGCTGCCGGGGGAGGCGAGCATCCACCGGCCTCCCCGCTTCAGGAACAGGTACCACCTGCCGTCGCGGCCGAGCCGGTACTGCTGGGGGCCGATCGTGATGCGGTTGGCCCGCACCTGGATCGTGCCCTTCGGCGTGCCGGCCGCCTCGATCCGCTCCTTCGCGGTGACCATCTCGACCACGGGCGGGGTCCACGACGCTTCGTCGAGCATCCGTACGCCGTCGGCGCCCGCGGCCTGCCACGCGGTGGCCCACAGTTCGAGCTCGGCGTCGGTGACCCCGGCTCGCGCGGCGAGGTGGCGCCGCTCGGTCTCGTCGAGCCAGGCCGCGTGGCGGGCGAGGTCGGCCCGCTCGTCGAGCTCGAGGGCCGAGGTGTCGGCGCCGACGCCGAGCCGGAGCGCCCACGCCCGTCGACCGGCGTCGGCGATCAGTCGCTCGAGACCCTCGGCGGTGAACGGTGCGTCGCCTGGAGGTGGGGATGGCCAGGCGGCGGGCGCCAGCGGACCGTCGAGTGGCGGAGCGGGCACGTCGGGCAACGGCTCGCGCTCGCGTCGCCACGCCTCGCGTGCCACCACTCCCTCGACCGCCGCGCCATCCCCGGCCTCCGACGCGCTGGCCGCGTCGTCGCCGGACGACCGGCGGGCCCGGATGGCGTCGATGACCGTCTGGCGGTCCATGCCCCGTAGCAGGAAGACGACGAAGGGGTCGTCGTCGAGCGCATCGGCGACGAGGTAGCAGACGGCGGCGGCGTGCTTGCAGGGCTCGGCCCAGTCGGGACAGTCACACGCCGTGCGCAGGTCGCCCGAACGGGGGAGGATGTCGACCTCGACCGTTTCGGCGTCGGCGACGATTCCGGGCTCGAGCTCGCCGTCGAGCAGCGCCGCGGCGTGGGCGGCCTTTCCCGCGATGGCGTCGAGCACGCACTCCCACTCGTCGTCGCGGAACTGGCGCACCTGCAACAGCACCTCGTAGGGGTCGGGTCGGCTGCCCTGCACCCACGCCTTCGCCCGGCCGGGCTCGATGACGAGATCGTCGGCGCGGGACTGACGGGCATAGGTACGCCCGCGGGGGAGCCGGTTGGGGTCGTGCACCGCCCGGCCTTCGAGCGCGTCGAGCCACGCCTGCCCCCACCACGTGTTCCCGAACGTGCGCCGCTTCGCAGGCATCACCACACCCCCTCGTCGGTGCGCCCGAGGGCGACGAGCGCGGCGAGCTCGGCGTCGGAGAGCTCGGAGACCCACGCTTCCCCGCCGCCGACGACCGACTCGGCGAGGCCGCGCTTGGTCTCGAGCAGGGCGGCGATGCGCTCCTCGAGGGTGCCCTCGCAGATGAGGCGGTGGACCTGCACGGGCCGGTCCTGGCCGATGCGCCACGCCCGGTCGCTCGCCTGGTCCTCGACCGCGGGGTTCCACCAGCGGTCGTAATGGACGACGTGGGTCGCACGGGTGAGGTTCAGTCCGGTGCCGCCGGCCTTCAGCGAGACGACGAGCACCTGGGGCGCGCCGGCCTGGAACGCGTCGACCATGACCTCGCGCTGGCTGACCGGCACCGACCCGTGGAGGAACGCCGACGCGATGCCGAGCGATGCGAGCTGGCGCTCGATGAGGTGGCCCATGCGCACGAACTGGGTGAAGACGAGCACCGAGTCGCCCTCGTCGGTGACGATCTGCAACAGCTCGGCAAGCGCGTCGAGCTTGCCGGACCGGCCCCGCAGCGGACCGTCGGGCTGGTCGAGGTAGTGGGCCGGGTGGTTGCAGATCTGCTTGAGGGCGGTGAGCAGCTTCAACACGGTGCCGTGCCGGGCGATGCCGTCGGCCGCTTCGACCTCCTCCATCAGCTCGGTGACCACCGCCTGGTAGAGGGTGGCCTGCTCGGTGGTGAGCCCGACGAAGCGGTCGGTCTCGGTCTTCTCCGGTAGCTCGGGCGCGATGGTGGGGTCGGTCTTGCGCCGGCGCAGCAGGAACGGGCGGACGGTGTCGGCGAGCCGCTCGGTGACCGCGTCGTCGCGGTCGCGCTCGATGGGCACCGCCACCTGGCGCTGGAACTGTTCGAGGGTGCCGAGCAGCCCGGGGGTGGTCCAGTCGAGCAGGGCCCAGAGGTCGGCGAGGCGGTTCTCGACCGGGGTGCCGGTGAGCGCGATGCGCGCCCCCGCGGGGATCGCCCGAAGGGCCCGGGCCGTGCGGGAGAACGGGTTCTTCACGGCCTGCGCTTCGTCGGCGACGACGAGGCCCCACGGCACGGCGGCCAGCTCGTCGACGTCGCGGCGCACGAGTCCGTAGGTGGTGACGACGAGATCGCCCGGCCCGACCCCGTCGAGCGAACGGCCCGACCCGTGGTGGCGGTGCACCGTGACCCCGGGCGCGAACCGCGCGGCTTCCCGCTGCCAGTTGCCGAGCAGGGTGGCGGGACAGACGATGAGGGTGGGACCGGTGCCCGGCCGGGCGAGGTGGAGGGTGAGGATCTGGATGGTCTTGCCGAGCCCCATGTCGTCGGCGAGCACCCCGCCGAGGCCGAGGTCGGCCATCTCGGCGAGCCACTGGACGCCCCGCTCCTGGTAGGGACGCAGCTCGGCCTGGAGCCCCGGCGGGGGCGTGAACGGCGGACGCTCGTCGAGGCGTCGGAGCCGTTCGGCGAGGTCGGCGAGAGGGCCCTGGATCTCGGCGTCGACCGTCTCGCCACCCACCACGAGCTCGCCGGTGAGCGCGGCGGCGAGCGCGTCGCCCGTGCTGACCTGCCGGCGCTCGCGGAGCTTGGCGAGCTGGTGGGGGTCGGCCCGCACCCACTGGCCGCGCAGCCGCACCATCGGCCGCTTCGCCTCGGCGAGTTCGTCGAGCTCCTCGTCGGTGAGCTCCTCGCCGTCGAGGGTGGCCCGCCACCGCATCTCCGAGAGCGAGCGGAGGTCGAGCGCGCCGGGGGTGACCGATGCCGGGCGGGGCGTGGTGAGCACCGGCCGCAGGTCGAGCACCCGCAGGACCTCGGCCGGCCACAGCACCTGGAGCCCCGCCGCCGCGAGCTCCTCGGCGACCGGCCCGAACAGCTCGGTGGCCTCCTCGTCGTCGAGCTCGAGGACGTGGGGGAGCGCCTGGTCGAGCAGGCGGGCGATGGGGCCCCACACCCGGGCGGCCCGGCGGAGGGTGACGAGGAGCTGGAGGTCGGGGTCGTCGCCGAACCGGGAGGCGACCGCCGGCGCGGCGTGCCAGAGGTCGATGGCGGAGAGGACGAGGCCGGGATCGAGCCGGCTGTGCACCTCGAGGATGCAGGGCACCGACCGCTCGGCGAGCTCGGGCATGTGGACCCGCAGCGCCGCGGTGAGTGTGCCATCGGTGCCGGTGGTGGTGGAGCGCAGCCACTCGCGCCAGCGGCTGACGTCGGTGGCGAGCGTGGAGGCGAACGGTTCGTGCCCGGCGACCCGCTCGGCCGCTGGTGTCCGCACGAAGGTGTCGGCCACCGCGTCGAGGAACGCGGCGACCGTGGCCTGGGGTGCGTGGATCTGGCGTGGCGACGTGCCCGGCACCTCGACGGCGTGGGCGGCGGGCGGGAGCGCGGCGGCCAGACGTTCGATGCGCTCCTGGTCGGCGGGGTCGAGCGGTCCGACCCGCCAGGTGTCGACGCCGCCCTGGCTGACGGTGGGGAGCAGCCGTCCCCGGGCGACGAGGTCGAGCGCGACGCGAGTGGCGACCGACCACGCCCGGACCGAGTCGGTGGCCGGGGTGCCGGCCGGGAGCGCGGCGAGGCTGTCGATGACCTCGGCGAGCGGCACGAGCCGCACCGGCACGGATCGGGCGCGCACCTGGCTGCCAACGGGGACCACCAGGTCGAGCCGATCGTCGGCATCGGTCTCCGAGAGCGATGGCCCCCAGAGTGCGAGCGCGCCGTCGCGTCCGCAGGTCCCTGCCACGAACGTGGCTTCGAGATCCTCGCCGATGCTACGCATGGAGCAGAACCTACCGACCCCCACCGACACCCGGGCTCCGGCCCGGCGAGGAGGCCCCGATGAGCGACGACACCCCCATGCAGTACCGCCGGCTCGGTCGTTCGGGGCTCCAGGTGAGCGCGTTCTCGTTCGGCTCGTGGGTCACCTTCGGCAGCCAGCTCGACGTCGGGCTCGCCCGCGACTGCCTCGCCGCCGCCCGCGAAGCGGGCGTCAACTTCTTCGACAACGCCGAGTCCTACGCCGGCGGCGAGTCCGAGCGGATCATGGGCCGGGCCATCGCCGAGCTCGGCTGGGAACGGCACACCTATGTCGTCTCCACGAAGTTCTTCTGGGGCATCCACAAGGACGTCCCGAACATGTCGAACACCCTGAACCGCAAGTACCTGTCCCAGGCGATCGACCGGTCGCTCGAGCGGTTCGGCCTCGACTTCGTCGACCTCGTGTTCTGCCACCGTGCCGACCCCCACACCCCGATCGAGGAGACGGTGTGGGCGATGTCGGACATGGTGTCGTCCGGCAAGGCCCTCTACTGGGGCACCTCCGAGTGGACCGCCGACGAGATCCGCGCAGCGTGGGAGATCGCCGAGCGCCACCACCTCCACAAGCCGGTGATGGAGCAGCCGCAGTACCACCTCTTCGAGCGCCGCAAGGTGGAGAAGGAGTACGCCCGGCTCTACGACGACATCGGGCTCGGCCTCACCACCTGGAGCCCGCTCGCCTCCGGCCTGCTCACCGGCAAGTACGCCGACGGCATCCCCGAGGGCAGCCGGGCGACCCTCCCCGGCTACGAGTGGTTGCGCGACATGGTGACGAACCCCGAGCGCAACGCCAAGGTCCGCCAGCTGCGCGACGTCGCCGAGCGGCTCGACGCCTCGCTCTCCCAGCTCGCCATCGCCTGGTGCGCGGCGAACCCCAACGTCTCGACGGTGATCACCGGCGCGAGCTCGCCCGAGCAGGTGCAGGAGAACATGGGCGCCAAGCGGGTCCTCGACGCCCTCACCCCCGAGATCCTCGCCGAGATCGACGCCATCGTCGCCTGACCC
>CAZAVX010000046.1:7370-21050 GCA_964488835.1 uncultured Iamiaceae bacterium | reverse complement strand
GGCAACGGTTCTGGCGCCAGGCCCTCACGACGCTGAAGGCGCAGCTCGAGGCCGACACCTCCGCCGAAGGGAGGCCGGCATGAACACCTCCCGTCAGCTTCGGGTCGTGGCCGACGGGTTCGCCTATCTCGAAGCGCCCCGCTGGCACGACGGCGCTCTGTGGTGCGCGCACTGGGGAGCCGATGAGATCCTGCGTCTCGGCCCGGACGGCACGTGCGAAGTCGTCGCACCGGGCCCGGCCGGTCTCGGCTGGGCGTTCTCGTGGCTGCCTGACGGGCGACTCGTCACGACCGGGGAGGCGCTTCTGCGCCACGAGGAGGACGGCACCAGGGTGGTGCACGCCGACCTCCGTGGACTCACCGGCGCCGGCAGCGGCACGCCGGGAGCCAGTGACGAGATCCTGATCGATCCGCGCGGCAACGCCTACGTCAACAGCATCGAGTTCGACTTCCTCGGCGGCTCAGCCCCCGACGGCGGGATCATCGTCCTCGTCGAACCCGACGGCAGCGCCCGGCGGGTCGCCGAGGGCCTTGCATTCCCCAACGGCATGGCCATCACGCCCGACGGCGCGACCCTCATCGTGGCCGAGTCGTTCGGGTCCCGTCTCACCGCCTTCGACATCGCCTCCGACGGCGGACTGGTCGACCGGCGGACATGGGCTCAGGTCGACGGCAGCCCCGACGGGATCTGCCTCGACGCCGACGGCGCGGTCTGGTTCGCCGACGTTCCCAACCGTCGCTGCGTGCGCGTGCGCGAAGGGGGCCGCGTGCTCGACGAGGTCCACGCGGACCGAGCGTGCTTCGCCTGCGCCCTCGGTGGTGAAGACCGGCGCACCCTGTTCGTCCTCACCGCCGAATGGGACGACCCAGCCAACATCGACGCCAACCTGGCACGACGCTCCGGGCAGATCTGCGCCATCGACGTCGACATCCCCGGCGTGGGATGGCCGTGAACCGGATCTCAACCCTTCCCCTCGTTCACCTTCAAGGCCATTTGACCCGTCGAGCCGGGACGGGACTGCCCCGTTGACCAGGAGTTTGGTGGTGGGCGAGGGGGGATTCGAACCCCCATGAGCCATGGGCCCTGCCGGGTTTAAGCCAGCTGCGTCTGCCAGTTTCGCCACTCGCCCCAGCCCGCCCACGCTAGCCCCCACCGGGGGTCAGGCTGCCTCGGACTGGTGGGCGTCGAGCGCGGCCCACAGCGCGGTGCGCACCCGCATGGCCTCGGCCCCGTCGAGCTCGTTGGCCACCACCACCCCCTCGACCATGTCGGCGAGCACCGCCGGCCAGGGCCGGTGCGCGAGCTGGACGGCAATGGTGGCACCGCCGTCGGGCCGGCGGCGGATGGTGCGGTCGACCTCGCGCAGCTTGGGCGGGCTGCGGAACCCGGGGACGCGGAGCTGTCGGGCGCGGGCCGCGTCGCCGAGGGCGCGGGCGGCCGCGGCGAACCGCACGGCGTTGCCGCTCTGGTGAGGCGTGGGCTGGGGCCTGCTCGTGGCCCGTCGGTGGGGTCCGCCTGTCGGACCCGGTCGGAAGTCCTTCATCACCACCAGTGTCCCCACCCCCTGTGACAGTCACCCGACCGTGTCAGCGCGGGCCGGTACCGTGAGGGCGTGACCGATGGGCTCATCCGCACCGAGCTCAACCCTGCCCAGCAGCAGGTCCTCGACCTGCTCGGCGCGCCGCTCGGCGAGCGGCCGAGCTTCGACGCCGCGCTCCGCCACGAGCTGCGCGACGAGCTGGAGGAGGGCCTCGCCCACCTGAAGGGCGACCTCGACCCCGACGACCCGTTCTTCGTCTCCAAGCACAAGCTCGGCTCGGTCCACGGGTGTGAGGTGCGCATGCTCGCCGAGGAGGACGCCGGCTTCGAGTGGTCGGTGCCCACCGCCCGGGGCACCGTGGCCCACAAGGCGATCGAGCTGTCGGTCAACTGGCGGGGCGAGCCCACCCCCACCGAGCTCGTCGACGAGGCCATCGCCCGGCTGAGCAACGACGGCAACACCCTCGCCGAGTTCCTCCAGCGGGCGAGCGAGGTCGACCGCGTCGAGCTGCGGGGCGAGGCGCTCGACCGGGTCACCAAGTTCCTCGAGAGCTTCCCGCCCCTCAACGCCCGCTGGCGCCCGGTCACCGAATCGCGGGCCCGGGTCGACCTGCTCGACGGGCGCCTCGTGCTCCAGGGCAAGGTCGACCTCAGCCTCGGCCGCTCGCAGGGCACCACGGCGGGCAAGGTCCTCATCGACCTGAAGACCGGCGGCTTCGCTCCCGTGCACCTCGACGACCTCCGCTTCTACGCCCTGCTCGAGACCATCCGCCTCGGCGTGCCGCCCCGGCTCGTCGCCACCTACTACCTCGATTCGGGCGACCCGAAGGTCGAGCCGGTCACCGTCGGCCTCCTCCGCGCCACCGTCGCCCGGGTGGTCGACGGGTGTGAACGCCTCGTCGGTCTCGCCCACGGAACGGTCGAGCCGGCGTTGCGGGTCGGCCCCTCGTGCCGGTGGTGCGTCGCTCTCGCCGGGTGCGAGGCCGGGCGCCGCCACCTCGACCTCGACGACGAGCTCGGCCCCGAGTTCGGCTGAACCACCCGGCGGTAGGCTGCGCGCCATGGCCCCGCCCGAGACCACCGCGGCCGATCCAGGCCGGGCGCTCGTGCCCCTGCCGGGGCTGGCCGACGACGAGCTCACCGAGCCCGATCCCGCCCGGCTCGGCGACGTCGACGAGTGGGGCCGCTCCGAGCACCTCCGCGAGGTCGCACGCAGCCTCTTCGACCCGATCTACCGCAAGTGGTTCCGGGTCGAGTGGGAGGGTCTCGACCGCATCCCCACCGACGGCGGGGCGCTGCTCGTCGCGAACCACGCGGGGGCGATCCCCTCCGACGCCCCGGTCATCATGCACGGCATCGAGTCCGAGCTCGGCCGGCCGGTCTACGGCCTCGCCGACCACATGTTCCGCGACCTGCCGGTGCTCGGCACGCTGTGGTCCCGCCTCGGTGGGGTCGTCGCCCACCCCGACAACGCCTACCGGCTCCTCCACGACCAGCACCAGCTCGTGCTGGTGTTCCCCGAGGGCAACAAGGGCCCCGGCAAGACGTTCGACCAGCGCTACCAGCTGCGGCGCTTCGGGCGGGGCGGCTTCGTCGAGATCGCCATGCGCGCCGGCGTGCCCGTGGTGCCCATCGCCGTGGTGGGGGCCGAGGAGTCGATGCCGATCCTCGCCAGGTCGAACACGCTCGGTCGGGCGCTCGGCCTCCCCTACCTGCCGCTCACCGCGAACCACCTCCTGCTCGGCCCGGTGCTCGGCACCATCGGCTACTTCCCGGCGAAGTTCCGGTTGCGAGTGCTCGAGCCCGTGTCGTTCGACGTCGACCCCGGCCTCGACCGCTACTCGCGGAGCCGGGTGATGGACGAGTCCGAGCGCATCCGCCAGCAGATCCAGGAGGCGCTCTACGACATGTTGCGCACCCGCACGTCGGTCTGGTTCGGCTGAGGCGAACGATGGGTCGTCGCATCCTCGTCACCGGCATCGGCACGTTCTGGGGTGCCCGGGTCGCCCAGGCCCTCGAGCGCGACCCGTCGGTCGAGGTCATCGTCGGCCTCGGCGTCGACACCCCGACGGTCGAGCTCGAGCGCACCGAATACGTCCGGGCCGACGCGAGCTACTCGATCCTGTCCCGGCTCGTGAAGGCCACCCAGGTCGACACGGTGGTGCACACCCACCTCGTCGTCGACTCGAGCCAGGTCCCCCACCGCGACATCCACGAGATCAACGTCATCGGCACGATGAACCTGCTCGCCGCGGTGTCGGCCCCCGAGTCCCGGGTGCGCCACCTCGTCGTGAAGTCCTCGACGATGGTCTACGGCGCGTCGTCGTCGGACCCCGCGTGGTTCGACGAGGACACCCCCGCGAGCCGCCCGCCCACCAGCCGCATCGAGCGCTCGCTCGACGAGGTGGAGGGCTACGTCCGCGACTTCGCGGCCGACAACCCCCATGTCGACCTCTGTCTCTTCCGCTTCTCCAAGGTGCTCGGCGACGAGCTCGTCACCCCCATCAGCCGGGCACTGCAACTACCGGTCGTCCCGAAGATCGCCGGCTTCGACCCCCGTTTCCAGTTCGTCCACGAGCACGACGTCGTGCGGGCGATGCTCTTCGCCCTCGACCACCAGGTGAGCGGGGTGTTCAACGTGGCGGGCGACGGGGTCATCCCCTGGAGCGAGGTCGCGGCCATCTGCGGGAAGCGCACCGTGCCGCTCCCGCCCTACGGCACCGGCCTCGCGGCCATCGGTCTCCGCCGGGTCGGCTTCGACCTGCCAGACGAGCTCCTCGACCTCCTGCGCTACGGACGGGGCGTCGACAACCGCCGGCTGAAGTCGCTCGGGTTCCGCTACCGCTACACCACGGCGGGCACGGTGAAGGCCTTCGCCGAGTCGATGCGGCTGCGGCGCACCGTCGGCGACCACCGCCCGCACTACCGCTACGAACGCGACGTCGAGCAGTTCTTCCGCCACTCCCCCGCCGTCCTCCGCGATCCCGGGCGCACCTGACCCCCGCGGCGGCGCTCGATCGGGGATCGGGTCAGGTCGGGTCAGGTCAGCCAGTCGCGCACCAGCTCGTCGCGGCGCGCCTCCCACTCCTCGGCGGTGATCGCGAAGCGGAGGTGGTCCTCCCACTCGCCGTTGATCTCGAGGTAGCGCTCGGCGAGGCCCTCACAGCGCAGGTCGAGCTTCTCGACCACCCGCCGGCTCGCGCTGTTGCGGGGGATGATCGAGATCTGCAGGCGGTGCAGGTACAGCTCTTCGAAGGCGAACCGGCAGATCACGACGACCGACTCGGGCACATAGCCCTGCCCGGCGTGCAGCTCGTCGATCCAGTAGCCGACATAGGCACTCTGGAACGGGCCGCGCTGCACCGACGAGATGTTGATCTCCCCGGCGAAGGAGCCGTCGACGAAGATGCCGAAGCCGAACGCCGTGCCGAGCTGACGCTCGCGCTGACGGGCGCTGCACCGCACGGCGAAGGCGTCGCGGTCCTCGACGGGATCGGGGTGGCCGGGCACCCGCTGGGGCTCCCACTTCGTGAGCCAGTCGCGGTTGCGGCGCCGCACCTCGCGCCACTGCTCGAAGTCGCCGAGGGTGAGCGGCCGCAGCAGCACCCGCTTGCCGATGAGCGCGCTCATCGCCCGAGGATCTCCCGGAGGGCCGCCAACAGCAGGGTGACGTTGCGGGTGCGCGCCGTGTGGCCCATGAGGCCGATGCGCCACACCCGCCCGGCGAACTCGCCGAGCCCGCCACCGATCTCGATGCCGTACTCGTGGAGCAGGCGCGACCGGATGCTCGCGTCGTCGATGCCGGGCGGCAGGTCGGTGGGGACCCACACCGTGGTGAGCTCGGGGAGCCGGTGCCCCTCGGCGGCGAACAGCTCGAGGCCCATCGCCTCGAGCCCCCGCTGGAGCTGAGCGCCGCACGCCGCGTGCCGGGCCCACGACGCCTCGAGCCCCTCGTCGAGGAGCACGCCGAGGCCGGCGTGGAGGCCGTAGATCATCGAGATCGGCGCCGTGTGGTGGTACGCACGAGCCCCCTCGCCAGCCACGTACCGGGCGATCATGTTGAGGTCGAGGTACCACGAACGGGGCCGGTCGACCACCCGCTCGACGCCGGCGGGCGACACGGTGAGCGGCGCGAGGCCCGGCGGCACGCCGAGGCACTTCTGGGTGCCGCTGTACGCGAGGTCGACCCGCCACTCGTCGATCTCGACGGGGATGCCTCCGAGGGAGGTGACGCAGTCGACGATGAGCAGCGTGCCCTCGGGCCGCTCGGCGAGGGGGGCGATGTCGTTGCGCACCCCGGTGGAGGTCTCCGCGTGCACCACCGCGATGGCGGCGGGCGACGGGTGGGCGTCGAGCAGCGCCTGCGGGTCGATCGGCTGCCCCCAGGGCGCCTCGACGCGCACCACCTCGGCACCGCACCGGGCGGCGACGTCGCACATGCGCTCGCCGAACACCCCGTTCACCCCGATGACGACGGTGTCGCCCGGTTCGACGACGTTGACGAACACCGCCTCCATGCCGGCCGAGCCGGTGGCGCTCACCGGGAACGTCAGCGGGTTCGACGTGCGCCACACCTGGCGGAGCCGCTCGTTCGTGTCGTCGAGCAGGGCGAGGAAGTCGGGGTCGAGGTGGCCGAGCACCGGGCGGGTGAACGCCTCGATCACCTCGGGATAGGGGTTGCAGGGGCCGGGCCCCATGAGGACTCGCTCGCGGTGCGGCATCACGGCCGACATTACCGAAGCAGCGACGCCGCCACCCCGTCGAGGATGTCGTGCTCGGACACCAGCAGCGGGTCGATCCCGAAGAAGCGCATGATGCCGACGAGGATGGTGACGCCACCGACGATGACCTCGGCCCGTTCGGGCTGGAGGCCGGGGTTGTGGACCCGATCCTCGAGCGGCTCGGTGACGAGCGTGCGGTACACGTCCTCGGCGGCGGCCTTCGTGAGCTCGAAGTGGTGGATGCGGTCGGGGTCGTAGGTGGCCAGGCCGATCTCGACCGCGGCGACGGTGGTGATCGTGCCCGCGACACCGATCCAGGTCGCCGTCTCGGAGATGTCCGGCAGCTCGCGCACCACGTCGAGGAGGTGGGCCTCGGCGACCGACAGACACGCGACGAGCTCCTCGGGCTCGGGCGGGTCGGTGTCGACGTAGCGCTCGGTGAAGCGCACCGACCCCATGTCGACCGAGAGGATGCCCTCGAGCTCGGTGGTGCCGACGGCGAACTCGGTGGACCCCCCGCCGAGGTCGACGACGCAGAAGGGCCCACGCGCGGGGTCGAGCCCGGTGGTGGCGCCGGCGAACGCGAGCCGGCCCTCCTCCTCGCCCGACAACAGCTCGGGACGGACCCCGAGCGCGGACTCGGCCCGGGTGAAGAACTCGTCGCGGTTGGAGGCGTCGCGGGCGGCGGAGGTGGCGATGGCCCGCACCTGCTCCACGCCGTGTCGCTCGAGGAACTGTCGGTACTCGGCGAGCACCGACTCGGTGCGGTCGATGCCGGCGGGGTCGAGCCGGCCGGTGCGGTCGACCCCTCCCCCGAGGCGGGTGATGCGAGCCTCGCGCTGGAGCGTGCCCCGCTCGGGGTCGTGAACGAGGAGCCGCACGCTGTTGGTGCCGATGTCGACGGCGGCGACGGGCTGGCTCACTCGGCCTCCTCGGAGGGTCGGTCGTCGGTGACCTCGTGGAGGTGGTCGGCGACCCACCGGCCCACAGGGTCGTCGCCCCCGGCGAGATGCCAGGCGTAGTGGGCGTGCAGGCACTTCACGCCCCGTCGGGTGCCCCCCACGCCGCCGGTGGGCCGGGGCCCGTCGTGGTCGACCGGCAACTCGGCGTCGCGCTCGGCGGCGTAGGCGGCATGCGCCGCGGCCAGCACGTCGGGGGGAACTGCCGCCTCGGCGCGCTTCACCCCGCCGGCGGCCTCGAGACGACCGACCAGTGTGCGCTCGCGCTCGCCCACCAACCAGTAGCGCGTCGGCATCGGCGTGCCGTCGAACAACAACGGCGCGTTGCGGATCACGATCGGGTCGCCGTCGTCGCCGCGCACCACCACCTCGAACTCCCCCTGGGGAGCCCGTCCGAGCAGGGTGGCGACGGCGTGGTGGTCGTCCTGGGGGTCAGTCGTCTCCACCGCTGCTCAGCCAACGCCAGAGGAGGTAGACCACGACGAGCACCCCGATGACCGGCAGCACCCGCTTGACGACCGGGGCGCCCGCGGTGCCGATGAGGTCGACCGGTTCGGGCTCGGGCTGGTCGATCTTGCGCACCCCGGGTGCGGTGCCACCCGTGGGACGCGACCCGTTCTCGGAACTCCCGGCGCCGCCGGGGTGGTGGGCCTCGTCCTCGGCCGCCTCCACCTCGTGGGCACCCTCGCCCCCGGCGCTCGCGGCGGGCGCCAGGGCGGTCTCGGCCGCCTCAGCGGTCTCGGCCGCCTGGTCGTCGGCGTCGGGAGCCGCGTCGCTGTCGCCGGCGAGCACGGTGGCCTCGAGGTTCTCGACGAACTGGTCGAGCAGCTTCGCGCTGACGTCGGCCATCACACCCCGGCCGAACTGGGCGACCTTGCCGGTGACGGTGAGGTCGGTGTGCACGCTGACCTTGGTGCGGTCACCGGCGGGCTCGAGCCGTGCGGTGATCAGCGCGTTCGCGTTGCCCTGACCGCGGGTGTCGCGCCCGTCGGCCTTCAGGACCGCGACGTGCTGCTCGTCGTCCTTCTCGACGAAGGTGGCCGTGCCCTTGTACTGGGCGGTGATCGGACCCACCTTCACCTTCACGACGCCCCGGTACTCGTCGCCCTCCACCTCCTGGAGCTGGGCACCGGGCATGCAGGGCGCGATGCGCTCGATGTCGGTGAGCACCGCCCAGGCCTCGTCGACCGGTACTGCCACGTCGAAGTCGTTCGTCAGTTCCATCGCTCGAGATCCTCCAGCGTGTCGATGTCGGCAGGCTCGCCTTCGCACGGTACCTCGCCGACGAGGTCGGGCCTTACTCGCATCAGGGCTCGCGCCCCCTCGTCGCCCTCGGCGGGCAGGTCGCCCCAGACCTCGCGGGCGAGGCGCACAGGGTTGCGCCGCCGGCCCTCGTAGGTGGCCACGGCGATCGGCGCAGGAGCTGCTGCCACCGCCCGCCACGGCCCGGGCCCGATCAGGGGCTGGTCGCCGAGACCGATGACGACGGCCTCACACCCCAGCCGGTCGGCCGCGGCGAGACCCGCCTGGAGGGAGGTGGCCTGACCCTCGGCCCAGCGCGGGTTGTGCACGACGTGGACCCCTGCCGGGAGCGCGTCGGCGAGCTCGACCGCCCCGGCGACCACCACCACCTCCCCGATCCCGGCGGCGAGCACCGCCTCGACCGCGTGGGTGACGACGGGCTTCCCCCGGAACGGGGCGAGCAGCTTGTGGGCGTCGCCGGCGAACCGGCTCCCACCGCCGGCGGCGAGCACCACCGCGACGGTGCGCGGCCCCGTGCCGCCCCCGGCGGGGTCAGCCGTGGATGTCACCGTCGGTGTCGCGCAGCGACGACGCTCCCTGGCGGCCGGTTCGCAGGGCGATGATCTCCGCGCAGATCGAGATGGCGGTCTCCTCGGGGGTGCGCGCGCCGATGTCGAGGCCGATCGGCCCCATGATGCGGGCGATCTCCTCCTCGGTGACCCCCTCGGCCCGCAGACGGTCGCAGCGGTCGGCGTGGGTGCGTCGGCTGCCCATCGCCCCGAGGTACCCGACGGCGGTGCGGAGGGCGGCGACGATGGCCGGCACGTCGAACTTCGCGTCGTGGGTCAACACGCAGATGGCGTCGCGGGGGCCGAGCTCGTGGCCCCGTTCGGCGATGAGGTCGTTCGGCCAGGACACCACCACCTCGTCGGCCATCGGGAAGCGCTGCGGGGTGGCGAACACGGGTCGGGCGTCGCACACCACCACCCGGTAACCGAGCACCTTCGCGACCTTGGCGAGCGCGGCGGTGAAGTCGACCGCACCGAAGATCCACATCTGGGGCGGCGGGGCGAACGACTCGACGAACACCGAGACCGTGTCCTCGCGTGCCTCGCCGTGTGGGCCGTAGTGCCGCACGCCGGTGCGCCCCGACTCGAGCTCGCCGAGCGCGTCGCGGGTGACGACCCGGTCGAGGTCGGGATCGCCGAGGCTGCCGAGGGGTGAGCGCAGCGGGCCGACGAGCAGCTTCGATCCGACGTTCGGACCCTCGATGACGGTGGCGAGGGCGACGGGCTCCTCGGCATCGAGGGCGGTGTGGAGCGCGTCGTAGATCGAGTCGGTGGCCATGCCTACCAGTCGAGGGGCTCGATGAAGAGGTGGACGGTGCCGCCGCAGGTGAGGCCGACGGCGAACGCGTCGTCGTCGCTGTAGCCGAAGGTGACCATGCGACGCTCGGAGGTCTCGAGGATCTGGAGGGCCTCGGTGACGACCGCGCCCTCCACACAGCCGCCCGACACCGAGCCGGCGACCTCGCCCGCCTCGTTCACGGCCATCGCCGCGCCGGGGAGTCGGGGGCCGGACCCCTCGACGTCGACGACCCGGGCGATGGCGACCTTCTGGCCGGCGGCACGCCAGCGGTCGATGTCGGCGAGGATCTCCTTCATTCCGCGATCTCCTTTGCCAGTTGCTCGAGGGCGGCGAGCGAGTGGCCCTCGACGAAGCGATCGACGTGGGGCAGGGCGGCCGCCATGCCTCGGGCGAGCGGCTCGTAGCCGGGGGTGGCCTTCAGGGGGTTCACCCAGATCACCTTGTGGGCGACTCGGTGCAGGCGACCCATCTGCTCGCCGAGCACCTCGGGATCGCCACGGTCCCACCCGTCGGAGAGGATCACGACGACCGCGCCGCGTGCCATGCCCCGCACGCCCCACTGGTCGTTGAACTCACCGATCATCTCGCCGAGACGGGTGCCGCCCGCCCAGTCGGCCACCGCGGCGGTGGCCCGCTCGAAGGCGGCGTCGGGGTCGCGGCTCGACAGCTCGCGGGTGAGGCGGGTGAGCCGGGTGCCGAGGGTGAACACCTCGACGCGGGTGCGCCCGCTCGCGGCGGCGTGCACGAACCGGAGGAGCGACCGCGAGTAGGGCTCCATCGAGCCGCTGACGTCGGCGAGCAGCACGAGACGCCGCGGCCGCTCGCTCGGGGTGCTGCGCACCCGCTCGATGGTCTCCCCCGCCGTGCGGATGCTGCGCCGGACGGTGCGGCGGAGATCGGGCCGGGAGCCCTTGCGGCCGGCGGGCCGGTGGCGTCGCGAGGGCCGGGTGGAGGCGCCGATGCGCAGCGCCTCCATGAGACGGTGGGTCTCGGCGAGCTCCTCGTCGGTGCACTCGCCGAAGTCGCGGTGGCGGAGCACCTCGGTGGGGCTGTAGCGGACCGCCTCCACCTCGCCCTCCGCACTGTCGTCAGCGCGCTCGCCCTCGTCGAGGGGTGCCTCGTCGTCGTCGAGCAGCACCGTGACGGGCTGGACGGCCGCGGCGGG
Organism: uncultured Iamiaceae bacterium; assembly: GCA_964488835.1. Lineage (GTDB taxonomy): Bacteria > Actinomycetota > Acidimicrobiia > Acidimicrobiales > SKKL01 > SKKL01. Next base: position 10,056 of record CAZAVX010000046.1, on the reverse strand, counting down.
CCGCATCGTCGCCGCGGGACCGTGCTCCCAGTAGGCCGCGAACACGCGGTCGTAGAGCTCGACGTCCTCGGGGCGGGCGAGCAGGGTGGCCCGGCCGGCCCAGTAGACCCGGTCGCGCTCGTCGACCCCCACCTCGGCGAGCGCCTCGGAGAAGATGATCGTGCTGTCGAGGGAGATGTCGAGACCGGCCCGTCGCAGGGCGGCGACGAACCCGACGACCACCGGCAGCGGCTCGCCCGCGGCGGGCACGACGGGATCGAGGTGGTCAGCCACTGCGGGCCACCGCCTCGGCGATGAGTGTCTCGAGCCCGTGGGCCCGCACCCGCTCCTGGTCCTCCCGGTACTTCAGCACCGTGCCGAGCGTGGCGTCGAGGGTGGCGGCGGTGAGCTCGCTGCGTCCGAGCAGCGCGAGCGCCGACGCCCAGTCGATGGTCTCGGCGACACCCGGCGGCTTGTAGAGGCCGAGCCCCCGCACCGCCTCGGTGGCGGCCGCGACCTGACGGGCGAGCCGTTCGGGCACCTCGGGGGCCCGCAGGCCGACGATGGCCACCTCGCGGTCGAAGTCGGGGTGCTCGACCCAGTGGTAGAGGCACCGCCGCTTGAGGGCGTCGTGCAGGTCGCGGGTGCGGTTGGAGGTGATGACGACGATCGGCGGCACCGCGGCCGCGAACCGACCCAGCTCGGGGACGGTGATCGCGTAGTCGGAGAGGATCTCGAGCAGGAACGCCTCGAACTCGTCGTCGGCCCGGTCGAGCTCGTCGATGAGGAGCACCGGGGGCGCCCCGTCGCCGTGGTCGAGGGCCCGCAGCAGGGCACGGCGCACGAGGAACCGCTCGTGGTACAGCTCGTCCTCGAGCGACTCGGTGGACGCGGAGGCCGCCGCACCCGTGGCCTCGGCGGTGCGGAGGTGGAGGAGCTGGCGGGAATAGTCCCACTCGTAGGCGGCCTGGGAGAGGTCGATGCCCTCGTAGCACTGGAGGCGGATCAGCTCGCTGCCGAGCCAACGGGCGAGGGTCTTGGCCACCTCGGTCTTGCCGACGCCGGCCTCCCCTTCGAGGAGGAGTGGCCGCTGCAGCCGGAGGGCGAGGAACACGGCGGTGGCGAGCCCCTCGTCGGCCAAGTAGTCGTGCTCGGCGAGGGCGCGGGTGACCGCCTCGACCGAATCGGGGGCCGACCAGGCGGCAGCGGGATCGTGGTGGCTCATGTCACCGCCAGCGTAGGTCCGATGACGGCTCTCTGACTCCTCTGCGGACCGTCAGGCCATCTGCCAGACGAGCACCTCGGCGCCCTCGGGCCCGCCCGTGAGCTCGACCGGACCGGTGTCGGTGAGGCGGGCGGCGGCACCCCGCACGAGCCGGCGCTCGCCGAGGTCGGCCTCGCCCCGTGCCACGAAGACGTGCACGTGGCCACCGCCAGGCACCTCGACGGTGGCGCCGTCGGCGAGCCGGGCCGCCCAGAGGACGGCGTCGCGCTGGTGGATGTGCACCGCACCCTCGTGACCCTGACCGGAGGCGACGGGCACGAGGCCACCCGCGGCGAGCGCATCGGAGATGTCGCACTGCTCGTAGCCGGGATCGATGCCCGTCGTGTCGGGCTGCACCCACATCTGCACGAAGTGCACCGGGCGGGTCTGGGAGGCGTTCATCTCCGAGTGGGTGATGCCCCGGCCCGCCGACATGCGTTGGGCGAGCCCCGGTCGGATCACCCCGTCGGTGCCGGTGCTGTCGGCGTGGGCGAGCTCGCCGTCGAGCACCCACGTGACGATCTCCATGTCGCGGTGCGAATGCGGCGAGAACCCGCCGCCCGGCGCGACGAGGTCGTCGTTGTTGACGACGAGCAGCCCGAACCCGGTCTCGTTCGGGTCGTAGTGGCGCCCGAAGCTGAAGCTGTGCCACGAGTCGAGCCAGCCGAGATCGGTGTGGAACCGCTCGTGGGGCTGGCGGACCGTGACGGTGGGGGCGGTCATCGGTGTGAAGCGTAGGCCCTCGTGGCGTCGAGGCGACGGCCGAGCCAGCGCTGCCAGGGGAGGAAGAGGACGAGGACCACCGCCACCCACGTCGAGTAGTCGAGACCGAGCAGGAGGAACACGCCGAGGTGGAGGGCGACGGACGCGGCGGCGAGCGCGACCCGTGCCCGCTCCCACACCAGGCCGAGCGGGAAGAGGATCTCGGTGGCGAGCGTGGCCGCGGCGATCACGATCGTGAGCCAGAGCTGGTCGGCGACGAACCGGGCCACCCCGGGCAGCACGCTGCGCGACGACCGGGCGCCCGAGTAGAGCACCCACCGGAGGTTGTCGCTGACGACCCAGTCCAGGCCGGAGTGGCGCAGCTTCGCGAGGCCGGCCAGCAGGTAGCCGAGGGCGACGAGGGCCATCGCGGTGCGATGCTGCCAGCCGGCCACGAGGCGGGCGCCGCCGCCGGGCACCAGCGTGGGGACGGCGAAGGGAGCAGCGGCCAGGACGAGGAGGACGTCGTTGTGCATGACCTTGCCGGCACTGGTCTGGAGCCCACCGAGCACGACGAGCGCCACCCAGGCTGCGGCGAAGGGGACTGCCGACCGACCTCGGGTGGCGACCACCCCCACCACCGCAGCGAGCCCGACCAGCTGGAGGGCGCCGACGACCGTCGCCGAAGGGGGCGATCCCAGCCAGGCGAGGAACCACGGCGGCGAGAACAGCTCGGTCGGG
>CAZAVX010000046.1:3381-7270 GCA_964488835.1 uncultured Iamiaceae bacterium | reverse complement strand
AGGGGGCGATCCCAGCCAGGCGAGGAACCACGGCGGCGAGAACAGCTCGGTCGGGAGGTCGGCGACGACGCGGTAGTCGGTGAGCAGGAGCCGTGCGCCGACCACGAGGGCGAGCGCCGTCCGCAGCCGGTGGACACTCGCCGCGGGCACGACGGCGAGGAGACGACGGTCGACCGCACTCAGCGGCGACATCCGACCACCTCGACCGCGTCGTGCACGCGGCCCGTGTCCCCCGCTCGACGAGGGATCTCGATCAGTGCCCTCTGGACCGAGAGCTGTCGCGCCGTTGGGTGCACCGACCTGGCATCCTCGAGCCACCGCCGGCAGAGGTCGAGCTGACGCTCGGGATCCTCCCGCGTGGCCTGGACCTGGTGGCGCCACTGGCGTTGGGCGGGATCGTGGACCCCGGGGTCGAACCGGTGCACGTCCCCGGAGTGGTCGACCACCTCGATGAACCAGGTGACCTCGGTGCCGGTGCGGACACGGGAGAAGAGGCGCCAGCCGGTGGCGGGCCACACATCGGTGTCGATCGCCGCGGCGACGAGGACCAGGAGCGGGAGGCCGTAGGCGACCAGGCGCACGAGGAGGACACGGATCGCCGGCCCGCGTCGCTCACTCGGCCCCAAGGCTACGCGGAGCCAGGTCGGCCCGATGCCTCCTCCAGCGCCCGGCGCACGAGCACGCGGGCGAGGTGGCGGCGGTACTCCTCGGAGGCGTTGAGGTCGGCGGAGGGGTCGGTGCCCTCGTCGGCGACGGCGGCCGCGTCGGCGAGGCTCGCACCGGCGGCGAGGGCTGCCTCGGTGGCCGAGGCCCGCAGGGGCGTGGACCCCATGTTCACCAGGCCGATGCCGGTGCGGCCAGGCCCGTGGACGGCGGCGACACCGACGATGGCCCAGTCCTGGGCCCGGCGGTTGAACTTCTGGAACGACCACCCGAGCCCCGCGACCTTCGGCACCCGGATCTCGGTGAGCAGCTCGGTCTCGGACAGGGCGCTCTCGAAGTAGCCGGTGAAGAAGTCGGCAGCGGCGATCTCGCGGGTGGCGCCGCCGGGGCCGGTGGCGACGAGGCTGGCGTCGAGGGCGAGGAGCACCGCGGGCAGGTCGGCGGCGGGATCGGAGTGGGCGAGCGAGCCGCCGATGGTGCCCCGGTTGCGCACCTGCGGGTCACCGACCTGGCTGGCCGCGTGGGCGAGCAGCGGCACCTCGGCGCGCAGCAGCTCGTCGGTCTCGACGTCGTGGTGGCGGGTGAGCGCACCGATGGCGACGTGGTCGCCGGCGTCGCGGACGTAGGCGAGGTCGGAGAGGCGGCCGATGTCGACGAGCACGGACGGCACGGCGAGCCGCAGCTTCATCATCGGCAGCAGCGAATGGCCGCCGGCGAGCAGCTTCGCCTCGTCGCCGTGCTCGGCGAGCAGGGCGACCGCACCCTCGACCGAATCGGCTCGTTCGTACTCGAACGCGGCGGGGATCACGCACCGCCCCCCGTCGTGAGGTCGACCGGGGTGAGGACGGGTTCGGAGCCCGGGTCGCCGCTGGCCGCGGCGAGCACCGCCTTGACGATGTTGTGATAGCCGGTGCAGCGGCAGAGGTTGCCCTCGAGCCCCTCGCGCACCTCGCGCTCGGTGGGGTTCGGGTTCTGCTCGAGCAGACCGACCGCCGCCATGACCATCCCCGGGGTGCAGTAGCCGCACTGGAGGCCGTGGTGCTGGCGGAACGCCTCCTGCATGGGGTGCAGCGTGCCGTCGGCAGCGGCGAGCCCCTCGATGGTGGTGACCTCCGAGCCATCGGCCTGCACGGCGAGCACCGTGCAGGACTTCACGGCGCGGCCGTCGAGGTGCACGGTGCACGCGCCGCACGACGTGGTGTCGCAGCCGATGTTCGTGCCGGTGAGCCGCAGGTGCTCGCGGATGAAGTGCACGAGCAGCGTGCGAGGCTCGACCTCGGCGCTGTGGGTGGTGCCGTTGACCGTGATCGTGATGTTCATGAACCCCCTCCGGTGCCGGAGTGTACGTCAGTCGGCGTCGGGGGCAGGAGCGTCGGTGAACGGCCAGCCCGGCGGGATGTCGAGGGTGGGCGCGGGCACCGGCAGGATGCTGTAGGCCTCCTCGCCCGGGCGCACCATGTTGTACCGCTCACGGGCGAGCCGCTCGATCTCCTCGGGGCTGTCGAGGGCCTCGAGCCGGGACTGGAGCGCCTCGAGCTCGGCGTCGAGCTCGGCGAGCTGGGCCTTCGACGCCGAGATGGCCTGCTGCTGCCCGAGCCAGGTGCGCGCCGGGAACACCGACAGCGACAGGGCGCCGACGATGGTGGCCACCACGAGGAGCGACCAGAGGAGGCGGCGGGCGGGGCGGGACACGGGGGGTCAGGCTCCCGTGCGCGGGTTGAGCGCGGCGCGACCCCAGAAGGCCGCGGACTCGCCGAGGTCTTCCTCGATGCGCAGGAGTTGGTTGTACTTCGCGACCCGGTCGCTGCGGGCGGGGGCGCCGGTCTTGATCTGCCCGCAGTTGGTGGCGACGGCGAGGTCGGCGATGGTGGCGTCCTCGGTCTCGCCCGAGCGGTGCGACATCACCGCGGTGTACCCGGTGCGGGTGGCGAGGCCGACGGTGTCGAGGGTCTCGGTGAGGGTGCCGATCTGGTTGACCTTCACGAGGATGGAGTTGGCGACTCCTTCGGCGATGCCCCGCTCGAGCCGCTCGCTGTTGGTGACGAACAGGTCGTCGCCGACGAGCTGCACCCGGCTCCCGAGCTCGCGGGTGGCGAGCGCCCAGCCGGCCCAGTCCTCCTCGGCCACGCCGTCCTCGATGGAGACGACGGGATAGCGCGCGCACCAGTCGGCCCAGAAGGCGACGAGCTCCTCGGAGGAGAGGGTGCGGCCCTCGCCCTCGAGCACGTAGCTGCCGTCGCGGTAGAGCTCGGTGGTGGCGGGGTCGAGGGCGATCGCGATGTCGTCGCCGGGGGTGAATCCGGCGGCCTCGATGGCCTCGAGCAGCAGCTGCACCGCGGCCTCGTTGTTCGCGAGGTCGGGAGCGAAGCCGCCCTCGTCGCCCACCGCGGTGGACAGGCCCTTGTCGTGCAGCACCCGCTTGAGGGTGTGGTAGGTCTCGGTGCCCCAGCGCAGCGCCTCGGAGAACGAGGCGGCGCCGACCGGCATGATCATGAACTCCTGGAAGTCGACGCTGTTGTCGGCGTGCGCGCCGCCGTTCAACACGTTGAGCATCGGCACGGGCAGCACGTGTGCGTTCACCCCGCCCACGTGGCGGTAGAGGGGAACGCCCTGGTCGTCGGCCGCGGCCTTGGCCACCGCGAGGGAGACGCCGAGCATGGCGTTGGCGCCGAGGCGCCCCTTGTTCGGGGTGCCGTCGAGATCGATGAGGGTGGTGTCGACGAGACGCTGGTCGAGGGCGTCGAACCCGTCGATGGCCTCGAAGATCTCGCCGTTCACGTGGCCGACCGCGGTGAGGACGCCCTTGCCGACGTAGCGGTCACCTCCGTCACGCAGCTCGACCGCCTCGAACTGCCCGGTGGAGGCACCCGAGGGGACGATGGCACGGCCCCGCGCGCCGGATTCGAGGACCACCTCCACCTCCACGGTGGGGTTTCCACGCGAGTCGAGAACCTCGCGGCCAACCACGTAGTCGATCGCGCTCATCGTCGAAGGTGTGCTCCTGTTCCGGCCGTCTGGGGGGTGGCAACGATTGTTGCACGCAGTGTCACGAGGCGGACAGATCCCCCGAACCGTCGGGGTCGGCCGCGCCCTCCGCCGCGCCCTCGGCCGCGAGCTCCGCCGCTTCGTAGGCCTCGCGACGCCGGCGGGTGGCGACCCGCAGCGCCTCTTCCGGGTCGAGCCCGGCCCGGCGAGCACGGCGCACGGTCTCGTAGAGCAGCTCCCC
>CAZAVX010000046.1:0-3281 GCA_964488835.1 uncultured Iamiaceae bacterium | reverse complement strand
TCTCGACCTTCGCCGCGTAGGCGAGCGCGGGTAGCGAGACGGGGATTCCCTCGAACGCCGAGGTCCGCCCCTTCTCGGCCTTCTTGATCTGCTCCCAGTTCCCGATCACCTCGTCGGCGGTGTCGGCTGAGACCGTGCCGGCCTCGAGCGTGCCGAAGACGTGCGGGTGGCGACCGACCAGCTTGTCGTGGATGCGTCGCGCCACGTCGGCGAGGGTGAACCGCCCCGCCTCGCTCGCGAGCCGGGTGTGGAAGCAGATCTGGAACAGCAGATCGCCGAGCTCCTCCTCGAGGTCGTCGTAGAGGTCGTCGGTGCCCTCGCCGTCGTCGGGGAAGCCGTCGAGCACCTCGAGCACCTCGTGGGCCTCCTCGAGGAGGTGGCGGGAGAGGCTGCGGTGGGTCTGCTCGCGGTCCCACGGGCACTCGACCCGCAGGCGGGCGACCAGCTCGTCGAAACGCTGCACCTCCCCGGCGACCGGCGCCGCGAGCTCGGGGATCCACAGCGAGGTGAGGTGGTCGGGCTCGACGGTGCGGTCGAGGTCGTCCCAGGCGACCTGCTCGATGCGCTCGTCGGGGAGACCGAGGCGGGCCAGCACGGTGACGGGCAGCTCGGGCGGATCGTCGACCGACAACTTGATGTCCGAGAGCACGCTCACCCGGTCGCACTGGCCGACGAGCAACGGACCGCGCTCGCCGGCCGCTTCCACCGCGAAGCGGTGGCCGTCGACGATGCGTGCGCCGACCGCGACCGGGTCGACCCCGAGGCGGGTCCAGGCCAGGTCGAGGAACGAGAGGGCCGGCACGACCTCCACCTCGAGCTGGTCGTCGAGGAGCAGCAGCTCGACGGTGTGCTCGGCCACCGCCGGCGAACCGGGCACGGCGTAGAGCACCTCGCCGTGGGTGTGGGCCGCGGCGGCGAGCTCGTCGACGATGCGTCGGTACACCTCCTCCATCGAGTCGCTCGTCTCGTAGAGGTGGTCGAAGCTCACCGCGTCGGGCACCACCGTGGCTGCGGGGTGCCGGGTGGTGCGCAGGTAGCGATGGCGCGCCGCGGCGATGGCGTCGAGCGCCGCACCGGTGACCAGATCGGGGCCGGCGGGGCCGAGCCCCACGACCACGACCCGGGGGGTCACGACCCGGTGCCGTCCGCCGTGGTGGAGGACGCCGGCACGATCGAGAGCGTCTCGGCGTCCCACACGCCGTACTTGCGGTTCACCGAAATGTCGGCGGTGAGCATCATCCGCTGGATGAGCAACTCGAGCATCGGCTGGCCCTGACGGGAGGCCTCCGACTCGAGGAACGACCGGATGGCCGGCTCGATCGACTCGAAGCCGGGCACGCCACGGCTGTCGACGACGATGACGTGGAAACCGAAGTCGGTCTGCACGGGTCCCTGCACCTCGCCGACGGGGCCTTCCCACACCGCGGCCTCGAACTCGGGCACGTAGAGGCCGGGACCGGTGCAGCCGAGGTCGCCGGCGTTCGTCTGGGCGGAGGGGTCGGTGGAGCGCTCCTGGGCCAGCTCGCCGAAGTCGGCCCCGGCGTCGAGCTCGGCGATGACCTCGTCGGCCTCGGCCTCGGTCTCGAGCAGGATGTGCCGGGCGCACACCTCTTCCTGGGTGAACAGCGCCTGGTAGTCGTCGTAGAACTGGCGCACCTCGTCGTCGCTCACCCTGTCGGGGCGGGCGAGCGCCTCGGCCTCGAGGTGGTCGCGCAGCACGACGAGCTGGGCGTTCCACGTGCGGAACCCGTCGGCGTAGTCCTGGGGCAGCTCGTCGAGGAGGGCGAGGAACTGCTCGCCGGCGGTCTCTTCGAGCTCGGCGCGGGCCTGGTCGGTGATGGTGAGGTTGCGGCGCTGGAACTCCTGGTCGACGAGGCTCGCGAAGATGCGGGTGCGCAGCACCGACGCGGCGAAGCCCTGGTCGATCACCGAGGGGGACGAGCTGGTCGCCTGCGCGCTGAGGGCGTTCAGGGCGAACTCGGGGTGGTCGCGCAGGATGTCGAGCTCGTCGCGGAACTCGGCGTCGTCGATCGTCACCCCGTTCACGGTGGCGGCGGCGTCGGACTCCGAGTCGCCGCAGGCGCCGAGCACCAGTGCGGCGACGAGGACGAGGATCGGGACGAGGGAAGCGCGAAGACGGGTCACGAGGGTTGCATGCTAGGGAGCAGCCGGGTGGTCCACCAGTCACCCGGCGGCCTGCTGCTCCTCGGGGACGATGGTGCGGAGGAACAGCACGACGGCCTCGACGAGGTCGGCGCCGCCCTTCACGCCGACCTGCACCTGGGCGATGTCCTCCTTGTAGACCGAGCCGGGGAACAGACGCTTGAGGCGGAGCTGCTGGCTGAGGAGGAGCGGGAGCGGGGTGAGCCGCACGACGTGCTTCGGACCGCCGAAGCCCGGCCCCGGTGTGACGACCACCTCCCGCACGCCGGTGCGCACGCACTCGGCACGGAGGCGAGCCACGTGCAGGAGCGCCTCGGCGGGCGGCGGCACCGGGCCGTAGCGGTCCTCCCACTCGGCGCGGATGTCGTCGACCTCGGCTTCGGAGGTGACCGCGGCGAGGCGGCGGTAGGCCTCGAGGCGGAGGTTCTCCTTCGCCACGTAGTCGGTGGGCAGCGAGGCGGCGACGGGGACGTCGATCTTGATCTCGGCCGGTTCCTTCGGCTCCTCGCCCTTCAGCTCGGCGACCGCCTCGGTGACCATCTGGCAGTAGAGGTCGTAGCCCACCGCGGCGATGTGGCCGCTCTGGCCGGTGCCGAGGAGGTTGCCGGCGCCGCGGATCTCGAGATCGCGCATGGCGATCTTGAACCCCGACCCGAGCTCGGTGGCCTCGCCGATCGTCTTGAGGCGCTCGTAGGCCTCCTCGGTGAGGGCCCGCTCGGGCGGGAAGAAGAGGTACGCATAGGCCCGCTGGCCGGCACGGCCGACCCGGCCACGGAGCTGGTGGAGCTGGCCGAGGCCGAGGAGGTCGGCGCGGTCGACGACGAGGGTGTTGACGGTGGGCATGTCGATGCCCGACTCGATGATGGTGGTGCACACGAGGACGTCGAACTCACCCTCCCAGAAGTCGAGCACCACCTGTTCGAGGGTGCCCTCGTCCATCTGGCCGTGGGCGATGGCGATGCGGGCCTCGGGCACCAGCTCGCGGAGGTCGGCGGCGACCCGCTCGATGTCGCGGACCCGGTTGTGCACGAAGAACACTTGTCCTTCGCGGAGCAACTCGCGGCGGATGGCCTCGGCGACGGCCCGGTCGTCGTACTCGCCGACGTAGGTGAGGATCG
>CAZAVX010000045.1:11004-21174 GCA_964488835.1 uncultured Iamiaceae bacterium | reverse complement strand
AATTCATTAATGATGGTTATATTAAGGTAGAAGGAAGAATTGCTGGTAAGGTGACTACCGAGCCACCGTCTCCGACGGTGCAACCGGTGGCGCAGCCCTCGGGCTGCGCCACCGGCGCGTCCGGGCTCAGCTCGCGGCCGGCGCGCCCACTTCGGCGGCCTGGTCGGCCGTGTTGAGCTCGTGCTTCTCCTTCTGGAAGCCGTCCTCGTCCTTGCCGCGCCGCCAGTAGCCCGACAGCGAGAGGTCCGCTCGCGCGACGCCGCGCTCGAGCAGCAGCGGGCGCAGCGAGCGGGTGTCGTGGAGCTCGCCGTGGACGAAGGCGTGGACGCGGCCGGGTCGCCAGGGCATCGACCGCACGGCGTCGGCGAAGCCCGGATCGCCCTCGGCGCGGATGAGCCACCGCAGCGAGGTCTGCGGGGGGTGGTCGAGGTCGAGCACGTCGGCGCGCTCGTCGACCTCGATGAACGCCTCGACGACCGCGTCGGTGGGAATGGCTTCGAGTGCGGCGGCGATGGCGGGCAGGGCGGCCGCGTCGCCCGCGAGCAGGTGCCAGTCGGCGGTGGGGTCGGGCGTGTAGGCGCCGCCCGGGCCGCGGAAGCGCACGACGTCGCCGGGCTTCGCGTTCGCCGCCCACGGGCCGGCGATGCCCTCGTCGCCGTGGACGACCATGTCGAGCCACATCTCGCGGGCATCGGGGTCGTAGCGTCGCACGGTGTAGGTGCGGATCGCAGGCCAGTGCTCGCGGGGGAGCGTGGCCTGGATCGTCTCGACCGACCACGGCTCGGGGTAGGTGACGCCCGGTCGGGGGATCACGAGCTTGACGTAGCGGTCGACGTGACCGACGTCGACGACGTCGTCGAACTCCGGTCCGCCGATCACGACCCGCACGAGGTGGGGGCTGAGGCGCTCGGTGCGCAGCACCTCGAGGGTGTGCAGGGGGCGTACGGTCATCGGGGTCCCTTCTCGCGTGTGGAGTTAGGCGAGCCTAACAGGCGGTGCCGGTGCTGACATCGTGGTCGGGACCTGTCGGTACACTCGCCGGCGATGACCGTCGTCTTCTGGATCCTCGGCGGGCTGATCGTCTTCGCCATCGCCGCCGCCGCGATCGGCACGGTCACCGCCGGTCTCGCCCGCTCCCACGAGCGGGTGGTGTTCGACGCCGAGCAGTCCCTCGAGTTCGTCGCCGAGGCCCTGCCGAGCGAGCTGACGGCCGAGCTCAGCTACGACGACGTGCGGCGCATCCTCCGACTCCTCCACGACCACCTCCACGCCCGGGGGGTGGCCACGACGGCGGGAGAGGATGGCGACGAGGTCGCGGTCGTCTCGCCGGAGGAGGCCGTCGCGGAGATCGTCGCCCGGGCGGCCGACGTCGGCATCGCGATCGAGCCCGACCACGCGCGGGCGGTCGTCGACGCGCAGATGGCGTACTTCGAGGCGATCGGGGCACTCGGTGGTCCCGCCGACGTTCGGCCCGACTCGACGCCAGACGCCCCGGCCTGAAACTGCCACCCCTTCCCGGTCGTGCTCCGGTACAGTGTCGGGCACCGAAGAAAGGAGGTGGTCCAGCTGAGTAGTCACATGATGTCTGGGACCTCGGAGGTGGCTGGCCGCTAGATCGGCCCGCTGGACCGCCTGGCGAATACCCGCCATCCACCCTCGGAGCCGACGGCCGGGAGCTGGTCCCACCTGGTATCCAACGTCGTCCGGGTCAACCAGTGTGAAGGATCGGGGAGGTGCCGAGTGCACCTCCCCGATTCGCGTCCCGGCCCCGATCGATGGTGGTCGCGGCGGCGCCTATGCTGCGGGACATGGAACGGCCCACACGCTTCGAACACCACCGATTCGTCGGCGACAAGCGCACCCAGGTCGTCTACGACCTCGACGCCGACGACGTCGACCCCGAGGTGATCGCCGAGCTGATGGAAGCCGAGACGTTCCTCTGCTTCGGCCCCGACACCCTGGCCGAGGCCCGCAACCGGGGCTACCGGTTGTGGAAGGGGCACGCCACCGTCGACGCGTGAGCGAGCACCGCTTCACCGTCGACGGCAACGAGCTCGTCGGCCACCTCGCCGAACCGCCGGGCGGTGGGGGTCGGCGCCCCGGCGTGGTGATCTGCCACGGGTTCCCCGCCGGCATCGGTGGCGGGGCGAACTCGGCCCGCACCTATCCCGAGCTCGCCGACCGGATGGCGAACGAGATGGGGTGGGTCGCCATGTGCTTCACCTATCGGGGCTGTGGGCGCTCGGAGGGCAATTTCTCCCTCGGTGGATGGCTGCGCGACACCCTCGCTGCGTTCGAGCAGCTGCACCAGCATCCGCGGGTCGACCGGGTCTGGGCGGCAGGCTTCGGCACGGGTGGTGCCCTGTCGATCTGTGCGGCCGCCGCCGACCAGCGGGTGGCCGGTGTGGCCGCCCTCGCCGCACCCGCCGACTTCGACGACTGGGCGAGCCATCCCCGCCGTCTGCTCGACCACGCACGCGAGCAGCAAGCGATCACCGATCCGAACTTCCCGCCCTCGCTCGACGCGTGGGCCCGGGAGCTGCGCGAGATCCGGGCGGTCGCCTCCGCGTCGGCGCTCGCGCCGCGGCCGCTGCTCGTCGTGCACGGGTCCGAGGACGAATCGGTGCCGGTGTTCGACGCCCGCGTCACCTGCGACGCACACGGCGCGGCCGAGCTGCGCATCATCCAGGGTGCCGGCCACCAGCTCCGCCACGATCCACGTGCCATCGCCGTGCTGTTGGGTTGGCTCGAACGCCAGCGCCACCAGCGCGTGGCATCCTGAGACACACCGAGGAGTGAGTGCACGATGAGTCATCCCAACGCCGTTCGCGTCGCCGAGGCCGCGCGAGCGCTCGGGCTCGAGGTGGAGATCCTCGAGTACCCCGAGGGCACGCGCACCGCCGAGGACGCTGCCGCGGCCATCGGGGTCGAGGTCGGTCAGATCGTGAAGTCGCTCGTCTTCGCCGTCGACGACGAGGTCGTCGTCGCGCTCGTCAGCGGGCCGAACCGCCTCGACGAGTCGAAGCTCGCCACGGCCGCGGGCGGCGAGGTGGTGGCGCGGGTCGACGCGAACCGGGTGCGTGAGGCGACGGGTTACCCCATCGGGGGTGTGCCGCCGCTCGGTCACGCCACGAGCCTGCGCACGTTCATGGACGAGGACCTGTTGGGCTTCGACATCGTGTGGGCGGCGGCCGGTACCCCCCACCACGTGTTCCGGGTGCTGCCCGGCCGCCTCGCCGAGGTCACCGGGGCACGGATCGCCGAGCTCGCCGCCGGCTGAGCCGGATCAGAGCGGTGTCCGGTCGCGGCGGGGGAGGCCCTCGACGATCGGACCCTCGGCCTGCACCCGCAGGTCGTCGAGCGGAGTGCCGGTCTCGCGATCGACGAGCACCGGATCGATCGGGCGTCCCGTGCCGGACTCGACGATGCGGGTCGGTGGCTCGTCGTCGCGCACCCACGCGTCGCCCCACCGCATGAGGGTGATGATGACGGGGCGGAGGGCGCGGCCCTTCGGGGTGAGGCGGTACTCGCCGTCGACCTTCTCGAGGATCCCCGAGTCGACGAGCGAGCGGAGCCGTTGGGTGAGCGTCGCGCGAGGTGTGCCGAGGCGCCGGTGGAAGTCCTCGAAGCGGGTGACCCCGAGCAGCGCATCGCGGACGATGACGAGCGACCAGGGGTCGCCGACGAGGTCGGCCGACTTCGCGACCGAACACTCCATGTGCGAGAGCGAGGCACGGCGCACCACGTCAGTCACCGACCGCCGGTGCGGGGGCGATGTCCGGTGTGGGCGCGCTCGGCGCAGGGCGCGTCGCCGGTGAGGTGCGGAGCGGGAGTGCGAGGGCGCTCACGCCGAGGCCCCCGCCGATGATGAGCCACCACACCCGGTCGAAGCCGGCGAGCGCGTCGGCGATGCCACGTGGCGCGGCGAGGAAGCCGATCGTCAGGGCGACGCCGAAGGTGCCGCCGAACTGGCGGAACGCCTGGTTGACCGCACTGCCGACCCCGCTGCGGTTCGGCGGGAGAGCCTGGCCGACGGTGCTCGACAGCTGGGGCAGGCAGAGCGCGACGCCGAGCCCGGTGAAGAGCATCGACGGCATGTACTCGACGACGTAGTTCGACTCGGGGCCGAGCATGACGAGGCGCCAGGCGCCACCGATCGCATAGAGGAGACCGCCGAGGGCGATCATCGGCCGCTGTCCGATGCGCCCCGCGGTGCGCCCCATGAAGGGGGCGAGGCAGGCGACGAGCAGCGGGCCGGGAGCGACGCCGAAGCCGGCACCGATGATCGACCAGCCCCACACCGTGGTGAGGAAGAGGATGCTCGAGAGGAACATGGCGGAGAACGCCGTGGCGAACACGAACGTCGCGGCGTTCGCCCACCGGAAGTTGCCGATGGCGAAGAGCGCCGGGTCGATGGTGGGGGCGTCGGTGCGGCGCTGGTGGACGACGAAGAGGCCGAGGGTGGCGAGGCCGAGCACGACGGCGGTCACCGTGCGGCTGTCGGTCCAGCCCCAGTCCTCGCCGCGCACCAGACCGAAGCTGACGAGTGCGGAGGCGATCATCAACAGCACGACGCCGAGGGGCGCCGGCACGTTCGCCGACGGGTCGCGGGACTCGGCGAACACGCGCCGGCCCATGAGCACGGTGACGACGCCCACCGGCAGGTTGATCAGGAACACCGCACGCCAGCCGCCCGCCTCGACGAGCGCCGCGCCGAGCGTCGGCCCGAGGGCGCCGGCGACCGCGCCGGTGGCACCCCACACCGCGAGGGCGAACGGGAGCTTGGCGTGGGGCGTGCCGCGGAGGACGAGCGCCATCGAGGAGGGGAGGAGGATCGCCGCGCCGAGGCCCTGCACGAGCCGGGCGAGGACGAGCACCGCGGGGTTCGGGGCGATCGCACAGGCGAGCGACGCCACGGTGAAGAGCGTCGATCCCGCGAGGAACGTGGCCTTGTGGCCCCGTCGGTCGGCGGCGCGGCCGGCGGGGACGAGCAGCGCGGCGAAGATGATCGTGTACCCGTTGAGGATCCACGACAGCTCGGCGGGCGCCACGTCGGGGAACGACTCGGTGATCGACGGGAACGCGACGAACAGCACCGAGGTGTCGAGGAACACCGCGAACACCGCGAGGCTGCTGATGAAGAGCGTCGCCCACGGCACCTGCGGATCGCTGGTGGTGTCGGCGGTGGGGCGATCGGGTGCGGGCGGGGTGGACGGGCGGCTCATCGTTCAATCATTGAACGAGAGCCGGGGCGACGTCCAGTGACGGTCGCGTGACGATCAGCGGCCGGTTCGGCTCATCTCGTCGAGCCGAGCACCGAGGGCCTCGACCTGTGCTTCGAGTCGGTCGACTCGGTCGACCAGTGTGCGCCGGTCCTCGATGGTGTGGACGACACGACCGACGCTGGTCTGCACGAAGCGAGCGACGGGCTCGGCCAGGTCCCGTGCCCCGGCAGCCACCGACCACACGGTGTCGAGCGGGGACGTGCCACCGCCCGCCCCCTCCCGGGGGCCGGGTTCCTCGGAGTCGTCCTCGGCAGGCCGCGCGCCGAACCGCTCGGCGAACGCGTCGAGGTCGGGCTTGTCCTGCTCGTGCTCGGGATGGTGTCCGGGCTGCTGGTCGGGTGGCTCGTTGTGATGCGGGTCTGGCATGCCGAGGGCCTACCCGAGACCGCGCCCCCTCAGTCCTGCTTCGACTTGCCCTTCGCCTTCTGGGCCTTCTTCCACTCGCGCACCTTGAGGAGTGACTCGGGGGAGTCGACGTCGGCGATCGAGCGGGGCACGCCGTCGGAGAACGGTGCGGCGACCTCCTCCCACCCCGCCGGCGCGGTGCCGAGCCGCTTGGCGAGGAGGGCGATGAAGATCTTCGTCTTCTCCGCACCGAATCCCGGCAGTCTCGAGACCCGTTCGTGGAGGGTGGCGCCGTCGCTCACCCCCGTCCACACCTGCGCGGCGTCGCCGTCGTAGTGCTCGACGAGATGCCGGCACAGCTCCTGGATCCGGGTCGCCATCGACGCGGGGAAGCGGTGGATCGCGGGCTTCTCCCGGCACACCGCCTCGAACTCGTCGGGATCCATCTCGGCGATGGCCTCGGCGGTGAATCGGTCGCCGAGGCGCTCTCGCAGCTTCGCCGGTCCGGCGAAGGCGAGCTCCATCGACACCTGCTGGTCGAGCAGCATGCCGATGACGAGGGCGAGCGGATCGTCGACGAGCAACGCGTCGGCGTCGGGGTCTCCGGTGATGGGGATGGTGGGCGTGGGCACGTGTCAGTCCTCGGGCCAGTTGGTTCGGGGATCGGCAGCGTCGGGATCGATGTCGTAGCGGCGGATGGCCTCGTCGACGACGCTCGACTCGATGACACCGTCCCGTGCGAGGCCCCACAGGGTGGCGACGACGATGTGGCCGGTGTCGACCTCGAAGAAGCGGCGGAGCGCTTCCCGGGTGTCGCTGCGCCCGAAGCCGTCGGTGCCGAGGGGCACGAACGTGCGCGGCACCCACCGACCGATCTGGTCGGGGACGAGGGTCATGTAGTCGGTGACGGCCACGACCGGCCCCTCGCCCTCGGCGAGCAGCTCGGTGACCCGTGGCGTGCGGCCCTGCTCGCCGGGGTGGAGTCGGTTCCACCGCTCGGCCGACAAGGCGTCGTCGCGCAGCGACTTGTAGGAGGTGGCGCTCCACAGCTCGGCCCCGACGCCGAAATGCTCGGCGAGCTCGACCTGGGCCTGGCGGGCGCCGCCCTGCATGCTTCCCGAGAACAGGATCGTGGCCTTGTGGGTGGTGCCCTCGGGTGCGGGGGCCCACCGGTAGAGGCCCTCGACGATGCCCCGGTCGATGTCGGGGATGTCCGGCTTCGGGGGCATCGGGTAGTTCTCGTTGTAGAGGGTGAGGTAGTACATCACGTCCTCGCCGGCGCCGGGGCTGCCGTCGCCGAACATGTGCGTGATGCCGTGGCGGATGATGGTGGCCATCTCGTAGGCGAACGCGGGGTCGTAGGCCCGGATCGTGGGCACCGTGGCCGCGAGCACGTGGCTGTGCCCGTCCTGGTGCTGGAGCCCCTCGCCGAGCAGGGTGGTGCGCCCGGCGGTGGCGCCGAGCATGAAGCCCTTCGCGCGAGCATCGGCCGCGGCCCAGATCAGGTCGCCCACCCGCTGGAACCCGAACATCGAGTAGAAGGTGAAGAACGGGACCATCGGGGTGCTGTGCACCGTGTAGGAGGTGCCGGCCGCGGTGAAGCTCGCCATCGAGCCGGCCTCGGTGATGCCCTCCTCGAGGATCTGGCCGTCCTGGGCCTCGGTGTAGGAGAGGAGGAGCTGGGCGTCGACCGGTTCGTAGAGCTGGCCCTGGGACGCGTAGATCTTGAACTCCCGGAACATCGCGTCCATCCCGAAGGTGCGGGCCTCGTCGGGAATGATCGGGACGACCCGGGTGCCGAACTCGCCGTCGCGCATCAGGTTGCGGAGCAGGCGGGTGAACGCCGTCGTCGTCGACACCGCCTGCTCGCCCGACCCCTCGTAGAGCTCCTTGAAGGGGCCGTCGGTGGCGGGGACGAGCGGACGCTTGGCGCGCACGACCCGGCTGGGGACGGGCCCGTCGAGTGCCTTGCGCCGCTCCATCAGGTACTGGTGTTCGACCGAGTCGGGCTTGAACCGGATGTAGGGCGGATCGGCGTCGTCGGTGAGCGCGCCGTCGGGGATGTCGTCGTGCAGCCCGAGCCGGTCGCGCAGCTCGCGCAGCTGGGCCATCGTCATCTTCTTGATCTGGTGGGTGGCGTTGCGGCCCTCGACGTCGGGCCCGAGCGCCCAGCCCTTGATCGTCTTGGCGAGGATGACGGTGGGCGCACCTTCTTGCTCTGTGGCCGCCTTGTACGCCGCGTAGAGCTTGCGGTGGTCGTGGCCGCCGCGGGGCAGCATGCGCAGGTCGTCGTCGCTGAGGTGCTCGACCATCTTGCGCAGCCGCGGGTCGGGGCCGAAGAAGTGCTCGCGGATGTAGTCGCCGGACTCGACGGCGTAGCGCTGGAACTCGCCGTCGACGGTGCGGTTCATCTTCTCGAGCAGCACGCCGTCGACGTCGCGGGCGAGCAGCTCGTCCCAGCGGGAGCCCCACACCACCTTGATGACGTTCCACCCCGCGCCCCGGAAGATCGCCTCGAGCTCCTGGATGATCTTGCCGTTGCCGCGCACCGGGCCGTCGAGGCGCTGCAGGTTGCAGTTGACGACCCAGATCAGGTTGTCGAGGCGCTCGCGGGCGGCGAGGGAGATCGAGCCGAGCGTCTCGGGCTCGTCGACCTCACCGTCGCCGAGGAAGCACCACACGCGGCTCTGGCTCGTGTCGTCGATGCGCCGGTTGAGCAGGTAGCGGTTGAACCGGGCCTGGTAGATCGAGTTGATGGGACCGAGCCCCATCGACACCGTGGGGTACTCCCAGAAGTCGGGCATCAGCCGGGGGTGCGGGTAGCTCGAGAGCCCACCGCCGCCGATCTCGCGGCGGAACCGGTCGAGCTGGTCGTCGGTGAGACGACCCTCGAGGTAGGCCCGGGCGTAGATGCCGGGTGCTGCGTGACCCTGGATGTAGACCTGGTCGCCGGCGAGCCCGTCCTCCTTGCCGCGGAAGAAGTGGTTGAAGCCGACCTCGTAGAGCGAGGCCGACGACGCGAAGGTGGAGAGGTGGCCGCCGATGCCGTCGGCGGCGTGGTTCGCCTTGATGACCATCACCGCGGCGTTCCAGCGGATGAAGCGGCGGATGCGGCGCTCGATGGTCTCGTCGCCGGGGAACCACTGCTCCTGCTCGCGCGGGATGGTGTTCACATAGGGGGTCGACACCGATGCCGGCACACCCACCTGGAGCTCGCGGGCGCGGATGAGGAGCTTGGAGAGCAGATAGCGCGCTCGGGTGGAGCCGCGGGCGCCGACGACCGCATCGAGGGAGGCCAACCACTCCTCGGTCTCGGTGGGGTCGATGTCGGGGAGCTGCTGGACGAAGCCGTCGATGATCACTTGTGGGTCCTCCGTGAGAGGGGGGTGCACGCAGGCACCCTCACCCTACCGAGACGGTTCGGAGTGCGCGGGCCCGACTGCCGAGGTGTCGGCGCGCCTGTGCCATGCTCGCTGCGATGACCCTCGTCGCCTACACCGACGGTGCCTGCCGCGGGAACCCGGGCCCCGGTGGATGGGCCTGGGTCCGACCCGACGGTGCATGGGCGAGTGGCGCCGACCCGCGCACGACGAACCAGCGCATGGAGATCACCGCGGCGTTCGAGGCGGTACGAGCGGCGCGTGGTCCGATCGAGGTCGTGTCGGACTCGACCTACGTCGTCAACTGCTTCCGCGATCGGTGGTGGGAGGGCTGGCGGCGTCGGGGCTGGCTGAACTCGAAGAAGCAGCCGGTCGCGAACCGCGACCTCTGGGAGCCGTTCGTCGAACTCGTGCTCGAGCGCGGCGACGTCACGTTCCGGTGGGTGAAGGGGCACGACGGCGACCCGCTCAACGACCTCGCCGACCGTCTCGCCGTCGCCGCCGCGCTCGAACAGCGGGGGCGCACGGGCGCCACGCTCCCCGATCCCGCGATGCTGCCGGCCGACCCCACCGGGGCGGCGGGGGCGCCCCACGCCGGCGTGCGGCGCGACGGCCGCCTGCCCGCGCTGCCGATCGCCGAGCACGGCGTGGCGGTGTTCGGCCACCGGCCCCCCGAGCTCGGCGGGTACGACGACAACCCGATCGCCGACGCCGTGCGGGCGAGGCTCGGCGAGATCCTCGCCGCCCGGCGCGCGCTCGATCCCGAGCTGGTGGTCGTGTCGGGCCTGCGCCTCGGTGCCGAACAGCTCGGGGCGGAGGCGGCGCTCGAGCTCGGCATCCCGGTGGTGGCGGTCCTGCCGCACCCCGATCCCGACGCGAAGTGGCCGCCCGCGTCCCGTCGACGGTTCGCCGAGCTCTGCGAGGCGTCAGCCGAGGTGGTCACCCTCGAGCAGAAGGTGCCGGCCACCACCCAGGCCGCGGGCGGCTCGCTCGCCCGCCGCGATGCGTGGATCGCCCGCAACGTGGCCGCGGCGATCCTCGTGTGGGATCGCACGACCCCGACGTTCCGCCGGTTGGCCGCGAGCCTCGAGGATCACCTCGGCGACGAAGTCTGGTACCTCGAACCTCCCGTCGAGGGCTGAACCGGGGCGTCGCTCAGG
>CAZAVX010000045.1:0-10904 GCA_964488835.1 uncultured Iamiaceae bacterium | reverse complement strand
CCACCGCCGCCGGGTCCACCGCCACCGGGTCCACCGCCACCGGGACCGCCGCCGCCGGGTGAGGGGCGCTCGCCTCCGGGGCTGGTGGTCGGGGTCGTGGTGTCGCCACCGCCGCCGCCTTCTTCTTCTTCTCCTCCTCCACCACCACCGTCGTCGCCGGGGGGCTCGGAGGTCGGGGGTGCGGTGGTGGCCGGGGGTGCGCCGGACGACACGTAGAGCACGATGCGGCTCCCGCGCGGCGCCTCGTCCTCGGGGTCGGTCGACATCGCGTGGCCGCGTCGCACCGAGTAGGAGCGACGGTCGTCGACGGCGACGACGAAGCCGGCGTCGCGGAGCACCTTCACGGCTTCTTCCTGGGGCAGGTTGCGCACGTCGGGGATCTCGACCATCGGCGGACCGGACGACAGCACGACGGCCACCGTGGAGCCGCGCGGCACGAGCTCGCCGGGGGCGGGGTCCTGATCGATGATCTCGTCGACGGCCCGGTCGTCCTCCCGGTAGGTGACCTCGCCGCGGCCGAGGCCGTGGGTGATGAGGAGGATGTCGAGCTCCTCCTCGGGCGAGCCCCGGATGTCGGGGACGATCGTGAAGTCGTCGCCCGCGCTGACGGTGAGCTCGACGGTGCTGCCGACCTCGATGCGCTCACCGGCGAGGGGTCGCTGGTGGATCACCACGCCGGGGGGCACCGACTCGTTCTGCATCTCGACGATCGAGACCTCGAAGCCGTCGTCGGTGAGCAGGTTCACCGCCCGCTCGGACGAGACACCGACGAGGCCGCGCACCTCGACGAGTGCCGGCGCGCCGTCCACGCTGGCCGAGCCGACGCGCTCGAGGAAGACGCTCCCGACGATCAGGCTCGCGGCGATGACCCCGGCGAGGAGGACGAGGAACGAGATGGGGCGCGGCCCGAGAGGGGCGTCGTCGAGGTACCGCTCGTCGAACTCGACCTCTGCTTCCGAGACGTCGTCGACGGGCTCGTCGGCGTCCTGGTCATAGACGTTGACGCGTTCGTCCCCGGGCACGTGTCCAGTCCTACCCCCGTGGGGCGGACTTGACACCGCGGGTCGGTCAGATGCCGCTGGTGAGCTGGTAGATGCGCCGGAGGTCGGCGAACGCGGCGTTGATCTCCGACATCGTGACCTCGGCGGCCCGGCGAGCGGCCTCGTCGCCACCGTGGAGGTCGGGATGGTGGGTCTTGGCCAGCTGCTTGTGGCGACGGGTCACCTCGGCCCAGGTGGCGTCGGAGGTCAGCCCGAGCACGTCCCAGGGTGTGGGCGCGGCCGGCTCAGCGGGCGAGGCGATGTCGTCGGCGGTCGCATCGGTGCGGCCGGCCCCCGCGCTCGCCGTGCCGCTCTCGGCGGGGGACGACCACGAGTAGACCTGCGAGGGATCCCACATCGAGCTCGAGGTGCGGCTCTGCTCGGTGCGTCCCGAGCGACCCGCGCCGGCCGGCCGTGGCCCGGCTCCCGGACGGGAGCGGTCGCGGCGGCCGCCGGGTGGGGCGAACGCGGCCTCGGCGGCCCGTCGGGCCCGGGCCTCGGCGCCGCGCTTCTTGGGGTTCACGAGCAGCTGGAGGTTCTCCCGCTGCGCCCACCACGCGTGGTTCGTCTCCTGCTCGATGTCGATGGCCTCGGGATCCGGCTTGGGTTCCTTGCGACGATCCCAGATCGAGAAGTGGGTGGTGCCGGCTCGCTTCGGTGCAGGCTCGGCGGTGGTCGTCGAACCGCCGGCCTCGCGGGGTGGGCGAGGGGCAGGCACGTCGTCGGCGAGCTCCGCCTCGTCGTCCGCCTGCTCGGGCGCGACGAGGTGGTCGCGGTTCCGGAGTCGTCGCGCGACTCGAGGGCTGATGTCCCAGTCGCTCATCATCGTGTCGTGGCATTCCGCGGTCGAACCCCCGACCGCCGGGGAGATCGTACGATCACCCACCCCCGAGGCGCAGTGGGCATTCCGGCCCTTTTCGGCCGGGCCGCCGCCGCGTTCCCACGCCTCGCGCAGATGGGCGCGCGCATCGTGAGATCGCGCCTCGTGGACCTCCCACTACGGTGGTCGCCATGCGGGTCGGGACCGACACGGGGGGCACGTTCACCGACGTCGTCACCGCCGAGGGGCGCATCACGAAGGTGCCCTCCACCCCTCACCAGCCGGGTGAGGCGGTGGTCGAGGGGGTGCGACGCCTCGCGCCGCAGGTGTCGGTGCTCGCCCACGGCACCACGGTGGCCACCAACGCGCTGCTCGAACGCACCGTCGCCACCGTCGCCCTCGTCACGAGCCGCGGCATCGCCGACGTCATCGAGATCGCCCGCCAGGACCGCCCCTCTCTCTATGACCCGGGCGTCCGGCGGCCCGAGCCGCTCGTGCCGCGCCAGCTCCGCGTCGAGGTGCCGGGTCGGCTCGCCGCCGACGGCTCCGAGCTGGAACCGGTCGAGCTCGGAGCGCTCGACGCCATCGGACCCGACGTCGCCGCGGTGGCCGTGTGCCTCCTGCACGCCGACCTCGACCCCTCACACGAGCAGGCGGTGGCCGCGCACCTCCGCTCGCGAGGGTTCGACGTGTGCTGCTCCCACGAGGTGTCGCCGGAGTTCCGCGAGTACGAGCGAACGGTCACCACGGTCGTCAACGCGGCGCTCCGGCCCCGGGTGCGTTCCTATCTCGCCGGCCTCGACGACGCCGCGGCGGAAGTCCTCGTCATGACCTCGGCGGGCGGACTCCTGCCCGCGGTCGACGCGGCGGAGCTGCCCGCCGCGCTGTTGCTCTCCGGGCCGGCCGGGGGTGTGCGCGCCGCCGCGGAGGTGGCGGCGGCGCACGGTTGCCCCGACGCCGTCGCCCTCGACATGGGCGGCACGAGCACCGACGTGTGCCTCATCCTCGACGGGCAGCCGGCCCCGGCGGCCCAGCGGGAGGTCGCGGGCTTCACCGTGCGGTTCCCGTCGCTCGACGTGCTCACCATCGGCGCGGGTGGCGGGTCGATCGCCTCGCTCGACGCGGGTGGGGCGCTCGTCGTCGGCCCGCGCAGCGCCGGCGCGGTGCCCGGCCCCGCCTGCTACCGGAAGGGCGGCACCGAGCCGACGGTCACCGACGCCAACGTCGCTCTCGGGCGCATCCCGACGGGGGCGGCCTTCGGCGGGATCGATCTCGACGCCGACCTCGCACGCCAGGCGCTCGACCGGGCGGGCCTCACCGCCGAGGGGGTCGTCGCGGTGGTGAACGCCAACATGGAGCGGGCGTTGCGCACCGTCACCGTCGAGCGTGGGGTCGACCCCCGGTCGCTCGCGCTGGTGGCCTTCGGCGGCGCGGGGCCCTTGCATGCGGCCGAGCTGGCCGACGCGCTCGGCATCGCCACGGTCATCGTCCCGCCACGGGCAGGCGTGCTCTCCGCCGTCGGCATCCTCACCGCCCCGGTCCAGCGCGACCTCGTGCGCAGCTGGCCCACTCCTGGTGACCACGCCGGGCTCGACGCCGCGCTGGCCGAGCTCGCCGAGGCCGCGGCCGCGCTCGTCGGTGGGGGAGCCACGGTCACCACCTCGGTCGACTGCCGCTACGTCGGCCAGAGCCACGAGATCACGGTCCCCACCGTCGCCGAGTTCGAGGACGAGCACGCCCGTCGCAACGGCTACCGACTCCCGGACGACCCGGTGGAGGTCATCGCCATCCGGGCCACCGCCACCGAGGCGGCGCCGCTCACGATGGCCGACCTCCCCGCCCCCGACACCGCCCTCGAAGGAGCGGTCGTCGGGCCGACGCCGATCGTGGAAGCCGACTGCACGATCTGGGTGCCCGAGGGGTGGCGGGCCGAGCCGGGCGTCGACGGGGCGATCGTGATGCGCCGGGAGGTGGAGCGATGAGCCTCGATCCGGGCGAGCTCCAGGTGCTCATCAGCCGGCTCACCGGCGTGGCCGAGGAGATGGGGGCGGTGCTGCGGCGTTCGGCGTTCAGTCCGAACATCAAGGAGCGGGCCGACTGCTCGGCGGCGCTGTTCACCGCCGACGGCGAGCTGCTCGTGCAGGCCGAGCACATCCCGGTGCACCTCGGCTCGATGCCGGCCAGCGTGCGGGCAGCCATCGACGCGTTCGGCGATCGGCTGGCGCCCGGCGACCAGGTCGTGGTGAACGACCCCTTTGCGGGCGGCACCCACCTCAACGACATCACCCTCGTCGCGCCGTGCATCGTCGACGGGCGCCTGCTCGGGTTCGCGGCGAACCGCGCCCACCACGCCGACGTGGGCGGCGCGGCGCCCGGCTCGATCCCCGCCGACGCCGTCGAGATCCACCAGGAGGGGCTCCGCATCCCGCCGACGCTGCTCGACCGGGGCCTGCGTGGTCTCGTGCTCGCGAACTCGCGCACCCCGTGGGAGCGGGCGGGCGATCTCGACGCCCAGGTCGGAGCGAACGTGCTCGGGGTCGAGCGGTTGGCGCGCTTCGCCGACGCTCCGCTGCACGAGGTCGTCGACTACGGCGAGCGGCGCATGCGGGCGGCGATCGGCGAGCTCCCCGACGGCGAGTGGACCTTCGCCGACGAGGTCGACTCGACGGGTGCCGCCGCCGATCAGCAGGAACCGGCACGCATCCAGGTGCGGGTCGCAGTCGTCGGCGACCGTGTCACCTTCGACTTCACCGGCAGCGCGCCGCAGCGGCGTGGGAACGTGAATGCGGTCGAGGCGGTCACCGTCTCGTCGGTGGCCTTCGCGCTCCGGTCGGTGCTCGACCCGACCATCCCCGCCAACGGCGGCACCTTTCGGGCCGTCGAGGTGATCGCGCCGGAGGGCTCGATCGTGGCCGCGCGCCCGCCGGCCGCGGTCGGTGCGGGGAACGTCGAGGTCAGCCAGCGCATCGCCGACGTCTGCCTCGGCGCGCTCGCCCAGGTGGCGCCCGACCGGGTCGGCGCCGCCTCGCAGGGGACGATGAACAACCTGCTCGTCGGGGGCGACGGGTGGGTGTACTACGAGACCGTCGGCGGCGGGCAGGGCGGATCGCCGCTCGGCGCGGGGATGAGCGGCGTGCACACGGCGATGACCAACACGAAGAACACGCCGATCGAGGCGCTCGAGCGGTCGTTCCCGGTGCTGGTGCTGCGCACGACGCTGCGGCAGGGGAGCGGCGGCGCCGGCCGTCACCCTGGAGGCGAGGGCATCGAGCGCGACCTCCTGATGCTCGAGGACGTCACGGTGAGCCTCATCACCGAACGTCGGAGGTCGCGGCCGTGGGGTCTGGCGGGCGGCGAGCCGGGTGCGCCGGGGGAGAACTGGCTGTTGCCGGGCGGCGACGAGCGTCGGGCCGAGCGGCTGCCCGACAAGTGCACGATCCGGGTCCACGCCGGCGACGTCCTCCGCATGCTCACCCCCGGCGGCGGCGGCTGGGGAACGCCCGGCTGAAGTCGGCGGCGCCTCGTTCAGTCCTCGCCGATCGCGCGGAGGGCGTCGACGAGGATCGCCCGCTCGCGGTCGTCGAGGGACGCGTCGCGGTGGACGAGGGTGTACTGCCGGGGTGGCATCGAGCGATCGAGCAGGGTCTCGATCGCGTCGTCGGCCTCGTCGGCGTCACGGTCCCACTCCGAGAAGTTGAGCTCGTCGCGGCCGTTCTCGACGTCACGCCGGACGAGCCACGACATCGGCGCGACGTAGGAGTAGAGCGGCCACCGCGTCTCGTTGGAATGGCAGTCGTAACACGCCACCCGGGCGAGGCGGGCACTCTCCTCGCTCGGCCAGGGGGCGTCGAGGCGCACCGGAGGGTTCGGGTGCCGCCACCCGTAGGGCACGAGCTGCATCGCGAGGAAGGTCACGCCCAGCACGAGGGCGACGGTGCCGAGTCGGGATCGCAGGAGGCGACGCACCATGGGTCGACGTTATGCCTCAGCGCCCCGGTTGTCGCTGCGTCGGCTGCGATGATGGGGCGATGGAGTCCACCCGGATCGACCGCTATCTCTGGGCGATCCGCCTCTCCAAGACGAGGTCCGACGCGACCGCGCTGTGCGCGGGCGGCCACGTCGAGGTGAACGGCCGCCCGGCGAAGCCCGCCACGAAGGTCGCGGTCGGCGACCGGGTCGAGGCGCGGGTCCACGGCCGCACTCGGGTCGTCGAGGTCGTGCGGGTCATCGACAAGCGGGTCGGTGCCCCGATCGCCCAGGAGTGCTACGTCGACCACTCCCCACCGGTGCCCGAATCCGACCGCACACCCACCCTCGTGCGCGACCGCGGCACCGGGCGGCCCACCAAGCGGGAACGACGCCAGCTCGACCGATGGCGACGCGGCGGAGCAGGCTGAGCCGATGTCGCGCCCTCTGCCGCTCACCTTCGTGAAATCGGCCTCGGCCCTCGACCAGCTGCCCGACATGCGCGCCGAGGTGGCCGTGGTCGGTCGCTCGAACGTCGGCAAGTCGTCGCTGCTCAATGCCCTCGCCAACCGCAAGACCCTCGCACAGACCTCGAAGACCCCCGGCCGGACCCGCCTGCTCAACGTGTTCGCCATGGGCGACGGCACCGCCGTGGTCGACTGCCCCGGCTACGGCTACGCCAAGGCGCCGAAGGACATGCAGGCGAAGTGGCAGCGCATGATGGAGGACTACCTCGTCGAGCGCGACGAGCTCGCCATGATCATGGTGCTCGTCGACGGGGCGATCGGCCCCACGAAGCTCGACGTCCAGATGCTCGACTGGGTGCGGGCCCACGAGCGCCCCCACACCGTGGTGGCCACCAAGCACGACAAGGTGAAGCCCTCGAAGCGTTCGGGTCGGGCGGCCGAGCTCGCCGCCGGCTGTCAGCTCGAACCCGGCGACGTCGTGTGGGTGAGCTCGACCACCGGGCACGGCATCGAGCGGCTGCGCGATCTCGTGCGGAGCTGGCTCGCCTGATCAGCCCGCCACCGTCGGGTGACGGTGGTCGTGGGGCAGGCCGAGCCGGTGGAACGCCTCGTGGTGGGCGGCGTCCATGCGGTTCCACTCGTCCTCGTCGAACGCGAACATCGCGAACGGGAAGAGCTCGGACTCCTCCTCCTCGATGTGGGCGGCGAGAGCGAAGTACTCACGCTTGTCGAACCGGTCGGCCACGAGGGCCTCGTGCACCTCGCGGTGCTCCTCCTCGAGCCGGTCGTTGTCCTCGACGGCCAGGTCGCCGCTCTCGATGAGCTGCGGGTAGAGGCCGATCTCCTCCTTCACCGAGTGCACGCCGAGGAGCGTGACGAGGGCGTCGCGTGCCGCCAGACGTTCGGGGGCCTCCGGGTCGCCGGTGGCCACCTGCCAGGCGAGCTCGAGGATCCGCTCGTGATCGGCGGTGAGCTCGGCGATGGGGGCGAAGGCTCGACAGCCGCAGTGGTCGCACATGTCTCCGAGTGTGCCGACCGACCGCCCGACCGACCAGGGCCCTAGGTCACCACGCCCCCGAATTCCTGATTCTCCGAGTCCGAGCGGTCGCGGGGCGACCGTTCACACTCGGAGTTTCGGGGAGGGGGAGGGCCCGTGGGTCCCGGTCGCGAGGGGACCTAGGTCATCGCAAGCAGGGGACATCGCCTCAGGAACCCGCCGCAGGATCTCCGGATGATGGTCAACAAGTGAAGGCCGAACAAGCGGCTCACTGAAAACGAGGTGGACCCCCATGAAGAAGGCATTCCCCATCGCCCTGTTGCTCCTCGGTGTCGTGTTCGTCGGAGCCGGCTTCTACACCGTGTACCGCGGGTTCGACGCCAAGGACCAGGTCCGCACCGAGCTCATCGCTCAGAACATCGTGACCCCCGAGGACGCGTCGATCCCGAACGCCCAGGTCGACGACGTGGCCACCGCCCAGTCGATGGCCGACATCATCAACGAGCACGCGCTCGCCGCCACCGGCGGGAAGACCTACTCCGAGCTCGACCGCGACGACCCCGCCCGTGAGACGGCCTTCAACGCCGCCACCCTCCGGACGAGCCTCTACACCTCGATCATGGCGTTCCAGGTCGGCGATCTCGTCATCGGCCTCGGCCTGATGATCGTCGTGATGGGCCTGGCGGTCGGTGGACTCGGGATCGTGCTGCTGACGCTGGTCGATCCCAAGCTCGCCGAGAAGGCGCACGTCGTTCCCGTCGTGGAGGAAGGGAACCTCGTCACCGTCTGATCGAGTGCAACGCTCGACTCCCAGGTGCCCGGCCCTCGTGGCCGGGCACCGGCGCGTCCGGGGACCGGTCGGGTGAGGTCGAGCATGACGGATGTCACACCCGGTACTCTGCGGCCCATGGCTGATCACCTCGAGCAACTCGCCTCCGTCTCGCTCTTCGTCGGCGCCGACCGCAAGGAGCTGCTCGAGATCTCCAAGGCCACCACCGAGATGTCGGTCGACGAGGGTCAGGTGCTCACCCGCGAGGGCGAGCCCGGCCGCGAGGCGTTCATCGTCGTCGAGGGCGAAGCGCTCGTCACCGTCGACGGCGCGGAGGTCGCCCGGCTCGGCCCCGGTGCCTGCATCGGCGAGATCGCACTGCTCGACGGGGGCCTGCGCAGCGCCACCGTCACCGCGGCGACGCCGATGACCGTCCTGGTGCTCGATCCCCGCGAGTTCAAGGGTCTCATGCTGAAGATCCCGGCCATCGCGGTGAAGGTCGCCGCCGCCCTCGCAGCGAGGGTGCGCGAGCTCGACACCAAGCTCTACGGCTGAGTCGCGATCGCGCGTCGCTCCGACGCCCGGGGCCTCACAGCAGGTCGCCGTCGAGCTCGATGGCGGCGAGCTTCTCGGGGTTGCGCACCACGTGGATGCGCCGCACCTCGTCGTCGTCGACCGAGAACGTCGCGGCGAGGAACAGCTCGCCGCCGACTCGCATCACGAGCCCCGGCTCGGCGTTGATGCGGGCGACCTGGAAGTCGACGCCCACCTCGTCGAACTCCGAGATCCGGCGGGAGAGGTTCAGGGCGAAGCGTGCGATGCGATCGCGTCCGACGATCGGGCGGCGTGCGGCGTGGGCCTCCCCACCGCCGTCGCTGACGAGCACCGCGTCCTCGGCGACGAGGCGCACCACGGTGGCGACGTCGCCGGCGAGCAGCGCGGCGACGAGCGCCTCGACCACCCGGGAGGCTTCGGGGTCGAGGTTGGGGGTGACGGGCTCGGCGTCGCGCACCTTGCGGCGTGCTCGTGAGGCCACCTGGCGGGTGGCGGAGGGCGCTCGGTCGACCACCGTCGCGATCTGGTCGTGGGGGAGCTTGAAGACATCGGCGAGCAGGAAGACGACGCGCTCGACGGGGGCGAGCACCTCGAGCACCTGGAGGAACCCGAAGGTGAGGGTGTCGGCCATCACTGCCATCTCTGCCGGGTCGTCGTTGGTCGCCGAGGGGTCGTCGGGGGTGAGGACCGGCTCGGGGAGCCACGGGCCCACGTAGGTGGCCCGCCGGTGGTGGGCGGACTTCAGCTGGTCGAGCGCGAGCCGGCTCACCACCGTGGTGAGCCACGCCTCGGGCCGGTCGATGGTGTCGGGGTCGGTGCGCTGGTAGCGGATCCAGGCCTCCTGCACGACGTCCTCGGCGTCGGTGCGCGAGCCGAGGATGCGGTAGGCGAGCCCGACCAGCCGCGGACGTTCGGCGGTGAAGAGCTGCTCGGCGTCGTGCACGTCGGCCAGTCTCGCCGCTGTGCGCCGGCCTGCGCGCTCGCGCCCGGCTCGCTCGTCCCGCGGGCTCATCGGGCCACCGCCCGGAGCGCCCGTGTGGCGGCCGTGCGCCCGGCGTCGGCTCCGCTGACGAGCGACACGTCGGCGAGGTTGCCGGTGGGGCCGACCCAGTCGCCCGCGACCGTGATGCGCTCGTCGCCGGTGGATGTGCAGTCGGGCCGGCCTGCCATGCCGCCGCGTTCGGGCACCGGCAGGGCCGAGGTCACGGTCATCCGGTGCAGGTAGCGGGTGTGGCGCACCGAGCCGGGCGCGACGCCGACGACTCGGAGGTGGTCCTCGAGCCGAGCGCGGCCCTCGGTGGCGGGCCACTCCTCGTCGGCACGCAGGTAGCGCATCACGTGCGCGACCGATCCGCCACGGGGCGCGAGCTCGGCCACCTCGTGGGAGTTGAAGTAGAGGGGCTCGTCGATGCCGATGGTCAGCGGGGGAGCGGTGGGGGTGTCGAGGGCGACGTCGAGGCACGACGCCTCGGCCGCCGGTCCGAGGACCTGCCACTCGGGTGGAGTCCGGCCGAGCAGGTCGGCGGCGCTCGCCGCGCTACCGGTCGCCAGCACGACGTGGGAGGCCAGCCAGCGCGTCTCCGCGGTCGTCACCTCGACGAGGCCGCCGTCGCTCGCGACCGAGGTGGCGACCGCCCGCACGACACGCACCCCGCGGGCTCTCGCCACGCCCCGCAGCTCGTCGACGAGGCGACCCCACCCGCCATGGAGGTACCGCACTCCTCGTGCGCCGAGCTGGAGCTGGGTGAGCGCCACGTCGGCTGACACCCTCCCGTGATCGGCGACGTAGCTGACGACCCGGATCAGCGCGGCGAGCACCTGCCGTGCGTCGTCGCCGAGCTCGAGGTCGTCGAGGAGGTCGTCGATGGTGAGCGACGCGGCCGAGGCGGGGTCCCGTCGCATCAGCGAGGCGAGGCGGGCGAGGAGCGTCGCCTTCGCCCGCCCGCCGAGGAGCCTCGTCCGCAGCAGCGACCCAGGGCCGAGCGGCAGAGGTTCGAGCCGGTCGCCGATGCGTGCCTTGGCGTGCCGGTTCGACGGGGTACGACCTGGCGCCCGCACGCCGAGGTCGGTGAGCACGCGCATCCCGGGCCCGCCGGTGTAGAGCGCGTGTGCCCCTCGGTTGAGGAGGTACCCGTCGACCCGGTCGGTCGCGGCCCGTCCTCCGATGCCGTCGCGGTCGAGCACCGTCACCGTCGCTCCACCTCGCGCGGCGGTGGCGGCGGCCACCCACCCCGCGAGCCCGCCGCCGACCACGATCACGTCACTCCTCGTCTCCATGCCACGTCGACGA
>CAZAVX010000044.1:0-21364 GCA_964488835.1 uncultured Iamiaceae bacterium | reverse complement strand
GTCAGGCGCTCGGTCGGGCGGTCACCTCGAGCCTCTAACCTGACGGCGGGCCGCTAGCTCATCGGGTAGAGCAGGAGACTTTTAATCTCAAGGTGCCGGGTTCGAGCCCCGGGCGGCCCACCACCGACCCGTGCCAGCGGGTCAGCGCGCCAGTCGCTCGGCGCTCACCAGGCGCCCCGTCAGTGCGGTGGCCACCGCTGACGCCGGGCTGAGGAGGTGCACCCGCGACCGCGGCCCGACGCGTCCGTGGGCCGGTCGATTCGCGGTGGACGCGAGACGAGTGCCGGGCGCGACCGCGTCGCCGTTCGCCCCGATGCACAACGAGCACCCCGGCTCGCGCCACTCGAAGCCCGCGTCGAGGAAGACCCGGTGGAGGCCCTCGGCCTCGGCCTGGCGCTTCACGACCCACGAGCCGGGCACCACCCACGAACGGACCTGGACCCTGCCGCCCCGCCGGGCGACCTCGGCGGCGGCGCGGAGGTCGTCGATGCGAGCGTTCGCGCACGAACCGA
Source organism: uncultured Iamiaceae bacterium (assembly GCA_964488835.1). Lineage (GTDB taxonomy): Bacteria > Actinomycetota > Acidimicrobiia > Acidimicrobiales > SKKL01 > SKKL01. The sequence goes on along the minus strand of CAZAVX010000044.1, from coordinate 20,852 downwards.
TGAACACCTGGTCGACCTCGACCTCGTCGAACGGGGTCCCGGGCTGGAGATCCTGGAGTCGCAGCGCCTCCTCGTCGGCGCGGGCGAGCGCCGGGTCGGTGCGGTGCGGGCTCGGCACCACGCCGTCGAGCGGTGCCGCCTGCCAGGCCCCGGTGCCCCAGGTGACCCAGGCCCCCACCTCCTCGGCCACCACGCCGACCTCGCCGTCGCGGGGTGCACCCCCGTCAGAGGCCAGCTCCCGGCAGCGCGCCGCGGCCTCCGACGTCCACTCGGCCGGAGCGAAGGGTCGACCGGCCAGGTAGTCGGCGCTCACCGCGTCGGGTTCGACGATGACCGCATCGGCCGCCGTCTCGCAGGCCATGTTGGCGAGGGTCATCCGCCCCTCCATGCCGAGCCCGCGGACGGCCTCGCCGGCGAGCTCGACGACCCGGCCCTGGCCACCGGTGGGACCGAGGCGGGCGAGGAGCCAGAGGGCGAGGTCCTTCGCCGTGGCCCCTGCACCGAGCCGGCCGGTGATCGACACGCGCATCGTCGAGGGCTCGTCGCGGTGGAGTCGGCCGGTGGCGACCACCTCCGGGAGCTCGTGGTCGTCGACACGGAGGGCGAGCACGCCGAGCGCCCCGAGCGTCGCCACGTGTGGGTCGGCGCCGACGACGAGCTGGCCCGGCAGCACGAGGCCCTGCTCGGCGGCGACGACGTTGAGGATGCCGGCGCGAGGGTCGCCGGGACCGAAGACCGGCACCCCGAGGGTGTCGGTGTCGCGCTCGAGCCGCTCGAGGGCGGCCACGTGCTGGGCGTCGCGGAGCACCCGGGCCCGCTGCGACGTGGGCATCTGCTGGTCGGCGCACGCGACGACTCGGGCTCCTCCCTCGAGTTGGCCGGCGACCGGGTGACGGGCGAGCAGCCCCACCTGCCGTTCGTGCAGGAGGATCCGGTCGACGGCCACCACGTCGTCGTGGGTGGGGGGCGCCACCAGGTGGGCACGCCAGATCTTGTGGACCAGCGTGGCCGGGCGCCCGGGTTCCTTGGCCATCACCGTCGAGGGTACCGACCAGCCGGCGGCTCCGGCACGTGGAGCGCCGTCGACGGCCGGCCCCTCGCCGCCGGGGTAGGTTCGTCGGGAGTCGAGACCTCGAGGAGTGGTGGTGAGCGACGTACCCCAGGGACCCGATTGGTGGCGAGCCTCCAACGGCCTCTACTACCCGCCGGAGGCCAAGCCCGGCGGCTCCGGCGCCGCGTCGGAGGGTCGCTGGGCCGACCCGCCCGACGACGCCGACGATCCCACACTTCCCGACGGATTCGATGTCGGCGGATACGACGACGAGCCCGACGACGACCCCGAGGCCGACGCCGTCCGGCGCGGCTGGGTCGTGCCGGTGGTGCTCGTGGTCGTGCTGCTCCTCGTCCTCGCCGTGGCCGGCGTCTGGTGGCTCCTCGAGGGCGACGACGACGAGCCGGCCAGCACCACCACCGCTCCCGAGACCACCGGCACCCTCTCGACCGACACCGAATCCGACACCACCGACGATCCCGACACCACTGACGACACCGACGACACCACCGCGACCACCGTCGACGACAGCGAGGTGTCGGCGTTCGATCTCGGCGTGGGCGACTGCTTCGACGTCACCGAGTCCGAGGGGGCCGACGGTGCGGTCGTCGAGACCGTCACCCTCGTCGGGTGCGACGAGCCGCACCGCGCCGAGGTGTTCGCCATCGAACGCCTCGACGCCGACGACGACGAGCCGTTCCCGGGCGTCGAGGCGCGCGACACCGACGCGATGGCCCTCTGCGAGCCGGGCTTCGAGGAGTTCGTCGGCATCTCGGCCGCCGAGTCCGAACTCGCGCTCGTCTGGCTCGCCCCCACCGAAGAATCCTGGGCCGACGGCGACCGCGAGGTCACCTGTGCGGTGAGCGCCGTCGACGACGAGCAACTCACCGAGTCGGTCGCCGGCTCCGAGCGCTGACCCGGCCGGCTCACCGCCGCGCCCGACCTCGCGGCGCGATCAGGTGGTGGGGAGCCCCCGGCCGGCGAGCATCGCCTCGGCCATCGCCACGTGGAGGGCCGCGCCGACGCGCATCGCTTCCTCGTCGAGCCGCATGACGTTGCTGTGACAGGCGGGCGCCCGACGGGCGTCGGGGATGTCGGGCGGACACACCCCGAGGAACGCCATGGCGCCGGGCACCTTCTGGAGCACGAGGCTCCAGTCCTCGGCCCCCATCGCCGGCGCCGGCGCCTCGCCGTTGCGCACCCCGAGCTCGGTCGCGACCTCGAGCACGAGCTGGGCGACGCCGGCGTCGTTGACGGTGACCGGGTACTGGGTGTCGATGTGGACCTCGGCCTCGAGCCCGTGGGCGGCGGCGATGCCCGTGGCGAGTCGCTGCATGTCGGCGTGCACCGCCCCCCGGGTGGCCTCCGAGAGGGCGCGGATCGTGCCGGACACCTTGGCGAACTCGGGGATGACGTTGTTCGCCGTGCCGGATTCGAGGGTGGTGATGGTGACGACCGCCGGTGCGAAGACGTCGACCCGACGGGTGACGGCGCTCTGGATGGCGAGCACGATCTCGCACGCGACCGGCACCGGATCGGCGGTGAAGTGGGGGGTCGAGGCGTGGCCGCCACGGCCTCGCACCGTGATGAAGAGCTCGTCGGCCGACGCCATGAACGGGCCCGGACGGGTGACCACCATTCCCGAGGGCACGTTCGGGGTGATGTGGATCGCGAAGGCACCGTCGATGCCGTCGGTGACCCCCTCGTCGATCATCACGCCCGCCCCGCGGTACCCCTCTTCTCCCGGTTGGAACATGAACCGCACCTCGCCCGCCAGCTCGTCGCGACGCGCGCAGAGCATCCGCGCCGCGGCGACGAGCATCGCCACGTGGGCGTCGTGACCACACGCGTGCATGGTGCCCGGCACTTCGCTCGCGTAGTCGAGCCCGGTGTCCTCGGGCATCGGCAGGGCGTCCATGTCGCCCCGGAGCAGCACCCTCCGGCCGGGCCGCGCACCTTTGAGGGTCGCCACCACCGAGGTGCACCCGGTGCCGGTGGTGATCTCGAGCGGCAGACCGTCGAGCTCGGCCAGCACCGCGGCCTGGGTCTCGGGCAGCTGGAGGCCCAGCTCGGGGCGACGGTGGAGTCGACGGCGCAGGTCGATCATGTCGTCGAGGTGCGTCGTGGCGGTGTCGAGGAGCGGTGTCGAGGGCACGGCGGGGACCCTACCGGTTCGACGGGCGCTCGGAGCCGTCGTCGCCCGACCGGACGAGGACCGAGCCCCCGTCGGACGCGACGGTCAGGGTCGGCTCGGCGTCGAGGCGGGTCGGCACGTCGACCTCGACGGAGCCTCCCGCGGCGGAGACCTCGACGTGGTAGGGGCCGCCGGGGACGACGAGCTCGACGTCGCCGCCGAGGGTCGAGATCTCGACGCGGCTCGGGGCCGCGGCGAGCTCGAGGACGACGTCACCACCGCCGGTGCGCACGACGACGTCGTCGCCGCGGAGTCCGCGCCCCCACACGGCGCCGGTGCCGACGACGACCTCGACGTCGGCGTCGAGGTCGCGGAGCTCCACCTCACCCGCCTCCACGGTCATCCGCAGCCCGACTCGTCGTGGCACGGTCAGCCGGTGGTCGGCCCGACAGCGGGTCACCCCGGGCACCCCACGGCCGCAGGTCGCGGTCCCGAAGAGCGCGCCGTCGTCGATCGCCCACCGCACGGTGGGCTCGCGGAGGCGCCACGTCGCGTCCCACTCGACTCGGAGGGTGTCGCCACCCGGGTCGCCTGCCACCTCCACGTCGCCCCGGTCGACCTCGACGGCGAGCGATCGGATCGGGTCGTCGAAGATGTCGCCGCCCGAGCGCGTGCGGTCGAGGGTGCCGAGCGCGAACCACGCGCCGACGAGCACCACCGTGACGAGCACGGTGATCGACGATCGACGTGGCAGGCGCAGCGCCCGGAACGCTCGCTCCGGGCGGGATGGCGGGTGGTCGGGCATCGTGCTCCCGGCGACTCGGTTCGTCCGATCCTACGGACCTGACCGGGTGCGGTGGCGGCTCCTACGCTGCCGCGATGCCCCTGTCCCCCGCGCGAACCGCGTGCCCCCCGTGGTGATCGCCGCCGACCTCGTGCCGTGGTGGTTCGCCGCCGCGTTCTGGGTGGCGTTCGCCGCGCTCGTCGTCGTGGTGGTGCGCGACGTCCGCCGCGCCGGTGGCCTCCGCCGCACCTGGCTGGCGCTACAGGATGCCGCCGAACGGCGGGCCCGGGGCCACGAACGTGGCGACGTCACCGACGCCGAGCGGTCGGGGGACGCCGGCCCCCTCACCGAAGCGGAGGGCCAGGAGGGCGACCCGGGTCGATGACCCCCCGCTCGGCGAGCAGGGCGAGCACCTGGTCGGCCTGCTCGCCGGGCGATCCCGAGTCGAGCACCAGGTCGGGCGCGAGCGGCGGCTCCCACGGGTCGTCGACGCCGGTGAGCCCGGTGAGCTCGCCGGCACGGGCCTTCGCGTAGAGCCCCTTCGGGTCGCGCCGTTCGCACTCGTCGAGGGGGGTCGCGACGTGGACCTCGAGGAACGGCACGCCGGCCTCGGCGTGGCGGGCCCGTACGCGGTCGCGGTCGGCCCGGTACGGGCTCACGAGGGGCGCGAGGGCCACCACCCCGGCGTCGGCGAGCAGCAGTGCGACCTCCCCGACCCGTCGCACGTTCTCGGCCCGGTCGGCGGCGCTGAAGCCGAGCCCGGCGTTCAGGCCGTGACGGAGGTTGTCGCCGTCGAGGACGTAGGCGGGCCGGGAGCTCGAGACGAGGCGTCGCTCGACCTCGAAGGCCACGGTCGACTTGCCCGACCCGGAGAGCCCGGTGAGCCAGACCGTCGCCCCGGCGAACCCGAGCATCTCCCGACGCGCCGCCGCGTCGACCTCGCCGGCGTGCCAGCGGATGTCGGGGTTCGGGCCGTCGCGCACGTCAGGCGAGGGCGTCGCGCAGGGCAGCCGCTGACTCGGTGAGCGCAGCCTTCCCCGCGTCGAGGAACGGCGCGAGCTGGTACATCGTGTGGACGGTGCCCTCGTAGGGCGACAGGGTCGCCGGGGTGCCCGCCGACCGCAGCGTCTCGGCATAGGCGGCGCCCTCGTCGCGGAGCGGATCGAACTCGGCGGTGATGACGAGCGCGGGCGGCAGGTTCGAGTGGTCGGCGGCGACGAGCGGGGAGATCCGCCAGTCGCTCCGCTGCTCGGGGTCGGGTGCGTAGTTCGAGCCGAAGAAGTCCATCGCCTGGGAGGTCAGCACGTACCCCTCGCCGTTCTCGACCCGCGACGGGAACCGCTCGGGCGCATCCGGCCGCATGTCGACGGCCGGGTAGACGAGGAGCTGGAAGCGCAGGGCAGGGCCACCGCGGTCGCGGGCCATGAGGGCGAGCACCGCGGCGAGGTTGCCGCCACCGCTGTCGCCGCCGACCGCGAGGCGCGAGGGGTCGGCGCCGAGCTCGGCACCGTTCGCCGCGACCCACTCGAGCGCGGCCCACGAGTCGTCGAGCGCGGCGGGGAACGGGTGCTCGGGGGCGAGGCGGTAGTCGACCGAGACCACGACGATGCCGGCTTCCGCGCACAGCGTGCGGCAGGGGTGGTCGTGGGTGTCGAGCCCGCCGATCGTCCACCCACCGCCGTGGAGGTAGACGAGGACGCCGAGGGGGCCGTCGGCCGCATCGCTGTCGGCGGATGGGCGGTACACCCGCACGGGGATCTCGCCCGCCGGACCGGGCACGGTGCGGTCCTCGGTGTCGACCTCCGGACCCGGCGGCAGCATGGCCGCCATCGCCGAGTAGGCCTCGCGCATCGTCGGCGCCTCGAGCGGACGGGGTTCGGCTGGCGCGGCGGCCGCCAGCATGTCGATCAGCTGCTGTTCCTGTGGCCCGAGCGGCACGGTCCCTCCCCGGTTGTCGTCGCACGGGGACCCTAGCGAATCACGTCACCGACCCTCGTGACGAACGACCTGCTCGCCGGAGTTCGTCAGCGAATGTGACCATTGGGTAGGTTGGACCTGTGACCGAGGCAACACTCTCCGCACCGGCGAACGACGCCGGACGGCGCGTCGGGCTCACGCGTGACGAGATCATCGACTCGGCCCTCGACCTCATCTCCCGCGAGGGGATCGAGGCGGTCACGATGCGTCGTCTCGCCGACGAGATCGGCGTCACGCCGATGGCGCTCTACCACCACATCCCGAGCAAGAAGCAGCTGCTCGACCTCGCGGTCGACCGTGTCGGCAAGGACCTCCACATCGCACACGACGGCCGGCACTGGATGGACCAGATGCGCGACTACGCGATGCGCTGGCGCGAGGAGCTGCACCGCTACCCCGGTGTCGCCGGCTACCTGCTGCGCCAGGACGCCCCGCCGTCGATCACCTGGCGGGTCATCGACGACGCGGTGAGCCTGTTCGTCGATGCCGGCTTCGACGACCGCACCGCAGCGCGGGCCTACGCCGCCCTCGCGAGTTTCGTGCTCGCCCGCTGCGACCAGGAAGAGGTCATCGGCGCCCACAACGAGCGCTCCGAGCCGTGGTCGGAAGACCGGGTCCGCGAGCTCCTCCAGGACGTGCACACCAACGTCGACCACGGCCGCATCGCCGGGTACCTGAAGGAGCTCTCCGACGACGACCACTTCAGCTACACGCTCGAGCGGCTCCTCGTCGGCATCGACGCCGAACGCGGCTGAACGGCCGCGCGGTCGTCCCTCAGGTGAGGGTGACCCATTCGATGAAGGTGCCGCGCTCACCCCGCGATCGGTGCGTGGTGGTCGTGGTGTCCAGCCGCCCGAGGCCGAGGTCGAGGTCCGGCCCGAGCTCGACGAGGTCGGGGCTCGACACGACGACGAGTTCCTCGGACGATCGCGACGCCCAGCCGACCTCGACGTCGTCGGTCACCTCGCGGAGCACGTCGAGGGCCACGTCGAGCTCGCGGCGGACCTGCCGCGGCATCGGGGGCAGCGCGTCGACGGCGTCGACCCGTCGGGCGTCGATCCGCCGGTGCCACCGCCACGGCGGGAGCCCACCGCGACGCCGCAGACCCGCCTCGCGGAGCGCGACGACGAGCTGACGGCCGGGTACCGCCATCGCCCCCGCCTCGATCGCCCGGGCCCGCATCTCGGTGTGGATGTCGTAGTGGTCGCCCTGGAACGCGAGGTACGGCATCCCGAGCCGGTGCGCGAACTCGTGGAGCTCGTCGTGACTGTGATCGGACACGAGGTGCGCCCACCGCATCCCGCGCCACGGCCAGATCGCGTCGTCGACGAGGATCGCCATCAGCGGCCCGACGCCGAGAAGTGCTGGTAGTCCTTGATCGAGCTCCAGCGGCCACCCCACCCCCATCCGACCGCGTCGAACGCCGCGACCGCCGGCCCGCCCTCCACGATGAGTCCGATCGCCGGCGCGCTGCGGTCGGTGTACGCGGCGCCGCCGGGCGGGAGCACCGTGCCCCGCGAGGAGATGTAGGGGTTCTGGAGGGGGTTCACGTCGATCGCCCTCCCGGTGGCGTGCTCGGACCACCCGGACCCACCGGTGACCCGGCGGCAGTTGAACGCGGTGGTGAGGTTGGCGGCCATCGCGGCGTCGTCGTTGCCGCCGACGTCGTCGACGAGGGTGACCCGCTCGATGGGGAAGCGCGCCTCGTACATGCGGCGGAACGCGGTCATCACCGCGTCGACCGTGTCGGCGTGGACGACGAGGCGGCCGCGGTGGCGGTTGCCGTCGAAGCCGACGTGGTCGAGGTGCACGAGCCGCAGGTCGGCGAGGGGGACCGGGCACCCTTCGTGCCACGACACGCCCGTCATCGCCTGCGCGAGGTCGGGTCCGATCGCCTCGGCATGTCCCGTCCACGCCGGCAGGTCGCGCACCGGAACCGTGGGTGGAGGTGGTGGAGGAGGTGGGGGCGGCGGCGGAGGTGCGGGCGGCGGTGAGGACGTGGGCGTCGGGGTGCCGGAGGGAGGAGGAGGAGTGGCGGAGTCCAGTTCGCCGGCGGAGGTCGCTGACGGGCTCGGCGTCGGCGGCTCGGGGTCACCCGTTCCCTCGGCGCCGTTCGGATCTCTCGCCTCGGTGGCTGCGGTGGTGGCCCTGGTGGTCGTGGGCCGCGCGGTCGTGGCGACCGTGGTCGACGTCGACGACGCCGCACGGCTGGCGTCGGTGGCGGCGGTGTCGCCGTCGGATGCGCATCCCGCCGCGACGAGCACCACGAGGGTCATCGCGACGAGCAGGGGGCGCACGCTCACGAGTCGTAGATCTCCGTGCACCAGGACCCCGGCGGATTGCGATCCCCGCACGTGTCGCCGAAGCGCTCGTAGTCGGTGTCGGGCGGGGCCATCCACCAGAGGTCGTCGCAGGAGAGGAAGTGTCCGTCCTCGCACTCGTCCCAGAGGAGGTCGAGCAGCTCGTGGTCACCGTAGGTCTCCGCGCCGCTCGACCACGTCTCGGGATCGCCGTCGCCCGGGTCGAACCCCTCGGGCCACGCCGCGGCGTCGCAGTCGACCTCCGGCTCGCGAGGTGCGGCGACGAAACCCTCGACCAGGTGGGCGAGGGCGTCGGCGGTGAAGATGAGCGGCACGAGCTGGAACCCGCCGAAGTTCGGTGCCATCTCGGTGACGACACCGATGACCCGACCCTGGTTGTCGAGCGCCGGCCCTCCGCTGTTGCCCCGGTCGAGCGCGGCGTTGGTGCGCACCGCCTCGCGTTCGCCGTCGCGCGACTGGAACGCCATGATCGAGCCCGGGGTGGCGGTGAACACGGTGTCGGGCACCGGGTAGCCGAGCGCGACGAGGCTCTGGCCCTCCCGCAGCTCGTCGGTGGGCGCCCACTCGAGCCAGGTCTCGAGACGCGTGTCGACGCGGATGACGGCGACGTCGGGGCGCTGCGACCAGCCGATGACGGTGCCGGTGACGCGCTCGCCGGTCCGGGAGATCAGGTCGGGCCGGGTGCTGTTCGCGACGACGTGGTGGTTCGTGACGAGATGGCGGTCGTCGATCGCCCATGCCGAGCCGCTCCAGAGCTCCCCGCAGCCCTCGGTCTCCACCATGAACACGGCCGGGGAGAACGCGGCGACGAGCTCCTCGGTGGAGTAGACGAGGGGCTCGGGATCGGGAGCGGTGTCGGGCGGCACCGAGGTGACGGCGGCCCACGGCGAGGGCGACGTGTCGTCGCGTCGGGCGTCGCGGTCACCGTCGCCGTCGATCGTGCGGCCGATGGCGATGCCGACGCCGAGGGTGGCGACGACGAGCACGGCGACCGCCGCGATCCACCAGGGCCGTGCCCTGCGGGCGGGCGAGGGAGGAGTCGGTGGATGGGAGGGGGAGGTGCTCATCGCGGCCGCCGGGTCACACAGGGAGTATGCCCCCAGCACAGCACGCCCGGATCGGGCCTGCCAGCAACGGCTGCTCAGCCCGTCAGGGGGAACGCGAGCGGGAGGACGAGCGCGGTGGTCACGAGGGTGGCGAGCGTCAGGGGCAGGCCGACCCGCGTGAAGTCGGAGAACCGGTAGCCGCCGATGCTCCACACCATCGTGTTCGTCTGGTAGCCGATCGGACTGAGGAAGCTGCACGACGCCATGACGAGCACACCGATGGCCAGGGCGCGCACGTCGACGCCGGTGTCGGCGGCGGTGGCGACGGCGACCGGGAACATCAACGCCGCCGCCGCGTTGTTCGTGAGGAGCTCGGTGAGCACGAGCGTGGAGAGCATGACGGCGACGAGGATGCCGATCTCGCCGAACGGCTCTCCGACGGCCACGAGCCGCTCGGCCACCACGGCCGCGAGACCGCTCGACGACGCCGCGGCACCGAGGCCGAAGCTGAACGCGACGAGCGCGATGACGTTGAAGTTGACCGCTCGCCGGGCCTCGGCCGGTGTCACGACCCCGAGCACGACGAGCGCGAGCGCGGCGGTGAGCGACGCCCTCGGCAGATCGACGAGCCCGACGCCAGTCGTGACGATGAGCGCCACGACGACGAGCTGGACCAGGCGGGCACCCGGTCGACGGACGGGTGGGGCCTCCTCCATCGGGGCGACGACGAGGAAGTCGGGCAGGTCGCGGGTGCGCGATCGGAAGCCGTCCTCGGCGACCACCACGAGCACGTCGCCACCTCGCAGTCGCACGTCGCCGAGCTGGCCGCCCACCTCCTCGCCCGCCCGGTGGATCGCGATGACGACGGCCCCGTGACGATCCCGGAACTCGAGCTCCTTCAGGGTCTGACCGGCGAGGGGACCGGATCCCGCGACCACCACCTCGAACAGGTGGCTGAGCTCGGCGTCGGACCCCGCGGCGACCTGCTCGTGCACCGGGACGAGGCCATCGACGTCGTTCAGGTCGCGCAGGCGCTCGAGCCGCCCGGAGAAGATGAGGTGGTCACCGGCCTCGAGCCGCTCGTCGTGGGGCACGGGGGCGATGTGCTCGCCGAGGCGCTCGATCTCGTGGAGGACCACACCGGGGATCCGGCCGAGTCCCGAGTCGGCCACGGTCGAGCCGGCGAGTCGGCCGCGGGCGGTGACCACCATGTCGAGGGTGTAGACCCGCGCCGCCGGCAGCTCCTCGGTGGGGGTGGAGCGACGCCGGAGGACGAGCGGGCTGACGAGCACCAGGACGAGGACGCCGACGACCGCGACCGGGAGGCCGACGGGGGTGATCGAGAAGACGCCGAGGGGTTCGAGCCCGGCCTCGTCGAGCAAGCCGCTGACGATGAGGTTCGTCGAAGTGCCGAGGAGGGTGACGACCCCGCCGAGGACCGCGGCGAACGACAGCGGCATCAACAACCGCGAGGCGCTGATGCCGTGGCGACGGCTCCACTGTTCGACACTCGGGATCATCAGCGCGACGAGCGGGGTGTTCGGCACGAATCCGGACCCTGCCGCCGCGACCCGCGTCACGCGTAGCACCGCGCCACGCTCCGACGACGGTGGGCGTGAGCCGAGCACGAGCGAGATCCCCCGCGCGAGCGCGCCGGTCTGCTCGGCGGCACCCGCGACCACGTAGAGCGCGGCGACGGTGATCGGCGCCGAGTTCGAGAAGCCGCTGAAGGCGGCACCGAAGTCGACGACCCCCACGACGTAGAGCGACACGACGGCCACGCCGACACACACCGGCGGGGCGACGCGCTCGCTGAGCAGCACCCCCACCATGATGACGACGACCCCGAGGGTCACCCACGCGTCCCAAGCCATGCGGGCGACAGTCTGACGCATTCCCGACCGGTTCAGTCAAGAATGACGCCCAGGCCGGTGGCCTCCCCCGAGGGATCGGCTGGATTGACGGGACCATACTCAGTATGCATACTGAGTATGTGAGCGTACGCGCCGGACTCCTCGCCCTGCTCGGCGAGCGTCCCACCTACGGGTTCCAGCTGAAGACCGCGTTCGAGGACGCGACGGGCGAGACCTGGCCGCTCAACGTCGGCCAGGTGTACACGACGCTCGACCGCCTCGAGCGCGACGGCTGTGTCGAGGTGGACGAGACCGACGGTCAGAAGATCTATCGGCTCACGGCCGCGGGCGAGGCCGAGCTCGAACGCTGGTGGGCGACGGTCCCCGGCGACGAGCCGCCGCCCCGCGACGAGCTGATCCTCAAGGTCCTGCTCGCGCTCCCCTACGGACGTGACCACGCGCTCGACGTCGTCACCCACCAGCGCAACGCTCTCCTCGACCTGCTCTCCCGGCGCCAGCGCGAGGCCCGCGGGCGACGTGAGACCGATCGACCCGGTCCGGCCGCCACGGCACTCGCCGCCGAGCTCGTCACCGACGCGCTGGTGATGCGCCTCGAGGCCGACCTCCGTTGGCTCGACCGCTGCGAGGCCCGCCTGCTCGCCGCCCCGGCCGACGCGTTCTCCCTCGCACCCTCCGACGAGAGCGATTCACCCCTCCCCGATCACCAGCCTCCGCCGGCCACCTGGCGGAACCGATCTGCACGAACGAAAGCGACCAGACGATGACCCAGGTACTCCGGTTCGACTCCGTGACGAAGACCTTCGGCGCGGGCAACACCGAGATCCGCGCCCTCAGCGACGTCAGCCTCTCGGTCGACCACGGCGAGATGGTGGCGGTGATGGGGCCCTCGGGCTGCGGCAAGTCGACACTGCTCCACCTCGCGGGTGGGCTCGAGAAGCCCACCGCCGGGAGCGTCGAGACCTGCGGCCGGGCGCTGGTCGAGGCCTCCCCCGCCGAGCTGGCCACCCTCCGGCGCAACGACGTCGGCTATGTGTTCCAGCGGCTCAACCTCATCCCCAGCCTCTCGGCGATCGAGAACGTCATGCTCCCCCTCGAGCTCGACGGGATCGGGGTCCGCCAGGCACGAGCCCAGGCCCTCGACGCCCTCGCCGCCGTCGGACTCGACCAACAGCTCGACCGCTACCCCGACGACTTCTCCGGGGGCCAGCAGCAGCGCATCGCGATCGCCCGCGCCATCGCCGGCACCCGCCAGCTGCTGCTGGCCGACGAGCCGACCGGATCACTCGACTCGCTCGCCGCCGACTCGATCATCGAACTCCTCGCCTCGCTCGCCGCGACCGGTCGCACCTCGGTGATGCTCGTCACCCACGAGCCACGGTTCGCCGCGTGGGCCGACCGGGTCATCCACCTCCGCGACGGCCACGTCGTCGGCGACGGGCAACGGGCCACGCAGGCTGCGGCCGACGCCGCGCTCACCGGGAAGGTGCCGTCGTGAGCGGCGTGCCCGTCGCCGCCCGTCTCGCCCGCCGCGAGGTCGTCCGCCGCCCCTGGCGCACCCTCGTCGTCGCCCTCTTGGTCCTCGCCCCCGCCATCCTCCTCACCGGCATCATCGTCGTCGCCCGCTCCACCGGGCTCAGCCACCTCGAGCGGTGGGACCTCACCCACGGCCGCGAGGACGCGGTCGTCGACGGCGATCCCCTCGTCCCCCTGCCCGAGGGGACCCGTGTGCTCGAGACCGTGGGAGCCACAGGGCGCATTCGCACCGTGGAGGGCGTCCGCGCATGGCCGTTCGTCACCGACCGCGACCTCGACGACGAGATGTCCGAAGGGCTCGTGCGGCGCCTCGAGGGCCGAACCCCCACCGCCGCCGACGAGGCGCTCCTCACCCGCCGACTGGCCCGCCGCCTGGGGGTGGGCGTCGGCGACGAGCTCCACCTCGACCGGCCCTCGTCGGCCACCTTCCGCGTCGTCGGCATCGGCGAGTGGGGCATCGACCTCGACCGCGACGCCCTCGTCCTCGGCGCCGGATCCGGCGACACCGACCCCGTCTCCGCCCTGTTCGGCCACGACGCCGAACGCCTGACCCTCCTCGACCTGCCCGACGAGTTCGCCGACGACACCGACCTGCTGCACGAGCTCGGACTGTCGTGGGGCAGCGCACGAGCGCTGCGCGCGGACTGGGAGGGCAGCACCGGGCAGGCCGCCGTCGTCTGGACCTGGATCGGGGCCGCCGTGGCCTTCACGATCCTCGGCGTCGTCATCTCCGCCGCGTTCGCGGTGACCGCGCGGCGTCAGCTCCTGCTCATCGGGCAGTTGATGGGGAACGGGGCGAGCCTCACGGTGTTGCGCGCCACCCTCTTCCTCCAGGGCACGATCGCCGGGTTCGTCGGCAGCGTCGTGGGCGTGCTCGGCGGCATCGGGGCGCTCCACGTGTTCCAGCGACCGATCGAGGAGCTGCTCGACCGTCGGATCCTCACCTGGGAGGCCCGCCCGGGCGATCTCGTCCCCATCGTGGTGATCGCCACCCTCGCGTCGACGGTCGCCGCGTTGATCCCGGCCCGCACGGCGGTGCGGACCTCGCCGCTCCAGGCCCTCGCCGGGCGCCGCCCGCTCGGCCCCTATCCGCGACGGCTCGTCACGCGCGGCGCCGCCGCCGCGGGGGTCGGCCTGTTCCTGCTCGCCGTGGCGACCGCCGGTGCCGCTCAGCTCTCCGATTCCACCAGCGGAGGGATGAGCCTGTTCGTCCTCACCGGCATCGTGGGCTCGGTGGCGGTGATCCTCGGCACCTGTGCGATGTCGCCGATCCTCGTCAGCGCCCTCGGGCCACTCGCCACGTCGCTCCGGGGGACGGCGCGGCTCGCGGCGCGCAGTGTCGCCCGCCAGCGCAGCCGCACCGGTGCGGTGGTCGCGGCGATCGCCGTCGTGGCCGCCGGAGCGGTCGCCGGCACGTCGGCGTGGCTCACCGCGGAGATGCGGTACGACACCCAGTCCGTGTCGATCCCCGACGACCTCGTTGCCATCACCTACGCCGTCGGTGCCGACGAGTCCGACCTCGTCACCACGCCACCCGACGCGCTCCTCGACGACGTGCGCAAGGTGGTGCCCGACGGTCGGGTTCTCGTCGGCGAGCGGGCGTTCGCGAGTGGCGAGCCCGGTCCCTACGAGCCGACGTCCCTCCTCGTCGTCGACGAGGAGGTCGCCGAGGTCCTCCAGCTCGACGACTCGGTCCGGGAGTCCCTCGACCGTGGCGACATCCTGATGCGGGGCCTCGGTTCCGACGACGACCTGCCCGAGACGCAACCCCTCGTCATGGTCGACGCCGCGGGCAACGAGGTCCTCACCGTCGAGGCCCGGCGAGCCGACGCGTCGGAGGACTGGTGGGCCTCCGACTGGGCGCCGCTCATCTCGCCGGCCACGGCCGAGGCGCTCGGGCTGACGACGGTTCCGGGACCGGTGTTCGTGCAGGCTGCGACGGCGCTCACCGCCGACCAGCGCGATCGCCTCGTCGATCTCGCGGCCGACGCATACCTCGAGTACCTGCCGGACGACACCTCCGAGCTCGCCTACGCGAACGTCTGGATCGACCACCCCTCCGAGTCCGGTGAACCGAGCGGGCTCACCGTCACCGCGGTGCTCTTCGCCGTCGCCACCGTCGCCACCCTCGCGGTCGTCGGCCTCGGCCTCGCCCTCTCGGCGGCAGAGACACGCGACGAGCGCGACGTGCTCGCCGCGGTCGGCGCCCCGCCCGCCACGCTGTGGCGTCTCGCGTCGCTCAAGGCCGTCGCCTTGACGATCACCGGGATCCTGGTCGGGATCCCCCTCGGGTTCGTTCCCACGGCACTCGTCGTCCGGGTGGGCACCGCCGACTCCTGGCGGCCGCTCAGCGCCGTGTTCCCGTGGGCGCAGGTGGGTCTGCTCATCCTCGTCGTACCGGTCGTCGCGGCGCTCGTCACCTCGGCCGCGAGTGCCGTCGCACTGCGGGCGCGGCCCGTCACGGCGTCCACCATGTCCTTCGACTGACGGTACGCTCGGTCCACGCCAGCAGGGAGGGAATCGTGGCCGAGTTCGATCTGGTCGTCCGGGGCGGAACCGTCATCGACGGGAGCGGCGCCCCGCGGCGCACCGCCGACGTCGCCGTCCACGACGGCATCGTCGTCGAGGTGGGAGAGGTGAGCGGTCGCGGGTCGCGCGAGATCGACGCCGACGGCGCGCTCGTGACCCCGGGGTTCGTCGACATCCACGCCCACTACGACGGTCAGGCCACCTGGTCCTCCACCCTCGACCCCTCGTCGTGGCACGGGGTCACCACCGCGGTGTTCGGCAACTGCGGGGTCGGCTTCGCCCCGGTGCACGACCACGACCACGACCAGCTCATCTCGTTGATGGAGGGGGTCGAGGACATCCCCGGGGCCGCGCTCCACGAGGGGCTCGAGTGGAACTGGCACACGATGGCCGAGTTCCTCGACGCGCTCGACCATCCCCACGACATCGACTTCGCCGCCCAGGTGCCCCACGGTGCGCTGCGCCTGCACGTGATGGGCGAGCGGGGCGCCAACCGCGAGCCCGCCACCGCCGACGACATCGCCGCCATGGCCGAGCTCGCCCGCGACGGCGTGCTCGCCGGCGCGCTCGGCTTCAGCACGTCCCGTACGCTCAACCACCGCACGAGCACCGGCGAGCCGACCCCCACGCTCACCGCCGGCACCGACGAGCTGGTCGGCATCGCGAAGGGTCTCGGCGAGGCCGGGGCGGGGGTCCTCCAGCTCGTCTCGGACTTCCGCGAGCCCGAGGTCGAGTTCGAGATGCTGCGGGCGATGGTCGCCGAGAGCGGCCGGCCCCTCTCGGTCTCGATCGCCCAGAACCCTGGTCAGCCCCAGCAGTGGCGCACGCTCCTCGACCTGATCTCCGACGCCAACCGCCAGGGGCTGCCGATGACCGCCCAGGTGGCGGTGCGGCCGGTCGGGCTCATCTTCGGGCTCGACTGCACGCTCCACCCGTTCATCACCAACCCGGTGTTCAAGGAGCTGGAGGGGCGCACCGCCGCCGAGAAGGCCGCTGCGATGGGCGACGAGTCGTTCCGGGTGCGGGTGCTCGAGGCCGCGGCCGCCGAGGCCGAGGCGGCCCGGCTCGGTGGGCGCCTCATCGGCCGGTTCGCCGGCATGTGGGAGATGACCGATCCGCCGGTCTATGAGCCCGAACCCCACGACTCGATCGAGGCGCGGGCCGCCCGCCACGGGGTGACCCCCGAGGAGTTCGCCTACGACCTGCTGCGCTCGAACGAGGGCCGCACCCTGCTCTACGTGCCGTTCCTCAACTACGCGGAGGGCAACCTCGACGCCGTGGGCGAGATGCTCGTGCACCCCCACGCCGTGCCCGGGCTCGCCGACGGCGGCGCCCACGTCGGCACGATCTGCGACGCGAGCTTCCCCACCACCCTGCTCACCTGGTGGGGGCGCGACCGTCCACGAGGGCGGCTCCCGCTCGAGGCGATCGTCGAGCGGCACTGTCGCGGCACGGCACACACCGTCGGTCTGCTCGACCGCGGCCTGCTCGCCCCCGGCTACCGAGCCGACCTCAACGTGATCGACCACGACCGCCTCACCGCCCGCCGGCCCGAGACCGTGCACGACCTCCCCGCCGGCGGACGGCGCCTCATCCAGCGGGCCGAGGGCTACCTGCACACGTTCGTGGCCGGCACCGAGATCCTCGCCGACGACCGACCCACCGGCGAGCTGCCCGGCCGCCTCGTCCGCGGCGCCCAGCCCGCCCCCGCCTGAGCCCGACCTCCCCCCTGGCCCCTCGGCGTCGATTCGACGTCGAATCGCACCCAGGACCGGTCTGCCCTCGTGACTCTCGAAGTCACCGGAGCAGACCAGACCGAGGGCGGCGGAGTCAGGTCACCCGAGGCCCTGGGCCGCTGGCAGCGACGAGGCGACGGGCGCGGGCGGCCCGACGCGCCGAGAGCGACACCGACGCACGGGCGTCGCGGACCGCGGCGCGCCCCAATGAGAACGTGAGGGTGGCGGGCACCTTCAGCAGGTTCACGCCACTCGCCCAGCCCACGAGCTCGGAGACCCCGACGGTGGTGACGACGTCCTTGGTCTGACCCCACGCCGCGGTGGCGATGTCGGCCCCGGGGTCCTGGGTGGTGGCGGCCCGGGCCGCGGCGCGGGCGCCGACCAGCACCAGCGCGAGCACGGGCACCGCGTCGAGCAGGGCGTCGGCGCTCGCCCCGCTGCCGGCCACGTCGAGCGCGGCGACGAGGTCGGCGTGCAGTGCCGCGGCATCGACGCCGATGTCGACGACCACCAGCGGCTCGGGGTCGGCGGGCCACGACTCGCCCGGTCGCACGACGCTGACCCCGTCGGTCGCCACCAGCCCGTCGGCCGCGTCGCTCGTCGTGTAGACGAGATCGACGCCCGGTCGACCGGCGACGTGCGCGGCGATGTCGTCGGGGTCGGCGCTCACCCGCACGTCGGCCCGGGCGATGGTGACCCCACCATGGCCGAGGAACTCGATGTCCCACGCGCCGTGTTCTGCGAAGGGGATGGCGTCGATCGTGCCTGGCGGGGCGGTGAGCACCCCGGCGGTGAGCAGCTCGTCGACGAGGTGCTCGCCCCGCAGCGTGTGGAGGAGCGACCCGAGCTCCAGCGCACGGGTGCTCACCGTCTCGGCCGCCTGTTCGACGGCGACCGCCACCGCCGTCCCGAAGTCGGCGGCTGGAGGGAGTCGACGCCGGGCGACCAGACCGACGAGCGCCGCGTTCACCTCCCCTGCCCACGCGACGAGCCGCGCCCACGGATCGGGCGCTGGGTCGTCCTCGTCAGGGCCAGGAGCTGCCGGACCTGCGGTGACCTGGTCGGAGGCCGGGTCGAGGATCCCGACCCGTGCCTCGAGCTCGCCCAATCGGCCAGCCGCCGCAACGAGGTCGAGGCGGAGCGCCGACACCGCGTCGGACGTGCGCGCCACCCAGGTCGCATCGACGGGGTCGAGCCGGCCGCGCACACGACCGACGAACGTCGTGAGCCCCGGCTCGTCAGCCATCGCGATCAGCAGGCCGCTCGGTGCGCTCGATGGCGGCGAGGCGAGCCTCGAGCTCGGCGATGTGCGCGGCCTGCGCCGCGATCACCTCGGCCGCTTCCGCCAGGGCACGATCGACCTCGTCGCGATACTCGCCGAGGGTGAGGTTGCCGGCCGCACGCCCGACACCCCGGTTCACGGTGGCACCGAGCGCGGCGCCGGCCTGCTTGAGCTTCGCACCGCCGGTGCGGCCCACCCTGGCGATGGTGCCGGCGAGGTCGCGGCGCTCCGCGACCTCGCTCGCCGTGGAGGCCACCGCCTCGGCGCCGGCTCGGAGGCTGCGCCGCAGTCGGGTGACCGCCGAGGCGTCGTCCGGGTCGCTCATCGGGCGGGTCGGCGACAGCGGGGGGTCACCGGCTCAGTCCTCGAGCAGGCCGAGCACGTCTTCGGGCGGACGTCCGAGCACGGCCTTGCCGTTGTGGATGGCGACCGGCCGCTCCATGAGGCGAGGATGCTCGAGCAGCAGCTCGACGACCGCCTCGGGGGTGGTGTAGTCGGCTGCGGAGAGACCGAGCTCCTTGAAGTGGGCGTCCTTGCGGACGAGGCGGGACGGATCGTCGAGCTGGGAGACGATGAGCTCGAGGGTGGCGCGATCTGGCGGCTCGTCGAGGTAGCGGACGACCTCGGGCTCGACGCCTCGGTCCTTCAGGAGCGACAGCGCCTCGCGCGACTTCGAGCACATCGGGTTGTGGAGCAGTCGCAAGTCGGCCATGGGACCGATGATAGGCCTGGGCCTCCGAGGGACGACGGGCCGGGTCGCACCGACCGACGGGGAGTAGTCTCGCCCGCGGCGGGGGAAGAACAGGGCGTTCCGCCCCACCCGGAGGTGCCAGTGAGGTTTCGTTCCAACGCCCGGCTCGATGCGTCGCAGGTCGAGGACCGCCGCGGCATGCGCCGGGGCGGTGCCGTGGCCCTCGGCGGCGGAGGCATCGGGGGCATCGTCGTCCTCGTGCTGATGCTCCTCGCGGGCGGCGGCGGGGGTGGGGTCGGCGGCCTCTCCTCACTCGACGGCCTGATGGTCGACCAGGGGACGCCGAACGACCTCTCCGACGAGTGCCGGACCGGTGCCGACGCGAACGAGCGCGACGACTGCCGCATCGTCGGGGTCGTCAACAGCGTGCAGGCCTACTGGGAGGACACCTTCCCCGACTACCGGCCCGCCCGAACCGTGTTCTTCACAGACGGCGTCTCGACCCGTTGCGGCAACGCCACCTCCGCCGTCGGGCCCTTCTACTGCCCGGGCGATTCGACCGTCTACATCGACCTCGGCTTCTACGACGACCTGCGTCGCGAGTTCGGGGCGACGGGCGGCCCCTTCGCCGAGGCGTACGTGATCGGCCACGAGTACGGCCATCACATCCAGAACCAGACCGGTGTGCTCTCCCGCAACCGCGACCGGGACACCGGCCCGACGTCCACCGCCGTGCGCATCGAACTGCAGGCCGACTGCTACGCCGGGGCCTGGGCCGCGGGGGCCGAGCGGACGGGCTACATCGAGCCGCTCACCAGGGCGAGCATCGCCGACGGCCTCGACGCCGCTGCCGCCATCGGCGACGACCGCATCCAGGAGACGATGACCGGCGAGGTGAACCCCCACGCCTGGACCCACGGCTCCTCCGAGCAGCGTCAACGCTGGTTCCTCGTCGGCTACGAGAGCGACGACCCCGACGCCTGCGACACCTTCTCGACCGACGACCTCTGAACGCGGCGACGGGGTGCCGGTTCGGCACCCCGCCACGCGATCCCTTCGGGTGGGACATAGAAGTCCCGTTCCCTCCTGGTCGGACTCAGAAGTCCGCGATCCATTCTGGTCGGACTTCTTTCAGAAGTCCCGTTCCCTTCGAGTCGGACTTAGAAGTCCTCCATGCCCCCCATGCCGGCGCCGGGAGCAGCCGGGGCCTTCTCGGGGATGTCGGTGATGATCGCCTCGGTGGTGAGGAACAGCGCGGCGATCGACGCCGCGTTCTGGAGCGCCGAGCGGGTGACCTTGGCGGCGTCGATGATGCCGGCCTTCTGGAGGTCCTCGTAGTCGCCGGTGGCGGCGTTGAGGCCCTCACCGCCGGTCATGCCTCGCACCTTCTCGACCACGACGCCACCTTCGAGGCCGGCGTTCTGGGCGATCTGGCGCAACGGCGCCTCGAGGGCCCGGGCGACGATGCGCGCACCGGTGGCCTCGTCGCCGAGCAGCGCCTCCGCCCGCGCGTCGACCGCCGTGCGGGCCCGCAGGAGCGTGACGCCCCCACCCGCGACGACGCCCTCCTCGATGGCGGCCTTCGTCGTGCTGACGGCGTCCTCGATGCGGTGCTTCTTCTCCTTCAGCTCGACCTCGGTGGCCGCGCCGACCTTCAGCACCGCGACGCCGCCCGACAGCTTGGCGAGACGCTCCTGGAGCTTCTCACGGTCGTAGTCGGAGTCGGTCTTGTCGATCTCGGCCTTGATCTGGGCGATCCGGCCCTTCACGTCGTCCTCGCTGCCGCCGCCCTCGACGAGGGTGGTCTCGTCCTTGGTGACGATGACCTTGCGGGCGGTGCCGAGCAGGTCGAGGGTGGTGTTCTCGAGCTTGAGACCCACCTCCTCGGAGATGA
>CAZAVX010000043.1:0-21587 GCA_964488835.1 uncultured Iamiaceae bacterium | reverse complement strand
ACCGGGCTCGAAGCGGACGGCGGTGCCGGCCGGAATCGCGAGGCGCCGGCCCCGGGCGAGCTCGCGGTCGAACTCGAGCGCCGGGTTCGCCTCGGCGAAGTGGTAGTGCGACCCCACCTGGATCGGGCGGTCGCCGGTGTTGCGCACCTCGACCTCGACGAGGGGGAGCCCGTCGAGGATCGTCACCGGGTCGGGGTCGTGGAGGATCTCGCCGGGAACCGTCATTGGATCGGGTGGTGGATCGTGACGAGCTTGGTGCCGTCGGGGAACGTCGCCTCGACCTGCACCTCGGGCACCATCTCGGGCACGCCGTCCATCACGTCGTCGCGGGTCAGCACCCGGGTGCCCTCCTCCATGAGGTCGGCCACCGAGCGGCCCTCGCGGGCGCCTTCGAGGACGAAGGAGGTCAGGACGGCGACGGCCTCGGGGTGGTTGAGGCGCAGGCCGCGCTCGCGGCGGTCCCTGGCGACCATCGCGGCGAGGGTGACGAGCAGTCGTTCCTGCTCCCGCAGCGTCAGGTTCATCGGGTCACACCACCAACAGCTCGGAGAACGTGGAGGGATCCGCGGTCGCCGTCTCGCCGGCGGCGACGATGCGCCCGCCGTCCATCACCGCGTATCGGTCGGCGAGCCGCAGGGCGAACTCGACGTACTGCTCGACGAGGAGGATCGCCATGCCGGTGCTGCGGTGCAGCTCGGCGATGGCGTCCTCGATCTCGAGGATGATCGACGGCTGGATGCCCTCGGTCGGCTCGTCGAGGATGAGGAGGCGGGGCCGGTTCACGAGCGCCATCGCGATGGCGAGCTGCTGGGCCTGTCCGCCGGAGAGCAGCCCGGCGGGGCGGGCCATCAGGGTCCGCAGCACCGGGAACAGGTCGAGCGCCTCGTCGATCGGCTCCTTCGGGGCGTTGCGGGTCCGCTCGTGGACGACCTGGAGGTTCTCCTTCACCGTGAGGTGGGGGAACACCTGGTGGCCCTGCGGCACGTACCCGAGCCCGAGGCGGGCCCGCTCGTGGGGTGATCTCGTCGAGACGTCGACCCCGTCGATGGTGATCGTCCCCGAGGTGAGCGGCAGTACCCCCATCACCGCGTTGAGCAGCGTCGTCTTGCCGACGCCGTTGCGGCCCATCACGCAGACGAGCCCCCCGTCGGGGACCTCCAGGTCGACGCCGAAGACGACCTCGGTGCGCCCGTAGGCGACCCGCACCCCTTCGAGTACCAGGCTCACGCCCCCACCTCCTCGACGGCCGCGCCGGTGCGCTCGTCGCGGGACCGGCCCAGGTACACCTCGCGGACGACGGGGTCGGCCTGCACCTCGGCGACCGTTCCCTCCGAGATGATCCTCCCCTCGTGGAGCACGGTGACCGAGCTCGCGAACCGGCGGAGGAACGCCATGTCGTGTTCGATCACGATGACCGTCCGCTCGCCGGCGAGGTCCTGGAGCAGTTCACCGGTGGCGATCCGCTCCTGGGGGCTCATGCCGGCGACGGGCTCGTCGAGCAGCAGGAGGCGCGGCTCCTGGACGAGCAGCATCCCGATCTCGAGCCACTGCTTCTGGCCGTGGCTGAGCTCGCCCGCGGGCCGGTCCGCCACCGTCGTGAGCCCCACCCGCTCGATGGCGGCGGACACCTGCTCGCCGACCCCACGCCGGCGGCGCAGGAGGCGGTGGAGCGGCCACCGGAACGTGCTCGCGAGGTCGAGGTTCTCGACGACGGTGAGCGCCTCGAACACGGTCGGTGTCTGGAAGCTGCGGCCGACGCCGCGCTGGACGATCTGGTGCGCGGTGAGCCCGGTGAACTCGACCCCGTCGATGTGCACCGAGCCGGAGGTGGCCCGGGTGAGCCCGGTGACGACGTCGACGAGGGTGGTCTTGCCGGCGCCGTTCGGCCCGATGAGGAAGTGCAGCTCGCCGGGGCGGACCTTGAGCGTCACGCCGTCGAGGGCGCGGAACCCGTCGAACTCGACGACGAGGTCGGTGACCTCGACCAGACAGGCGGTCATGCGGCCACCTCCGCGGCCGGCGCCGGTCGGCGCAGCCTCCCGAGCCGGTCCTTCACGAGGCCGACGAGCCCGGCGAGACCGCCCGGCAGGAAGGCGATGACGACGACGAACATCAGCCCCTGGAGGTAGAGCCAGTCGTCGGGACGGGACTCCGACACCGTGGTCTTCGTCCAGCTGACGATCAGGGCACCGACGACGGCGCCGTAGAGCGTGCCCCGGCCGCCGACCGCCACCCAGGCGATCATCAGGATCGAGGGCAGCACGGCGAACTGGTTCGGGGCGACGATGCCGATGATCGGGGCGGCGAGCGCACCGGCGAGCCCCGCCATGCCCGCGGCGACGGCGAAGGCGAGGGTCTTCACGAGCGCCGGGTCGTACCCGAGGAACCGGACCCGGTCCTCGCCGTCGCGGGTGGCGACGAGCAGCCGCCCGTAGCGGCTGCGCACGAGCTGACGGCCGACGAGGATCACGGCGATCAGCCCGACCGCGGCGAGCGTGTAGAGGTAGCGGCTCGTTGAGGGGTCGTACTTGTTGCGGCCGAACACCGTCGTGAAGTTCGTGAGGCCGTTCGTGCCGGCGGTGAGCTGGAGCTGGCCGACGAGGAGCAGCCAGAACACGAGGGCGGTCGCCTGGGTGAGGATGGCGAAGTACGGGCCCCGGATGCGGCGGCGGAACACGAGCCAGCCGAGGAGGCCGGCGATCACCATCGGGATCAGCACCGCGGCCGGCCACGCGAACCAGGCGTAGCGGAACGGCCGCCAGATCACCGGGAGCTCCGTGTAGTCGCTGTAGAGCGACATGAACTGGGGCATCTCGCCGGGGCCGACCTGCTCGAGGGAGAGGTACATGCCCATCGAGTAGGCGCCGAGCCCGAAGAACACGCCCTGGCCGAGGGCGAGCATGCCGCCGTAGCCCCACGCGACGTCGAGGCCGACGGCGATCATGGCGTAGCAGAGGTACTCGGACCACTGCCGGGTCCGGGTCGGGTCGCCGACGATCTCGGGCCAGCCGAACACGAGGAAGGCGGCGACGGCGAGGAACACGAGTCGACCGACCCACGGGCTCGTCGCCCACGGTGTGAGCCGGCTCATCGGCGAGCGCCGGGTCGCCGCCAGCGCCTCGGCCACCTCGTCGGGGGCCGAGGTCCTCGCCTCGTCGCCGGAGGGTGCCGTCGGCTCCTCGACCGCGGGCTCGGTGATCGGCTTCACGTCGGTCATGCCGTCAACCCCCTCGTCCGGAACGTGACGATGCCGTTCGGGCGGAACTGGAGGAACGCGATGACCCCCATGAACACCAGCGCCTTGCCGATGCTCGAGGACGTCCAGTACTCCGAGTAGCTGTTCGCGATCCCGATGGCGAGAGCGGCGATCACCGCACCGCGGAGCTTGCCGAGCCCGCCGACGATGACGACGAGGAACGAGTCGATGATGTAGCTCGTTCCGATCTGGAACCCGATCGAGCCGACGAGCGAGACCGCCACGCCGGCGATCCCGGCGAGGCCCGACCCGACGAAGAACGTCACGCTGTCCACCCGGCGGGTGGGCAGGCCCGAGACGGCGGCGAGCTCGCGGTGCTGGGTGACCGCCCGCATGCGCCGGCCCTGGGGCGACGTCGAGAGGAAGAGCGAGAGGAGCCCGACGATGGCGACGACGAGCACGATGATCGCCAGCCGGGTGTAGGGCATCGTGAACCCGAGCCCTGACCAGCCACCCCGCAGCCACGTGGGCGCGGTGACCGCCACGTTCGGGGCCCCGAAGAGGTCCTTGGCGGCCTGCTGGAGGATGAGGCTCACCCCGAACGTCACGAGCAGCGTGTCGAGGGGCCGGTCGTACATCCGACGGATCAGGAGCCACTCCATCGCCAGGCCGAGCGTGCCGGCGACGAGGAAGGCGGCGGGGAGCGAGAGGACGAAGGCGGTCGTCGTCGCGCCGGCGAGGATCCCGACCTGGGTCTGGAGCACGTAGGGGGTGAAGGCCCCCGCCATGATCAGCTCGCCGTGCGCCATGTTGATGACGCCCATCTGGCCGAACGTGAAGGTGAGGCCGAGGGCGACGAGGAGGAGGATCGACGCCAGGCTCAGGCCGTTGAAGAGCTGTTCGAGGAGAGGTCGCATGGAGGGTCGTCCCGGTGCGGGGTGGGGGCCGGCGGCGGTGCCGGCCCCCACCCGACGGTCAGGGGATCAGTGCGGTCGGTCGCACTCACCCTGGGCGAGGCCTGCCGCCCACTCGTAGGTCTCGAGGCACGGATCGGGCTCGATCGGGTCGCCCGAGCTCCAGACCTCGTCGATGAGGCCGTCCTCGTTGATGACGCCGATCCGGGCGATCTTGTAGACGTGCTGGTTCCAGTCGTGGACGGTCAGCGGTCCGGCCGGCCGGTCGAGCTGGAGGCCGGCGGCCGCCTCACGGACGGCGTCGACCTCGAAGGTCCCGGCCGCCTCGACGGCAGCGGCCCAGATGTAGACGCTGTTGTAGGCGGCCTCGATCGGGTCGGCGGTGACCCGGTCCTCGCCGTAGGCCTCCTTGAAGGCGGCGACGAAGGCCTCGTTCTCCGGGGTGTCGGTCGTCTGGTAGTAGTTCCAGGCGACGAGGTGGCCGACGATGTTCTCGACACCGATGCCGGCGATCTCCTCCTCGGCGACCGAGACCGAGATCGTCGGGATGTCGTCGGCGGTGATGCCCCGGCCGGCGAGCTCCTTGAAGAACGCCACGTTGGTGTCGCCGTTCAGGGTGTTGAAGACGATGTCGGGGTCGGCCTCGATGACCTTGCCGACGAGGGTCGCCGTCGCCGTCTCACCGAGCGGCAGGTAGTCCTCACCGACGATCGTCAGGCCGTTGGCCTCCGCGTAGGCCTTGATGATGCGGTTCGCCGTGCGGGGGAACACGTAGTCGGAGCCGACGAGGTACACGGTCTCCATGCCCTGCTCGACGATGTAGTCGAGGGCCGGGATGATCTGCTGGTTCGTCGTCGCGCCGGTGTAGAAGATGTTCGGCGAGGCCTCGAGGCCCTCGTACTGCACGGGGTAGAAGAGGAGGCCGTCGAGGCCCTCGAAGACCGGCAGCATCGCCTTGCGGCTCGCCGAGGTCCACCCGCCGAACACGACCGCGACCTCGTCGACGGTGAGCAGCTTCTCGGCCTTCTCGGCGAAGGTCGGCCAGTCGGAGGCCCCGTCCTCCACCACCGGCTCGATGCGGTGACCGAGCACACCACCGGCGGCGTTGATCTCCTCGATCGCGAGGAGGGCGGAGTCGTGGACCGCGACCTCGCTGATCGACATCGTGCCGCTCAGCGAGTGGAGGATGCCGACCTCGACGACGGGCTGGTCGTCGTCTCCGGTGTCGTCCGGTGACTCTGACCCCTCGTCGGTGGCTGCGCCGGCGGAGGAGGTGGACCCTCCGTCGTCGTCACCGCACGCGGTGAGGAGGAGGAGGAATGCCGCCAGGACGGCGACGAGAGTTCGCCAGTTCTTCGAGTGCAACACGCATGACTCCTGTGTGGTTCGCCTTGGTTGTGGCGGGACACTAAGAGCGCTTCATTTCGTGCGAATCGCACGGATGCGTCGTGATCGTGAACGGGTTCTTGTCGAAATCTGTTCGACGGCGTACAGCGGCAGCGACCATCCGAGCCGAGGAACCGCGAGGTGCACACGATCGTCTGATCATGGGCGAGACTGTCGCGGTGGAGAGGAGGTCTGCCATGACCAGGACGACACGACTGCTCGGACTGCTCGTCGTCGGGGTACTCCTGCTCGGGTCGTGTGGCGACGACGCCGACTCGGGTTCCACGACCACCTCGAGCACGGCATCCACGTCCACCACCGGCACCGAGGACACGACGACCACCACCGAGGCGGCGGTCACCGTGGTGTCGGTCTACTGGTTCGACGGCGAGACGTTGCGCGTCGGGAACGGCCGCAGCGTCGAGGGGCTCGGCGTCGCCGCGGCCGCGGTGGAGGAGCTGCTCCGCGGGCCGTCCGCCGACGAGGACGCGCTCGGCCTCGGCACCGCGATCCCCGAGGGCACCGAGCTGCTCGGTGTCAACATCGTCGACGACACCGCGACCGTCGACCTCTCCGGCGAGTTCGCGAGCGGCGGCGGCACCCTCTCGATGAACGCTCGGCTCGCCCAGGTGGTCTACACGGTCACGCAGTTCCCGTCGGTGCGAGCTGTCGAGATCTGGCTCGACGGCGAACCCGTCGAGTCGCTCGGCGGCGAAGGCCTCCTCCTCGAGCGTCCGCTCACGAGGGCCGACTTCGAGTTCGGCGGCGAGTACGAGCACCTCACCCCGGCGATCCTCGTCGAGACCCCTCGGCCAGGCGACGAGGTCGGCGCCTCGTTCGAGGTGGCCGGGCGGGCCAACACCTTCGAGGCCACCGTCAACTTCGAGGTCGTCGACCGCGACGGCGAGGTGCTCGTCGACGAGCTCTTCACGACGGCCACCTCCGGGACGGGAACGCCGGGCGACTTCGCCGAGACGATCGAGCTTCCCACCGACGTCGTGGCGGGCGACGAGATCGTGCTGCTCGCGTTCGAGCGGTCGGCCGAGGACGGCGAACGCATCAACGTCGTCGAGATCCCCCTCGTCGTGGCCTCCTGACCGTGGCCACCGATCCGAAGCCGGCCACCGAGCACACCCGGGCGGCGAACGCCGCGGTCGCCGCGGACCTACCCCTCGACGATCCCACCGATCGCGAGTTGGCCACCCGGGGGCTCGTCGCCACCCACCCCACCGGCCGCATCGACCGCGCCGACGGGCGCGCAGCGTGGGACACCGCGGCCCACGACTTCACCCGCGCCGAAGGCCCCGCGCCCGACACCGTGAACCCGAGCCTCTGGCGGCAGGCGGGCCTCAACTCGATCCACGGTCTCTTCGAGGTCGTCGACGGGGTGTGGCAGGCCCGCGGGTACGACCTCTCGAACGTCACGTTCGTGGCCGGCGACACCGGGTGGATCGTCATCGACCCGCTCACCTCCGCCGAGACCGCGGCCGCGTGCCTCGCGCTCGCCGACGAGCACCTCGGCGCCCGACCGGTCGTCGCGGTGATCTACACCCACAGCCACGTCGACCACTTCGGCGGGGTGCTCGGCGTCGTCGACCCCGCCGACGTCGAGGGCGGGCGCGTGCGCATCATCGCCCCCGAGGGCTTCATGGCCGAGGCGGTCAGCGAGAACGTCATCGCCGGCCCGGCGATGAGCCGGCGCGCCCAGTACATGTACGGCGGCCTCCTGCCCGCCGCACCGACCGGGCACGTCGATGCCGGGCTCGGCAAGACCACGCCGAAGGGCTCGATCGGGCTCATCCCGCCCACCGAGGAAATCGGCGCCACCGGCACCGAGCTGGTGGTCGACGGCGTGCGCATCGAGTTCCAGTACACGCCCGGCACCGAGGCCCCGGCGGAGATGAACTTCCTCTTCCCCGACCTGCGCCTCCTCTGCATGGCCGAGAACTGCACGGCCAACATGCACAACGTCTACACGCCACGCGGCGCCCAGGTGCGGGACGCGCTCGCGTGGAGCAAGTACATCGGCGAGGCGATCGAGCTGTTCGTCGACCGCTGCGACGTGGTGTTCGCGAGCCACCACTGGCCCCGGTGGGGGGCCGACGCGGTGCGGCGGTTCCTCGTCCAGCAGCGCGACCTCTACCGGTGGCTCCACGACCAGACGATGCGCCTCGCCAACCACGGCCTCACCGCGGTCGAGATCGCCGAGGAGCTCGG
Organism: uncultured Iamiaceae bacterium; assembly: GCA_964488835.1. Taxonomy (GTDB): domain Bacteria; phylum Actinomycetota; class Acidimicrobiia; order Acidimicrobiales; family SKKL01; genus SKKL01. The sequence continues at coordinate 13,874 of CAZAVX010000043.1, read as the reverse complement.
CGACCTGCCGCCCGAGCTGCGTACCGAGTTCCACACCCGCGGCTACTACGGCACGGTCAGCCACAACGTGAAGGCGGTGTACCAGCGGTACCTCGGCTGGTTCGACGGCAACCCCGCGAACCTCCACCCGTTGCCCCCGGTCGAGGCCGGCCGTCGCTACGTCGAGCTGATGGGCGGCGCCGACGCCGTGCTCGCGGCGGGCCGCGCCGCGTTCGATCGGGGCGAGTACCGCTGGGTCGCCCAGCTCGTCAACCACCTCGTGTTCGCCGACCCCGACAACCGGGAGGCCCGGGAGCTGCAGGCCGACGCGCTCGAACAGCTCGGCTACCAGGCCGAGTCGGGGCCGTGGCGGAACTTCTACCTCACCGGGGCGATGGAGCTGCGGGCCGAGTCGGAGCCCGCGGGCGGCGAGGGTCGGGCAGGCGGGGGACTGATGGCCGCGCTGAGCGTCGAGCAGATCTTCGACGCCCTCGGGGTCCGCCTGAACGGTGAGCTGGCGGCCGGCAAGCGGATCACCATCAACTGGCGGTTCACCGATCTCGGCGAGGACCACGTCCTCGGCCTCGAGAACTCGGCCCTGCACCACGTGCCGGGTCGCCATGCCGACGATGCCGCGGCATCGGTCACGCTCCCCAAGGCGGTGCTCGGTCAGATCCTCGTCGGGTCGACGACGTTCCCCGATCAGGTCGCAGCGGGCACCATCGCGCTCGACGGCGACGTGAACGCGCTCGTCGAGCTGTTCGGGTGCCTCGATCGGTTCCCCACCTGGTTCCCGATCGTCACGCCCTGAGGGGCGGAGCTCAGGTGTCGAGGCCGCTCAGGTCGTCGGGCACGTCGACCGCATACTGCTCGAGGACCTCGCGCGGCACGATGCGGAGCACCGCCTCGTTGGTGGCCGCCATCACCACCGGGGCGGCGACGCCGTCGTGGTGGGCCCGCAGCCAGTTCGGCGCGGTGACGCACCACCGGTCGCCGGGCTTCAGGCCCGGAAAGCCGTACTGGGGCATCGGGGTGGACAGGTCGTTGCCGATGCTGCGCTGGTGCGAGAGGAACTCCTCGGTGACCACCGCACAGATGGTGTGGACGACGCGTTCGTCGCCGAAGGTGTTGCAGCACCCGTCCCGGTAGAAGCCGGTGAGGGGGTCGCGGCTGCATTCCTCCAGCTCGCCGCCGAGGACGTTGCGCTCGGTCATCCCCCCAGTATCGCGATCACCAGGTCGTTCGGGTTCGCGCCGCGCCGTCGGGGCGCGATGAGTTGCGCGGCCCCGCGGGGTCATGTCCGAGGTGGGGCCGCCGACGACGAGGAGGTCGACCGTGTCCGATCCCCTCACCCGCCGTGTGCTCGTGCGCCTCCGGCGTCCGCTCACGAGCGACGAGCTCGGGGCGTTGTGTCGAGATGTCGCCGAGCAGGTACGGATGGGCGGGGCGAGGCGGGTGCACTGCGACGCCGGTCGACTGTCCGACGGCGACCGCGCGGTGGTGGAGCTGGTGGCCCGCCTCGCTCTGGTGGCGCGCCGCCACGGCGCCGAGCTGGTGGTGCTCGACCCGCCACCGGACCTGCGCGACGTGCTCGACCTGTTCGGGCTCAGCGACCAGATGAGCCTCCAGCAGTTCAGGGGTCGAGATGCAGTGGCAACCCGAACACCGGGAAGAGCGTCTCGGTATCGAGGAAGAAGTTGAGGCCGGCGATCTCGCCGTCGACGATCTCGAGCACCTGCAACGACCACGGCGTGTAGACGCCGCCCGGCTCCGCGGGAGGCTTGTACTGGCCGAACGCCGGCATGCCGTTGGCCGCGGGAGCGGGGATGACCCGCGAGCCCTCGCACGCAGCGCCCGGGCCGACCATCCACGCGGTGATCTGGTCGACGCCACGCAGCCAGAGGTCGAACGGGGGCATCGACTGGACGACGTCGTCGCGCAACAGCGCGGCGAGCGCCTCCATGTCGTAGCGCTCGAAGGCGTCGAGGTAGCGGGCGAGCAGCTCGCGCTGGGCCTCGTCGGTGGGGTCGTAGGCCTCGGTGTCCTGGAGGTTGGCCGACGCGAGCGTGGCCCGGGCCCGCTGGAGCGCGCTGTTCACCGAGGCGACGCTGGTGTCGAGCAGCTCGGCGACCTCGTCGGCGTGCCAGCGCAGCACCTCCCGGAGGATGAGCACCGCCCGCTGGCGAGCCGGGAGGTGTTGGAGGGCGGCGACGAAGGCGAGGCGGATCGACTCGCGCTCGGTGGTGAGCTCGCCGGGGTCGGTCTCGGCGCGCAGGACCCGGCCGTCGGGGGCGGGCTGGAGCCAGACGCTCTCGGGCAGCGGCGGGGGCAGCGGCTCGTCGACCGCGCCGACACCTCCGAGGTCCATGGGCCGGGCACGGCGCTGGCGGCCGTTCAGCATGTCGATGCACACGTTGTGGGCGATGCGGTAGAGCCACGAGCGCAGCGACGAACGGCCCTCGAAGCGGTCGAGCGCCTTCCAGGCCCGCACCATGGTGTCCTGGACCGCGTCGTCGGCTTCGGAGATGGCCCCGAGCATGCGATAGCAGTAGCCGGTGAGCTCGGTGCGGTACTGCTCGAGGTCGGCGGTGGTGGCGGTGGACCCGTGCGCGGTGGTCATGGCGAAGATGCTACGACGGGGGTGTGACGGCGTCTCGGCGGTTGCCGATCAACCGAGCCGCTCGACCGCGTCGAGGGCCATGACCGGCCGGCCCTCCTCGTCGCTCGCGTCGAGGTCGACGGTGGCGACGACCACCCAGTCGCCGTAGCCCTCGGGGTCGAGGATCGTCTGGCGGACCCTCCAGGAGCGGCCCGTGGCCTCGAGGCGGAACCGGGGGGACGAGCGGGCGTCGGGTCCGATGTCGATCGAGGCGTGCTCCTCCCAGTACGGCGCCATCGCCGCGGCGAGGTCGTCGGGCCGCCACCGTCCCGATGCCTCGCGCTCGAGCAGCTCGGCATGGGCCCGCCGCGCGAGCAGCTCGACCCACCGGAACGCCTCGTTGCGCACCATCACCCGGAACGCCCGGTCGTTGGCGGTGACGACGTCGCGCGCCGCCCCGACCTCCGCGGTGGGCACGGCCGCGCCCGTGCCGCCCTCGACCGCTTCGTCGGGATGCTGGAGCTGCTCCCACTCCTCGAGCAGGCTCGAGTCGACCTGGCGCACGGTCTCGCCGAGCCACTCGGTGAGGTCGTACACCTCGTCGGACTTGGCCTCCTCCGGCACGTTCTGGACCATGCCCTTGTACGCGTCGGAGAGGTAGCGCAGCAGGAGGCCCTCGCTGCGGGCGAGGCCGTAGTGGGCGACGTAGTCGTGGAAGGTCATCGCCCGTTCGAACATCTCGCGGGCGACCGACTTGGGGCTGATGTTGTGGTCGGCGACCCAGGGGTGGCGGAGGCGGTACTCGTCGAAGAGTCCGTAGGTGAACTCGCGAAGGGGCTTCGGGTACTCGAGCCGGTCGAGCTCCTCCATTCGCTGCTCGTACTCGACGCCCTCCTCCTTGAGGCGGGTGACGAGCTCGCCCCGGAGCTTGTCGAGCTGGGCGGCGAGGATGACCCCGGGGTTCTCGAGCACCGACTCGACGATCGAGAGGACGTCGAGCGGGTAGGTGTCGGCCTCGCGGTCGAGCAGCGGCACGGCGTCGAGGACGAAGGGCGACAGGGGTTGGTTGAGCGCGAAGTCGGGCTGGAGCTCGACGGTGACCCGCACGAGACGGCCCTCCTCGTCGGGCGCGTCGAGCACCTCGACGACACCGGCGTCGCGCATCGACCGGTAGATGGAGATCGCCCGGCGGATGTGGCGGCGCTGGTCGGGGCGGGGCTCGTGGTTGTCGACGAGGAGTCGTCGCATCGCCCCGCACCCGTCGCCGGGGCGGTCGAGCACGTTCAGCAGCATCGAGTGGCTCACCTGGAACGAGGAGGTGAGGGGTTCGGGCGGCGACGCGATCAGGCGCTCGAAGGTGTCCTCGCTCCATGGGACGAAGCCCCGGGTCGGCGGCTTCTTCCGGACGACCTTGCGTTGCTTCTTCTTGTCGTCGCCGGCCTTGGCGACCGCCCGCTCGTTCTCGATGACGTGCTCGGGCGCCTGGGCCCACACCGTGCCGCGGGTGTCGAAGCCGGCCCGCCCCGCCCGCCCGGCGATCTGGTGGAACTCGCGGGCGGTGAGCAGGCGCGAGCTCACCCCGTCGTACTTGCAGAGCTGGGTGAGCAGCACGGTGCGGATCGGGACGTTGATGCCGACCCCGAGGGTGTCGGTGCCGCAGATGACCTTCAGCAGGCCGTCCTGGGCGAGGCGCTCGACGAGGCGCCGGTACTTGGGGAGCATCCCGGCGTGGTGGACGCCGATGCCGTGGCGCACGTAGCGGCTGAGCGATTTCCCGAACCCCGGGCCGAACCGGAACTCGCCGATCGCCTCGGCGATGCGGTCCTTCTCCTCACGGGTGCAGACGTTGATCGACATCAGCGCCTGGGCCCGCTCGACCGCGCTCGCCTGGGTGAAGTGCACGACGTAGACCGGGGCGAGGTCCCTCGCGACGATCTCGTCGATCGTCTCGTGGATCGGCGTGCGTCGGTACTCGAACTCGAGCGGTACCGGACGCTCGGCGTGGGCGACCTCGACGGTGGGTCGGCCGGTGCGGGTGGTGAGGTCGGTCTGGAAGCGGCGGGTGTCGCCGAGGGTGGCCGACATCAGGACGAACTGGGCTTGGGGGAGGGTGAGGAGCGGCACCTGCCACGCCCAGCCGCGGTCGGGCTCCGCGTAGTAGTGGAACTCGTCCATGACGACCTGCCCGACGTCGGCGTGCTCGCCCTCGCGCAGGGCGATGTTCGCGAGGATCTCGGCGGTGCAGCAGATGACCGGGGCGTCGCGGTTGACCGCCGCGTCGCCGGTCATCATCCCGACGTGCTCGCGGCCGAGCTGGGCGCAGAGATCGAAGAACTTCTCCGACACGAGCGCCTTGATCGGAGCGGTGTAGTAGGTGCGTCGTCCCTCGGCGAGTGCCGCGGCGTGCGCGGCGAGGGCGACGAGCGACTTCCCCGAGCCGGTGGGGGTGGCGAGGATGACGTTCGACCCGGCGTAGATCTCGAGGATCGCCTCCTCCTGGGCCGGGTAGAGCGCCATGCCCCGGGCGTCGACCCAGGTGGTGACGGCGTCGAGGAGGGCGTCGGGGTCGAGCCCCGATCCTGGTGGTGGGAGGTGGTCGGCGAGCGCCGAGCTCACCCGCCGGCGTCCTCTCCGCCCTCGTCGCCCGCCCGGCGCTGCGACTCCCGCACCGCCCAGCCGTAGATGCCCTTGGCCATCAACGACGACTCGGCGCGGCGGCGGGTGTCGTAGATCTCGGCGCGCGCTCGGTGGGCGGCGACGTCGTCGGGATCGGCCTGCACGGCGAGCTCGACGAGCTGGCACGCGAGGCGCAGATCGCCCTCGGCCGCGAGGCCCTTCGCTCGTTCGACGAGGGTGCCGGCACCACCGCTCAGCGCGGCGACCTCACGGGCGAACGCGTCGGCGGGTGCCGGCTTCAGGTGCGAGGGGTCGCCGTCGTACCAGCCGCCGTAGAGCCGCCACACGTTGCGGACGACGAACTCGGGCTCGTCGTAGAGCGGTCGGAGGTACGGCTTGGCGAGCAGGTCGGGGTCGACCCGCACGGTGTGGACGATGTGGTCGAGGGTGGCGCCCTGGTTCATCAGCTCGAGGGTGTCGGCGACGAGGCGTTCGAGGGCGGTGGCGACGTCGTCGAGCACCGTGGCGATGCGCGCCGCCCCCTCGATGGGCAAACCGTGGGCGGGCAGGAGCAGCTCGGGCTGCATCGCCGCCATGTCGCGGAGCGCCGCCGCCCACTCGAGGGGGTAGCGCTGCACCTTTTGGGGGTTGCCCGCGTTCGGGAAGTTCCAGATCAGGAAGTCGCCGCTGCAGATCGCCCGGTGCTCCGGCAGCCACGCCCAGAGGTGGTCGTCGGTCTCGCCCTTCGCGTGGTGCATCTCGAAGGTGGTGCCGCCGACGGTGATCGTCAGCGCGTCGCGGAAGGTCTGGTCGGGCCGGGCGGTGTCGGGCGCGAGGAAGCGATCGGCCGCGCCGAGGCCGAGCGCCGCGCCCCCGCGGCTGCCGCCGAACTGCCGCGCGTTGATCGTGACGTTGTAGCCGTTGGTGAGGTCGTAGCGGTCGAGGCGCGCCGCGACGTTCTCGTGGCCGACGACCGTGGGCCGGGCGTGCCCGCGCCGCTCGGCGTCGGCGACGAACGCCCCGCTGCCGCCGACGTGGTCGATGTGCCCGTGCGTGTAGACGAGCGAGGCGAAGGGGTCGGACGACCACGAGCGCACCGCCTCGACGACGAGCCCGCCGACCCTCGCGTTGCTGGTGTCGACGCACACGAGCCCCTCGCCGGTGCGAACGACCACGACATGGGAGAACGACTCGACCATCGCGATGTCGTCGGCGACGAGCGAGAGCTCCTGGGTGGTGCGGTTCACCGGCTGATCGGCCACCCCGTCGTCGATGATGCGGCTGGACAGGGCGAGCAGGTCGTGCATGGGGTCCTCGTCAGAGCTGGTCGGGAACGGTGATCTCGTCGTGGTCGATGAGCTCGACCCGCTCACCGAGGCGCGTCGTGCCGTCGACGTACCTCAACTCTCGCGCCTGGAGGTTCCCGATGCGGCTCCAGGGCTCGCCGTGGTGCTCCTCGATGGCGTAGATGACCCCGCCATGGGTGACGACGAGCACGGTCGCCCCTTCGTACTCCGCGTGGATGCGGTCGAGCGCGCCCATGGCCCGGCGGTGCAGCACGTCCTGGGGCTCCCAGCCCGGTGGCCGATCGCGCCGTTCGAGATAGCCCGGCCACTCGGCCTCGATCTCCTCGCGGGTGAGGCCGGACCACTCGCCGGCGTCGCGCTCGCGCAGGTCGGGCTCGATGACGACCGGCCCGACACCGATGGCCTCGGCGATGATCAGCGCCGTGTCGCGGGCCCGCTCGAGGTCGGAGGCGACGATGAGGTCGACCGCACCCACGGCCTTCGCCGCGTGCTGGGCCTGGAGCCGACCGAGGTCGCTGAGTGGGGGATCGGCCTGACCCTGCCAGCGGCCGGCGGCGTTCCAGGTCGACTGGCCGTGACGACAGAGGAGCAGATGGGTCATGCCGGGCGACGGTAGACGAGGAGCTGGCCGTTCGGTGAGTCGGTTCGCCTGCCGGGGCGGGGGTGAGGCCCACCTCGCCCTCGCGCCGGGGTGCTCGCTCTCGGGGGTGGGATCGGCGAGACTGATCCCATGCTCCCGACGCTGCGCGGTGAAGCGGTGCTGCTCCGCCCGGTCACCAGCGACGACGTCGCGGGCCTCACCCGCATCCTCGCCACCCCCGAGGTGGCGAGGTGGTGGGAGGGCTACGACGAGGAGCGGGTGCGCGACGAGTTGGTGGCCGAGGGCGACGGCGGGTCGTTCGCCATCGCGGCCGACGACGCCGACGGCGCGACGATCGGTCTCATCCAGTTCTACGAACAGGACGACCCCGACTACCGCCACGCCGGACTCGACCTGTTCGTCGACCCTGCACACCACGGGCACGGTCACGCCCGCGACGCCATCCTCACCCTCGCCCGCTACCTCGTCGAGGAGCGGGGGCACCACCGGCTCATCATCGACCCGCCGGTGGCCAACGACCGGGCCGTCGCGGTCTACCGCTCGGTCGGGTTCCGGGAGGTGGGCGTGATGCGCCGCTACGAGCGGCGCGCCGACGGCACCTGGGGCGACAACATGTTGCTCGAGCTGCTGGCCGACGAGCTCCCGTCGGGGTGATCGGGGCCGCGAGGGTGCTCCCCTACACTTCGACGACGTGGCAACGCTCCGACTCTTCGCTGCGGCCCGGGAGGCGGCCGGTACCGGCCGGGTCGAGCTGCCGGGCGGCACGGTCGGAGAGGTCATCGACGCAGCGCGGGGCCGCTTCGGCGAGCGGTTCTCCGCCGTGGTCGACTCCTCGAAGGTCTGGCTCAACGGCGAGCCGGCCGACCCCACCGACGCCGTGACCGACACCGACGAGGTGGCCGTGCTGCCACCGGTCTCGGGCGGCTGATGGCCCAGCGCAGGGCCACCGCGCCGGCGTCCCGGAGCGCCCGCCCCGACGCCGAGACGTTCCGGCTCACCCGGCTCGAGCGCTCGCGCTTCGGCATCGTCTACGACATCGACGGACCTCGGGTGCGCCTCGGCATCGTGTGGTTCGTCGTCGCCGTCGTCGCCTGCTACCTCGGGCGGTTCGCCCTGGCCGTCGTCCTGGCCGCCATCGCCGCCCTCGCGGCGGCCCAGACCGCCAACACGCTCCGCACCAAGTGGCGTCGGCCGTCGCTCGCGGTCGCCGCGGTCATCGGCGGGGTCATCCCCCTCGCCGCGGCCTACGGCACCGCGCTCGCCGGCCTCGCCGTCGTCGCCCTCTCGATCCTCGCGGTGGTCGCCGCCGCGATGCGCCGGCCTCGACGCACCGATCCGCTCGTCGACGCCGGCGCGATGGTGCGTGCCGGCGTCGTCGTCGGGCTCGGCGCGGGGTGGCTCCTCGTGCTGCACCGCATCGACATCGGGGCCGCGGTCACCCTCCTGCTGCTCGCCTCGGCCTACGAGGTGGGCGACTACCTCGTGGGGTCGGGCGCCCGCAACGTGCTCGAGGGACCTCTGTCGGGAGCGCTCGCCGCGGCGGTCGTCACCGCCGCGCTCGCCCTCGTCGTCCAACCGCCGCCCTTCTCCGGCGGCGGCCTGTGGCTCTACGCCGTGGTCGCCGTCGCCACCTTCCCGCTCGGGCAGGTCACGGCCTCCGCCGTGTTGCCTCGCGCGGGCGCGCCGGCGCCTGCGCTCCGACGCCTCGACTCCTACCTCCTCAGCGGCCTGGCGTGGATGGTCCTGCTGCGAGCCGGCGTGGGCATCGCGACGGGCTGAGCCACTAGCCTCGACGCCACGGCGGACCCGCCGAGGAGGAGCGATGCATCCCGAACTCGACCGCTTGCTCGATCCTGCCTTCACCGAGGGGCTCGAGTCGCTCGACCTCGTCGAGGTGCGGCGACGGCGCGCGGCGTGCCAGCAGCGCGAGGAGTCGGTGTCGTACCTCCGCCGGGTCATCCAGGTGCGCCTCGACCTCCTCGGCACCGAGCTCGCCCACCGCCGTTCGGGCGAGCAGCCTTCGGGGCCCGAGGAGCTCGTCGCCCGGCTGCCCGACATCCTCGCCGAGCACGGCCGTTCCCCCGGCTTCGGGCAGGCGCCCCGCGACCTCAAGCTCCCCGACATCGACGACGACCTCGTGCGCCTCGTCGACCAGATCGCCCCGCCCGGGCGACTCGGCGACCTCGGTGCCCTCGACACCGACGAGGTCGCCTCGCTCGTCGACCAGCTCGAAGCCCTCGAGCGCGAGGTGTCCACCGCCCGCCGTCAGCTCCACGGCCAGATCGACCTCCTCCAGGCCGAGATCACCCGGCGGTACCGCTCGGGAGAGGCGTCGGTCGACGCGCTCCTGCCCTAGCGCCCACCTGCTCGCGGTCGCGACCACCCGCGGTCCGGCGCCGTAGGGTGGAAGCGTGACCGACGGGCTGGAACAACGCTGGCGCGAGCTGGGCGCCTTCATCCGCGATCAGCGGAACCTCGGCCAGCTCTCGCTGCGCAAGCTCGCCGACCGCGCCGGGGTCTCGAACCCCTACCTCAGCCAGATCGAGCGGGGGCTGCGCCGTCCCTCCGCGGAGATCCTCCAGCAGATCGCCCACGCCCTCGAGATCTCCGCCGAGACGCTGTATGTGCGCGCCGGCATCCTCGACGAGCGGGTCGAGAGCCCGCCCGACGTCGTCGCCGCGATCCGTGAGGACCCCACACTCACCGACGACCAGCGCCAGACGCTCACGAACATCTACCGCTCGTTCCAGGAGGCCAACGGCCTCGCCCCTCGCGCCGACGCATCGACCGCCACGGCGGCCGCCACGTCCGGGTCCGGCGACCCCGGGGAATCTTCCGACCGTCGTTGACGTTGGGTCCAGTCGTGCGAACCCTCGCTGTCCTGTCGCTGCACACGTCGCCGCTCGCCCAACCGGGCGTCGGCGACTCCGGCGGCATGAACGTCTACGTGCGTGAGCTGGTCTCCTCCCTCGCCCAGGCCGGCGTGGCCTCCCGGGTGTACGTCCGGCGGTGGAGCGACGAGCTGCCCGACGTCGTCGAGGTCGAACCCGGCTTCCGGGTCGTCCACGTCGACGCCGGCCCGCCCGACCTCGCGAAGGAGCACCTCCCCGAGGTCGTCGACGAGTTCACCCGGGGCGTCGTGCAGCACCTGCGCACCGCCGGGCCGGTCGACGCCGTCCACGCGAACTACTGGCTCTCCGGGGTGGCGGGCCACGACATCAAGCACCGTCTCGAGATCCCCCTCGTGTCGACCTTCCACACCCTCGCCCGGGTGAAGGCGGTCACCGGCGACGCCGAACCCGAGCGGCGTGTCGAGGCGGAGGCGGCGGTGGTCCGCTGTTGCGACGCGATCCTCGCGAACAGCCCCACCGAAGCCGAACAGCTCCGCGACCTCTACGGCGCCGATCCCTCCCGCATCGAGATCGTGCCACCCGGTGTCGACCACGCGTTCTTCTCGCCCGGCCACCGCGCCGGTGCCCGCCGTGCGCTCGGCCTCGGCGACCACCCGGTACTGCTCTTCGTCGGCCGGGTCCAGCCGCTGAAGGGCCTCGACGTGGCGGTGGCCGCCCTCGCCGAGCTCGAGCACCCCGACGCGGTGCTCGTGGCTGTCGGCGGCCCGAGCGGACCCGACGGACAGGCCGAGCTCGAGCGCGTGCGCGGGCTCGCCCGCGACCTCGGCGTCGCCGACCGCCTGCACCTCGTCGACCCGCAGCCCCACCACCTGCTGAGCACCTACTACCGGGCCGCCGACGTCACCGTGGTGCCGAGCCGCTCCGAGTCGTTCGGCCTCGTCGCCCTCGAGTCCGCCGCCTGTGGCACGCCGGTGGTCGCCGCGGCCGTCGGTGGTCTACGCACCCTCGTCGACGACGGTGTCACCGGGTTCCTGGTCCACGAGCGCGACCCGCAAGCCTTCGCCGCCCACATCGGACTCCTGCTCGACGACGAGGCGCTCGCCGCGTCGATGTCGGAGGCGGCGGCGCGGTCGGCCCGCCGCTACACGTGGGCCACCACCGCAGCCCGCCTGCGCCGGCTCTACGCCGACCTCGGCTCGCGCCTGCCGGTCGACTGCGCCGTCTGAGCCGCCGCGCCACGGGGGTAGGGTCCGCGCATGACCGGTGAGTTGGTACCCGAGGACGACCCGCCTCCCACCCCCGAGGAGCTCGACGCGGCCGGCGCGGTGATCGACGCCTGGGCGGCCCACGAGCTGGCGAACAACCCCGTCGTCGAGGCGGTGGAGCGCGACGAGACGGGGGAGCGCCGTTGGTACGTGCGGGTGCGCGGCGAGGAGAAGGACGTCTTTTCGATCTGGCTCGTCCTCCACCAGCGGATGCTGCACTACGAGACCTACGTGATGCCCGCGCCCGAGGAGAACGCCGAACAGCTCTACCAGCACCTGCTCGTGCGCAACCACAAGCTCGTCGGCGCGGCGTTCACGATCGGCCCCGAGGATGCGGTGTACCTGCGCGGAGCCATCCCCGTCGCCACCGTCGACCCGCCGGCCCTCGACCACATCCTCGGGCTGCTCTATGCCACCACCGAGCAGTGCTTCCGGCCCGCGATGCGGATCGGGTTCGCCTCCCGGTTCCGCGGATGACCGCCTGCGGCGCGTCACGTCCCCATGCTCACATCTCCTGATGTCGTGATATTGCATCTCATATCATTTCGATATAGTCTGACCTCGGCACGGTCCGGGCAACCGGGGCGGCTCGTCCGATCGGGGAAGTGCGGATGAGCGGTCCCAGTCGTCCGGACCTCGCCGCGTCCGGCGACGAGCCCGCCACGACGACCCGACCCCCGTCGCTCTGGCTGATCGGGGCGATCACCGTCACCGGCATCCTCTCGAACACCCTCATCTACCCGGCGATCCCCGACATCCTCGACGACCTCGGCATCGACGACGGGGCGGTCGGGCTCCTCGTCGCCGCGGCCTCGATCCCCGGCATCGCCATGGCGCCCCTCATCGGGGTGCTCGCCGATCGCTACGGTCGGCGTCGCATCCTCGTGCCCTGTCTCGTGATCTTCGGGCTGTGCGGCGCCCTCGCCGCCTTCGCCCCGTCGTTCGCGTGGTTGCTCGTCGCCCGCTTCGGCCAGGGCATCGGCTCGGCGGGACTCATCAACCTCGCCACCATCGTCATCAGCGACACCTGGAGCGGCGTCGAGCGGGCGCGGATGCTCGGGTACAACTCGGCGATCCTCACCGTGTCGCTCGCGCTCTTGCCGGCGGTCGGCGGCTTCCTCACCGATCTGGGGTCCTGGCGCTACTCGTTCGCGCCCTACCCCCTGGCACTGGTCACCGCGCTGATCGTCATGATCCGGCTCGATCCCGGTCCGTCGGACCGCTCGACGTCCATCGCCGCCCAGGTGCGCGCCGCGGCCTCGGTGGCCACGCGGCCCCAGGTGCTCGCACCGATCGGCCTCGCGTTCATCACCTTCGTGATGGTGTTCGGCCTGTTCCTCACGGTGCTCCCCGTGCACCTCGAGCGCGAGTTCGGCCTCGACGCCGGCGAGCGCGGCATCCTCCTGTCGGTCCCGGCCGTCGGCGCGACGATCGGGGCACTCGTGCTCGGCCGGGTCCGCCGGCGCCTCGGTCCCCGCCACATCGTCGTGGCGTCCTTCGGCCTCTTCGCGCTCGCGTACCCCGTCGTCGGGCTCGCCGGCGTCCTCGGTCTCGTCGTCGTGGCCGGCATCGTCTACGGCCTCGGCGAAGGCCTCGTGCTGCCCACCCTCACCGACGTGGTCGCCGAGTCGGCGCCCGACTCGAGCCGGGGTGCGGTGCTCTCGCTCCAGGTCGGTGCGATCCGCACCGGCCAGAGCATCGGCCCGATCGTCGCCGGCGTCGGCATCAGCGCCATCGGCACGCCCGCCACCTTCGTGGTCGGCGGACTCATCGCGGCCTCGGTCGTGGTGGTCACCGCCGTCGCCCGGGTGGGCCGAACCTCACCGGTCCGGAGGCCCACCGCCCGGTAGGGTCACGCCATGCTCCGGTTGCAGATCATCGGTGGAGGTCGCATGGGCGAGGCCCTCGCCCGCGGGCTCCTCGGCGCGGGCTGGTCCGCTGCCGACCTCGCGATCGTCGAGGCCCTGCCCGCCCGGCGTGACGAGCTCGCCTCGAGCCTCGGCGGCGTCGCCGTGCACGACGCGCCCGTCGCCGCCGAGGCCGCGCTCATCGCCGTGAAGCCCGGCGACGTGCCCGCGGCCATCGCAGCGGCCGTCGCCGCCGGTTCCACACGGGTGCTCTCCATCGCCGCGGGCGTCACGATCGCCACCCTCGAAGCCGCCGCGGGCGAGGGCGTCCGGGTCGTGCGCGCCATGCCGAACACCCCCGCCCAGATCGGCGTGGGCGTCTCGGCCATCGCCCCCGGCACCACGGCCGACACCGACGATCTCGACTGGGCCGAGCGCGTCCTCGGCGCGGTCGGCAGCGTCGTGCGGGTCACCGAATCCCAGCTCGACGCGGTCACCGGCCTCTCGGGCTCCGGTCCGGCCTACGTGTTCCTCGTCGCAGAGGCGCTCGTCGAGGCCGGCGTCCTCGTCGGCCTCCCACGCGACGTCGCGACCACTCTCGCCATCGAGACCCTCCACGGTGCGGGCGCGCTGCTCGCCAGGGGCACCGAGTCCCCCGAAGCGCTGCGCGCCGCGGTCACCTCGCCAGGTGGCACCACGGCGGCAGGTTTGCGCGCCCTCGAGGCGGCGGGGGTCCGCAGTGCCTTCATCGACGCCGTCGTCGCCGCCACCCAGCGCGCCACCGAGCTCGGCCGGGGCTGAGCCCCGC
>CAZAVX010000042.1:0-22077 GCA_964488835.1 uncultured Iamiaceae bacterium | reverse complement strand
TGTTGACGACGAGCGTCGCGAGGGCCTCGCCCTCGACGTCCTCGGCGATGATGAGCAGCGGCTTGCCCGACTGCATCACCTTCTCGAGCACCGGCAGCATGTCCTGCACCGAGGAGATCTTGCCGCTGTTGAGGAGGATGTACGGATCCTCCAGGACGGCCTCCTGGCGCTCGGGGTCGGTGACGAAGTACGGCGAGAGGTAGCCCTTGTCGAACTGCATGCCCTCGACGAAGTCGAGGTCCATGCCGAAGGTCTGGGACTCCTCGACGGTGACGACGCCGTCCTTGCCGACCTTGTCGATGGCCTGGGCGAGCACCTCGCCGATGGCGGTGTCGTTGTTCGCCGAGATGGCCGCCACCTGGGCGACCTCCGACGAGTCGTCGATCTCCTTGGCCTGGCCGGCGATGGCCTCGACGGCCGCGTCGACGGCGGCCTCGATGCCCCGCTTGAGGCCCATCGGGTTCGCCCCGGCGGCCACGTTGCGGAGACCCTCGCGGACGAGGGCCTGAGCGAGCACGGTGGCGGTGGTGGTGCCGTCGCCAGCGATGTCGTTGGTCTTGGTGGCCACCTCCTTCACGAGCTGGGCGCCCATGTTCTCGAACGGGTCCTCGAGCTCGATCTCACGAGCGACCGAGACACCGTCCTTGGTGATGGTGGGGGCGCCGAACTTCTTGTCGAGGACCACGTTGCGGCCCTTGGGGCCGAGCGTGACCTTCACGGCGTCAGCCAGCTGGTTGACGCCCGATTCGAGGGCGCGGCGCGCGTCCTCGTCGAACTTCAGAATCTTCGCCATGTCTCTCCCTACTTGATGACGGCCAGGACGTCGCGGGCGTTGAGGATGAGGACATCCTCGCCGTCGATGGTGATCTCGGTACCGCCGTACTTGCTGTAGACGACGGTGTCGCCCACGGCGACATCGACGGGGATGAGCTCGCCACTCTGGTCCGAGCGGCGGCCGGGACCGACCGCGAGGACCTCACCCTGCTGGGGCTTCTCCTTGGCGGTGTCGGGGATGACCAGGCCGCTGGCCGTGGTCTCCTCGGACTCGCCGGGCCTCACGACGATCCGGTCTTCGAGGGGCTGCAGGTTCATTCATCGCCTCCGTAGGGCAGTTAGCAGTCTCACCTTGCGAGTGCCAACGCTAGCGGCTTGGCACTCGGACCCGCAAGGTGCCAATCCGAGATTTCTGCCACGCCCCGAGCTGGGGTCCCGTCGCTCAGTCGACGACGGGCAGACGGAGGTTGGGCTCGGCGCCGAGGTCGAGCCCCGAGGGGCCGTCGGCCCGCAGACGGAACCAACCGGCCGCGGCGACCATCGCCGCGTTGTCGGTGCACATCGAACGGCTCGGCACATACGCCTGGAGGCCGTCGTCGACACAGACCGAGAGCAACCGCTCGCGAAGCAGCGAGTTCGCGGCCACACCCCCGCCGAGACCGAGGCTCTTCGCCCCCACGTCGTGGGCCGCCCGGCGGGCCTTGGTGACGAGCGTGTCGACGACCGCGGCCTGGAACGAGGCGGCGACGTCGGCGGTGGAGACCTCCGGGTTCTTCCGCACGTGGTTGACCACGGCGGTCTTGAGGCCACTGAAGGAGAAGTCGTAGCCCGAGTCGATCATCGGCCGGGGGAAGTCGATGGCCTCGGGGTCGCCCTCGATCGCGAGCGAGTCGATGGCCGGCCCACCCGGGTAGCCGAGCCCGAGATAGCGGGCGACCTTGTCGAACGCCTCGCCCGCCGCGTCGTCGAGGGTCTCGCCGAGCACCCGGTAGTGACCGTCGGCGACCCAGTGCACGAGCATCGTGTGGCCGCCGGACACGAGCAACACGACGGAGGGGAGCTGGAGGTCGGGCTCCTCGAGGTACGCGGCGTGGAGATGGGCCTCGAGGTGGTTGACCGCGACGAACGGCACGTCCCACACCAGGGCGAGTGCCTTGGCGGTGCTGACCCCCACGAGCAGGGCACCGACGAGCCCGGGGCCGACCGTGGCCGCCACCGCGTCGAGGTCGTCGGCCTCGACCCCCGCCGAGAGCATCGCCTCGGCGATGACCGGCGTGAGCAGCTCGACGTGCGCCCGGCTCGCGATCTCGGGCACGACTCCGCCGAAGCGGGCGTGCAGGTCGACCTGGCTCGACACCACCGACGACAGCACCTTGCGGCCGTCGGCGACGACCGCGGCCGCCGTCTCGTCGCAGGAGGTCTCGATGCCGAGCACGACCGAGCCGTTCACGAGGTCCTCCTCGGGCCGTGTCCGCTCGCCGCGTCGATGAGCGGCGCGCCGGGCAGCTCGGCCTCGATCCGGTCGAGTCGTGCGAGGTACTCGGGGGTGTCGACCTCGTGGGCCCACATGATGACGGCGTCCTCGTCGGTCTCGGTGTAGTAGCCGGCGCGGATGCCCGCCTCGACGAACCCGAACCGCCGGTAGAGGTGCTGTGCACCGGCGTTGCTCGCCCGCACCTCGAGGGTCAGCGAGGTGGCGCCACCCGCCACCGCGCAGCGGAACAGCACGAGCAGGAGCCGTGCCCCCACTCCCCTGCCCTGCCAGGCGGGATCGACGGCCACGGTGGTGACGTGCCCCTCGTCGGCGGCGTAGGTGAGCCCGGCGTGGCCGACCACCCGGCGACCGATGCGAGCCACGAGGTACACCCGGCGGTTCGCGGGCATCGCCAGCTCGCCCTGGTAGAGCGAGAGGCTCCAGGGCCGGGGGTACACCTGGCGGTCGATCTCGAGCACGGCCCGGAGGTGGCGGCGCTGCATCGGCACGATGCGGACGGTGGGCAGCGTGGCGGCGGTGGTGAGGTCGCGGGAGAGCTTCATGCGGAGTCCCTCGTCGACCAGTTGATCTCGGCGTCGGGCGCCCGCAGGTAGAGCGGCTCGAGATCCCACGGGGCCACCCAGTCCTCGCGGAGGGCCCGGGCGTGGGCGAGCTGCACGAGCGAGGTGGCGCGCGGATACGCGAGGTCCTGCTCGGCGAGGTCGACCTTGCTGAGCCCCGAGAACATCGCCTCGTAGCGCAGCGCCCCGTCGCCGACGAGGAGGCACTCCTCGCCCCGGGCGATGATCTCCGACGCGAGGTCGTCGGGCGAGCCGAGCTCGGGCTCGGAGAGGCGCTGCACACCCCCCGGGACCTGGCGGTAGAACGCGTAGTAGAGCTCGCCGCGCCGGGCGTCGATGGCGGCGACGATGAGCCGGTGCGAGAACCGGACCGGGAAGGCGACGAGGTCGAGGCTCGTGACGCCGATCATCGGCACGCGCAGCGCGTGCGCAATGGCCTTCGCCGACGCGATGCCGACCCGCAGGCCGGTGAAGAGCCCGGGACCGAGGTCGACGGCGACGACGCTGATCTCGGACAGCTCGATGCGCGCCTGGCGGCGGACGAAGTCGATGGCGGGGGTGAGCGTCTCGGCGTGGCGCTTGCCCCGCGAGGAATGGGCCGAGGCGAGCACGCCCTCGTGGCCTCCGATGGCGCAGCCCACCTGTTGGGTGGCGGTGTCGATGCCGAGGATCAACATCAGCCGGCCTCCTCGGCCGGGTGGGCGTCGGGGGTCACGAGCCACTCGGCGAGCGCCGTGGTGAGCGCACGTCGGCGGGCTGCCCAGCGCGATCCGACGATGCGCAGCTCGAACTCGCGGTCGTCGTCCTCCCCGCCGAGGGTGATGCGGATCTCGAGCAGGTCGGCCGGCAGTGTCGGCATGATCGCGTCGCCCCACTCGATGAGGGTGACCGCCTCGTCGTCGTCGAGCAGTTCGGCGAGGCCCACGTCGTGCACCTCCGCGGTGGCGTCGAACCGGTAGACGTCGAGGTGGTGCATGCGGAGGCGGCCCTCGTACTGGCGGGCCAGGGTGAAGGTGGGGCTGGTGATCTGGTCGTCGATGCCGAGACCCAGCCCGAAGCCCTGGGCGAACGCGGTCTTTCCGGCGCCCAGATCGCCGGCGAGCACGATGAGGTCGCCGCCCGCGACGAGCTCGGCGAGCCGCGCGGCCAGCTCGCGTGTGGCCTCGACGGAACGGGTGCGCAACCGCAGCGTCACGTCGGGCTCGTCGACACGCGCGAGGCGGAGGTGGTGGACACCGGCACGTGGGCATCCTACCGGGACGGGTCAGCCGAGCAGCGAGCCGACCGCCTCGGCGACCACCGTGGTGGCGAGCTCGCGCACCGCGCCCACCTGGGCCGACACGGCGCCGGTGGCGGCGGCGACGAACGCGTCGCCATCGGCCCGGGTGTGGACCGGCAGGATCGCACGGGCGAGGCCGTTGTGGGCGCTCTGGGCGACGAGCTGGCACTCGACCTTGCTGAGGCGGGCGTTGGTGGCCACCACGCCGACGGTGGTGTTGCCGAACGCGGTCTCGAGCGCCGCGTCCCCGTCGCCGTTGCCGTCGCCACCGTCGAGCCAGCCGGCGGCGACGAGCGCGTCGGGTTCGAGACCCGGTGAGGTGGGTGGATGGAGGTCGCCGAGGGCGTTGACGGCGACGAGGGAGGCGACGACGAGATCGCCGTGTCGGCGCACCGCACCGCACAGCCCGCCGGGCCGGATGCCGTCGGCGCCGCGCCACTTGCCGATCGTTGCGCCGGTGCCCGCCCCCACCTGTCCGAGGGAGTCCTCCTCGCCGGTGGCGGACGCACACGCCGCGAGGCCCGCCTCGCGGTCGGGCCGTACCGAGCCGTCGCCCACCGTGAGGTCGTACAGCGAGAGGCCGACGACGATGGGCACCGGACCGCCCGGCGTGGGGAACCCCCGGCCTCGCTCCTCGAGCCAGGTCATCACCCCGTCGCCCGCCGCGAGCCCGTACGCCGAGCCGCCGCTCAGCACGACCGCGTCGATCCGTTCCACCATCTTCAGAGGGTCGAGCAGCGCCCACTCGCGGGTGGCGGGAGCGGCACCCCGCACCTCGCCCGACGCGACGGTGCCCTCGGGGAACAAGGCGACCGTGCAGCCGGTGCGCGCCTCCAGGTCGGTCCAGTGCCCGACCTCGACCCCGGGAACGGCGGTGATCATGGGGGCGACGGTAGCCGCTTCCCCGTCGGCACCGGACGGTGGCTCAGGGCGACGGCGGGTCGGCGCGGAGCCAGCGGCGCTCGACGCGGGGCCCGACCCCGCAGACCACCTCGTAGCTGATGGTGTCGAGCCGGGCCGCCACCTCGTCGACGGGGATCGTGGCACCGTCCTGGGTGCCGAAGAGCACGGCTTCGTCGCCGACCTCGACGGGCAGGTCGCCGCACTCGACCATGATCTGGTCCATCGTCACCGTGCCGACCACCGGACACCGGGTGCCGTGCAGCAGCACCTCGCCGCCCCGCCACGAGAGGTCGCGCCGCACGCCGTCGGCGTACCCGATGGTGACGGTGGCGACCCGCGCCGGGTGGTCGAAGCGGTGGCGCTGGCCGTAGGAGATCGCCTCCCCGGCCGCCACGGTCTTCACATGGCTGACACGGGCCGCGAGCGACATCGCCGGGCGGAAGGGGAACGTGTCGCGGAGCGCGTCGCTCGGTGCGACCCCGTAGACCGCGATGCCGCAGCGGACGAGGTCGAAGCGAGCCTCGGGGTGGACGAGCGCGCCGGCGGAGTTCGCCGCGTGCCGCAGCGGCACGTCGATGCCGGCTGCGGCGAGCTCGTCGAGGGTGTGGCGGTACCGTGCGAGCTGCTCGGCGGTGAAGTCGTTGGTGGGCTCGTCGGCGACCGCGAGATGGGTCCACACCGCCTCGAGCACCAGGCCGGGCGAGTCGACGATCCGCCGGGCCAGTCCGACGACCTCGACCGGCGCGGCGCCCACCCGGTGCATGCCGGTGTCGACCTTCAGGTGCAACGGGAGAGGGCTCGCGGGCCGGGCCACGCTCGCGGCGGCCTCGACGCCACAGGCGCTGAAGACCGTCACGCGGAGCCCGGCGTCGACCGCCCGGCCGACGTCGCCCGGCTCGGGCTCGGACAGCACGAGCACCGGCGCGTCGATGCCCGCCTCGCGCAGGCGCTCACCCTCGCCGACGTGGGCGACGGCCAACCACGTCGCACCGGCCTCGAGCGCGGCGCGGGCGACGGGCACCGCCCCGTGGCCGTACCCGTCGGCCTTGACCACCGCACACACCTCGCTCGGCGCGACGAGCCGGACGAGCCCCGCGACGTTGGCGGCGACGGCGTCGAGGTCGACGCGGGCCCAGGCGTTCGCCATCAGCCGACCGGGCTCACTCGGCGGAGATCATCCCGCGAAGGATGTCGACGCGAGAGACGATGCCGACCAGGCGTCCGTCCTCGACGACCGGCAACCGGGCGATGCGCTCGTCGCTCATCAGGGTGGCTGCGTCCTCGACCGTCGCGGACGCCTCGACGACGATCGCCGGCCTCGACATGACGTCGGAGACCTTCGAGCCGAGGGCCTTCTCGAGGCTCTCGTCGAACCCGCGGGGCTTCAGCTCGATCGAGGCACCGAGGATGGCGACAACGGTGGGCCAGTGGAGCCGGCTCTCCTTCACGATGAGGTCGCCGGTGGTGAGGACGCCCAGTACCGACCCGTCGGCAGCGACGACCGGCGCGCCGTCGATCCCCCGCTCGACGAGGGTCCGCATCGCCTCGTTGACGTCGTCGTCGGGTCCGAACGTCACCACCTCGGTGGTCATGACGTCGCGGACGGGGAGGTTGCGGGGCATCTCAGTCCTCCGAGGACAGCTGGTCGATCACGGACGGTAGGGCGTCGGGCAGATCGCCGGCGACGAGCCCGTGCCGTGAGCCTACGGCCCCGGCCAGGCCGTGCAGGTGCGCACCGGCGGCAGCGGCGGAGAACGGCTCGACCCCACTCGCGAGAAGCCCGGCGATGATCCCGGTGAGCACGTCGCCGGTGCCCGCGGTGGCGAGGCGGGCGTCGCCGGCAGCGGTGACGAGCACCTGCCCGTCGGGGTTGGCGACGAGGGTGGGCGACCCCTTCGAGAGGACGACGGCCGAGGCGGCCGCGGCGAGGGCGCGGACCGCGGCGAACCGATCGGCGCCCGGCGGGCCTCCCACGAGCCTCGCCATCTCACCGTCGTGGGGAGTGAGCACCGTCGGCGCCTGCCGGCGGGCGACCACCTCGAGCCCTGCCTCGGCGAGTGCGGTGAGCCCGTCGCCGTCGACCACCACGGGGCAGGGCGCCGCTCCGACGAGGCCGGCGACCTCGGAGGTGACGGTCTCGCCGAGCCCGAGGCCGGGTCCGACGGCCAGCACGCGGAAGCGATCGAGGTCGCCGAGCACCCGAGCAGCCCACCCCTCGGGGGGCAGCGACACACCCACCGACTCGGTGGGGCGCATGGGGTCGTCGGTGACTCCCGGCGAGGAGAGGCGCACGTAGCCGGCACCGACGCGCTGCGCGCCGCGGACCGTGAGATGGGCCGCGCCGGTCATGCCGGGGGAGCCGGCCACGACCCACACGGCGGCCCGCCACTTGTGTGCGTCGGGCGCCCGGTCGGGCATCAGGTCGGCCAGGTCGGCGTCGGTGAGCAGCCACGCCCGGGCGCCCGACGTGTCGAGCCCGATGTCGGCGACCTGCACCTCGCCGGCGAGCGCGGCGGCAGGGTGCAGCAACAACCCGGGCTTCAGCGCGGCGAAGGTCACGGTGCGGTCGGCCGCGAGCACGCCCTCGCCTGCTGCACCCGTGAGGCCGTCGGCCCCCGAGGGGAGGTCGACGGCGAGCACCGGGATGTCGGGAGCGACCCGTGGGGCGACGAACCCCGGGCGGGCACCGGTGCCGAGCACCGCGTCGACGACGAGGTCGGCATGGTCGACCGAGGCGGGCAGATCGCCGAGCTCGTGCACCCGCACCCTCACGCCACGGCGGGCGAGCCGACGCGCCGCCTCCCTGCCGTCGGCCCCGTTGTTGCCCGGGCCGGCCAGCACGACGACCCGCCGCCCGTACCCACCGCCGAGCATCCGGAGCGCCTCACGGGCCACGGCGGCACCCGCTCGACCGATGAGCACCTCGACGGGCTCGGGGGCAGCGGCGTCGATGGCCGCCATCTCGGCGGGCGTCACGATGGGGATCACGCCGCCCCGCCCTTCTCGGTTCCCGCAGCGGTGGCCCGGTCGACGACGAGGTCGACGAGGCGGTCGTCGAACCCGAGGTGCGCCGCGAGCACGAGCTCGACGTCGGGGTGGCGCTGTCGGGCCTCGTGGAGCAGCTGCGGGAGGTCGCGCAGGGTGTGGTTGCCGACGTGCAGGAAGTACGGGACGAGCACGATGCGCGTCGCGCCCTCGGCGACCGCGGTGTCGACGGCCACGGGGATCGAGGGGTCGGTGAGCTCGAGGTAGGCGGGGCCCACGACCGCCCGGTCGGTCACCTTGGCGGCGACGGCGCGGCACACCTCGTCGTGCGCGGCGACGAGCGCCGGGTCGCGGCTGCCGTGGGCGACGACGAGCCAGGTCGTGTCGACGGTGCCGCTCACGTGCCGCTCACAGGGCGATGACCGTGGCCTGGGCCATGAGGTCGGTGTGGGAGAGCGACACCTTCCACTCCCGGACGCCGTGCTCGGCCGCGACCTCGAGGGCCCGGCGATGCAACGCCAGGGTCGGTCGCCCGGTGTCGGCGTCGCGCACCACCTCGATGTCGCGCATCGGCATGCCCCCGAGGCCGAGCCCGAGGGACTTCAGCACGGCCTCCTTCGCCGCGAAGCGCACGGCGAGCCGCGCGGCGGGGTCGCGCACCTCCTGGGCGTAGCCGGCTTCGGCGTCGGTGAAGAGCCGGGTGACGATCGACGGGGTGCGAGCGATGACCTCGCGGAAGCGGGGGACCTCGACGAGGTCGACGCCGACGCCGATCACCGCACCTCCGTCCCCGTCACCGGTCCGAGCGCCAGCGATCGGCGAGCGTCTGGATCGGCGCGGTGAGCAGTTCGACGACCGGGACCTCGGCGAGGACGTCGTCGCGGAAGACCGGCTCGGTCTCCATCACCGCGTTGCGCAGCGCGGCGTAGCGACCGCGGTAGCCCTGGAGGGCGCCCCGCGCCGCCCCCGGGGTGAGCCGGTCGGCGAAGCGCACGTGCAGGAGGGTGATGCCGGTGGTGAGGGGGCCCTTCACCTCGGGCACGAGCACGGTGGTGCGGCCGTCGCTGCGGCCCACGTTGACGAACACCTCGCGCTCGCGGGCCACCTGGTGCTTGGTACCCCGCAGCTCGGGGTCGCGCTCGGTGCGCGAGGGGATCTCGGCCGCGATACCGCCCTTGTCGATGACGGTGACGGTGGCCTCCGAATCGTCGTCGTCGACACGTCCCTCGATGGCGTACCGGGTGAAGCCGATGACCTCGGCGACGGTGGGATCGAGGTCGGCGAGGGTGCGGAGGGTGCGGTAGCTGAGGCGGTCGCGCCCGGCCCCCGCATCGAGCACCGCTCGCACGAGCCCGACGTCGAGCAGCGACTCGTCGGAGCGGGAGATGCCGACGGTGACGGTCTTCGCCTGGTGCTTGATGGCGTCGATCGGCCGGGTGAGCGCCTCGATGGCCCGGGTGAGCGCCTCGGTGAGGTCGTCGATGACGACCCCGGGGGTGCCCACCTTGCCGTGCTCGATCTCGTAGGTATCGAGCGGGAGCATGCCGAGCGCGTAGCGGAGGAGCCCCGCGAGCCGGACGGCGATGCTCGATTCGAGGTGGCCGTCGTACTCGCCGCTGCGGAGGCCGTCGAAGAACTGGCGGGCGGGTGCCTCGGCGGTGCGGGCCAGCTCGGCGAGGGCGGCGGCGGCGTCGACTCCCTGCGCGGCGAGCGCCTCGACCGCGGCGCGGACCTCACGGAGGGGGCGGGCCTGGGCGTCGATGGCGAGGGCCGCCTCGTAGCCGAAGAGGTGCCCGGCCATGGCCGAGAGCACGAACCCCAGCTGGGGCTCGACGGACGGAACGGAGATGACGTCGAGGGCCGACGAGAAGCGGGAGTCGCCGTCGCTCGCGATGACGATCGGGGCCGCCTTGTGGGCCCGGAAGATCGCGACCTCCTTCGCGACGTCGTCGGCGGTGGAGCCCGAGAGGCCGGCCGCGCAGACGAGGATCAGCGGCTCGGAGGACAGGTCGATGTGCTTCTTGTCCTCGGTGGAGTCGCAGGCGATCGACTTGTAGCAGAGCTCGGAGAGCTTGATGCGCAGCTCGCGGGCGGCGATGAGGTTGGGGCCGTTGCCCGCGATGGCCCACGAGCGGCGGCTCGGCGCGAAGCGTTGGGCCGCCCGGGCGATGGCGGGCCGCTCGGCGAGCACCTGCTCCATCGCGCTCGGGAGGTCGCGGAGGCCGGCGAGGAGGCGCTGGCGGGCGGCAGGATCGGTGGTGACCCCCTTCGCATCGACGATGGCGGTGGCGAGCAGGAAGCCTGCCGCGACCTGGGCGTAGAACGCCTTGGTGGACGCCACGCTCATCTCGATGTCGCGACCGTCGGAGGTGTAGAGCACCCCGTCGGACTTGTCGGTGAGGTCGCTCCCCCGCCGGTTGACGATGGCGATGACCCGCCCACCGCGCGCCCGCACGAGGTCGACCGTTCGGTTCGTGTCGGTGGTGGTGCCCGACTGGCTGATGGCGACCACCAGTGTGTCGGACATGTCGTGGCGGAGGCCGAAGCCCGACAGCTCGGTGGCGAGCCGGTGCTCGACGACGAGGCCCGAGCCCTCGGCCATCTCGGCGAGAGCGGCGGCGAGGCTCTGCGCGGCGATGGCGGCCGTACCCTGCCCGATGGCGATGATCTTCGTGATGCGACCCGACCGCAGGTCGTCACGCACCGCCGCCGACAGCGTCGACTCCCCGAGCCGCACGACGAGGGCGCCCGTGTCGTCCGCGACGAGCTTGCCCCGCAGGGTGGCGCGGACCGACGAGGGCGACTCGGTGATCTCCTTGAGGAGGAAGTGCGGGTGGTCGCCGAGGTCGATGTCGCGGGTGGTGATCTCGGGCTCGGCGAGCTCGTCGTCGGCGACCGGCAGCATCGTGCCGTCGTAGGACTGGCGGGTGATGCCCTCGACGGTGCCCGCGAGGCGGCGGTCGAGCACGACGAGCTGGCCGCGGCTGCCCGCGGGGTTCGAAGGGTCGGACGGTGTCTCGCCGTCGAGCCGCAGGTAGCGGTCGGTCTCCTCGATGACCCCGTAGGGCTCGGAGGCGACGACGAACACGTCGTCGCCGAGGCCGACGTAGAGCGCCTGACCGGACCCCCGGAGCGCGAAGCACATGCGGTGGGGATCGGCCGCGCTGAGCAGCCCGATGGCGACCGAGCCGTCGAGGCCGGCGACGGTGGTGCGGAACGCGTCGGTGAGGTCGACCCCCGACGCGAGATGGCGGGCGACGAGGGTGGGGATGACCTTGGCGTCGGTTGTGATCTCGGGGGCGATGCGCAGCCCGTCGGACGCCTTGAGGTCGGCGAAGTTGTCGACGTCGCCGTTCAGCACCGCGGAGACGAGCGAGGAGGGCGTCCCGCCCGTCTCGTCGAGCTCGAGCGAGTCGAGCGGATGGGCGTTCGGTTCGGAGACGATGCCGACCGATGCCCAGCGGGTGTGGCCGAGCACGACCGCCTCAGCGGTGTCGGCGCGCAGCGCGAGGTGGAGCAGCTCGTCGGCGCGGACCGCGTCGCGGATCTGGCGGGTGTTGTCGCCGAGCTCTCCGATCTCGGCCGCCGCCTTGTAGACGAACACCAGGTGGTCGCCGACGATGCGCACCGCGCCGCTGGTGAAGAGGCGATCGTCGGCCCGCCGGCCGACGAGCCCGGCGACCGCCGAGCTGCCGAGGTCGAGCTGGTGTCCGGTGACGACGAGCTGGACACCCGCGGAGTCGCGACCACGCACCTCGAGGCGGTCGAGCGCCGACAGCGACTGCTGGAGCGCCCAGAAGGCCCGGATGGCGCCGGGCGAGCGGACGTCGCCAGCGAGATCGGCGACCTCTGTCGCCGCCCGCAGCCGGTCGCGGCCGATCGACCAGAGGGCGTCGCGGAGGCGGACGACCTCGGCGTTCACGGCCTCGAGGAGGTCGTCGGCCACCAGCTCGCCCCGGTCGAGCGCGGCGACGAACTCGCCGACGAGGTCGCCCATGGCGTTGAGATGACCGGTGAGACGGGTGCGGAGATCGGGGTGGTCGAGCAGGGCGGTGACCCCGAGCGGGCCCCGCAGGAGACGGTCGGCGTGTGCGAGGGAGTCGGCGACCGACCCGAGGGCCGCAGGGTCGGCGGAGGCGACCGCGCCGGGCAGCGCCTCGGCGGCGCGCGCGACCGGTTCTTCGATGTCAGCCGGGGTGGGGACGGGCCGCTCGGGAATGCGTGCCTGCACCGCGATGATTCCGCACATGGGTGCTCCTGTGGTGTGTCGTCGAGCAGCCCGCTCCGACGGGAGTCTAGGCCCCGTGGCGGCGATGCGACGGGGGGTCAGGCCGGGGTGGCAGTGCGGCTCGCGGCCGCCTCCGCCGCGGCGACCAGCTCGGCGACGGCGTCGTTGGCCGCGGCCTCGTCCTCGGCCTCGACCATCACACGCACGACCGGTTCGGTGCCGCTCGGGCGCACGAGCACCCGACCTCGCTCGCCGAGCTCGCGCTCGACGCGGTCGACCGCGTCGGACATCGCGGTGACCACCGCGGAGGCCTTCCCCGACACCCGCACGTTCTGCAACACCTGGGGGAACTTCGTCATCGCGCCCGCCGCGAGCTCGCTGAGGGGGCGACCGGCCCGCACCAACAGGTCGAGGAGCTGCACCGAGGTGAGGAGGCCGTCGCCGGTGGACGCGAGGTCGCGGAAGATGATGTGCCCCGACTGTTCGCCACCGAGCTGCCAGCCGCCGCGCTCGAGCGCCTCGAGCACGTAGCGGTCGCCGACCTGGGTCTCGACGACGCCGATGCCGCGCTCGGCCATCGCGAGGCGGAACCCCATGTTCGTCATGACCGTGACGACGACGGTGTCGTCGGCGAGGGCTCCCCGGTCGTGGCGGTCGATGGCGCAGAGGGCGATGATCTGGTCGCCGTCGACGAGCGCGCCCTGATCGTCGACCGCGAGCACCCGGTCGGCGTCGCCGTCGAACGCGAGCCCGACGTCGGAACCCGCGGCGAGGACCGCGGCCTGGAGGTCGCCGGGGTGGGTGCTGCCGCAGTCGAGGTTGATGTTGCGGCCGTCGGGTCGGTCGTGGAGCACCTCGACCTCGGCTCCGAGGCTGCGCAGGACCGCGGGAGCGTGGTCGGACGCCGCGCCGTTCGCGCAGTCGACCACCACACGGATGCCGTCGAGTCGACGCCCCTCGAGGGACCCGGCCACCGAGTCGGCCCAGCGCGACACCTGCCCGAGTGCAGGGCGGATCGTGCCGACCTTGGACCCGGTGGGCGGCACGGGCCCGTCGTCGCTGCCGACGCCCTCGTTGCCGAGCAGGATCCGGTCGAGTTCGGCCTCGAGGCGCTCCTCGTCGCCGAGGCTCAGCTTCGTGCCACCGGCGGCGAACAGCTTCACGCCGTTGTCGGCGTAGGGATTGTGGGACGCGGAGATGACCGCACCGGGCACCCCGTCGGCGGCCGCCGCCCACGCCACCGTGGGGGTGGGGACGACACCCAGCAACTCGACCTCGACCCCTTCGGACGCGAAGCCCGCCGCGAGCGCAGCTTCGAGCATCGGGCCGGAGCGTCGGGTGTCGCGGCCGATGACGACCCGGCCGACGCGGCCGGCGTCGAGGACGCGCGCCGCGGCCCGGCCGATGGCCAACACCAGCTCAGGGGTGAGCTCGGAGTTGGCCTTGCCGCGAACACCGTCGGTTCCGAATCGGAGGGACATGTCGAGCTCCTGACGCGCCACCGAGGCCCCGGCGATGCCAGGGCCTCGACGCAGTCAGCTCAGCGCTTCGAGTACTGGGGCGCCTTGCGGGCCTTCTTGAGGCCGTACTTCTTGATCTCCTTCTTCCGCGCGTCGCGGGTGAGGAAACCGGCCTTCTTGAGGAGCGGGCGCAGCTCCTCGTCGACCTCGGCGAGCGCACGCGAGATGCCCATGCGCAGCGCACCGGCCTGGCCCGAGGCGCCACCACCGTGGAGGGTGGCGTCGACGTCGTAGACCTCGGCGGTCTCGGTGAGACGGAGCGGCTCGGTGAGGATCATGCGGTGGGTCTCGGTGGGGAAGTACTCCTCGACCGGACGACCGTTGGCCGTGATCTTGCCGGTGCCGGGGCGGAGCCGGACGCGAGCGACGGCTTCCTTGCGACGGCCGGTGGTCTGCACGAGCGGTGCGGGCATGTGGAGCGGTTCCTTCGTCTCAGCTGGCGCGGCGAGCACCCTCGATGACGAGGGGCTGCGGGTTCTGGGCGGCGTGGGGATGGGTGGGACCGGCGTACACCTTGAGCTTCTTCAGCATCTGGCGGCCGAGCCGGTTCTTCGGGAGCATGCCCCGGATCGTGCGGCGCACGGTGTCCTCGGGGTTGCGGCCGAGCGCCTCGCCGTAGGTCTGCGACTTGATGCCACCGGGGAAGCCGGAGTGACGCCACAGGAGCTTGCTCTCGGTCTTGTTCGAGGTGAGCACGACCTTGTCGGCGTTCACGATGATGACGTGGTCGCCGGTGTCGACGTGCGGCGCGAACGTGGGCTTGTGCTTGCCGCGCAGGATGCGGGCGACCTCGGTGGCCATGCGGCCGAGCACGAGGTCCTGGGCGTCGACGACGTGCCAGGTGCGCTCGATGTCGGTTGGGCGGGGGGTGAACGTACGCACGCTAGTGAAATCCTGTTCGGGACCGGGGTCCTCTTCGAGATCGTTCGGGACCGGCTGGCACGGCCGCACCGGTTGGTGCGCGCGCCGAGCGCAGGGCAGCGGACAACTGTACCGTCGCCCTCACCGATCCGGCAAGGCCGTGGGGGTGTCGTCGTAGCGAACCTCCCACAGGACCAGGCCTTGGGGTGGGGCGAGCTTCGCGGCGGCGGTCTGACGGTCGCGGGACCGGAGGACCGCGGTGATCTCCCCGACGCTGCGCCGACCCGCGCCGACCTCGACGAGCAGGCCGACGACGCTGCGCACCATCTGGTGGCAGAAGGCGTTCGCCTCGATCTCGAAGCGCAACACGCCCTCGCCGAGATCGGTCCACTCGGCGCGCCGCACCCGGCGTCGGAGGTCGGCCTCGGCGCCGTCGATGCGCTTGGGCCGGCGGCAGAACGCCGAGAAGTCGTGGGTGCCGAGGAAGGGGTCGCAAGCCAGGCGGAGCACCGCGAGGTCGAGCGGCGTGTCGACGAACCAGGCCCGGTCGGCGAGGAACGGGTCGGGCACCTCCCGGTTGAGGACCGTGTAGCGGTAGACCCGGGAGGTGGCCGAGAATCGGGCGTCGAAGTCGGGGGCGGCGACCACGGCCTCGCGCACCGCGACGTGCGGCTGGAGCATGCGGTTCAGCGCGCGCTGGAGGCCGGGGAGGTCGAGCCCTTCGCGACGGGCGTCGAAGCTGACGACGTTGCCCCACGCATGGACGCCCTTGTCGGTGCGGCCCGCGACCGTGAGCTCGACCGGGTGGCCGAGCACCTTGCCGATCGCCTCGGTGAGCACACCGCCCACCGTCCGCACGCCGGCGTTCACCGCGAAACCGTGGAACGGCGCGCCGTGGTAGGCCACGAGCATGCGCACCCGCGACGTAGGGCCGAGATCGGACAGGTCGCTCGGGGTCGGGTCGAACAACGTCGGCGCCTCGGGTCCGGTCATGACCGACGCCGGGGCGGCTCAGACGAGCTCGATGCGAGCCTGTGGCGCGTTGTCGCCGGGGCGGGGACCCAGCTTGAGGATGCGGGTGTAGCCGCCGGGACGGTCGGCGTAGCGGGGGCCGATCTCGTCGAAGAGCTTGGCCGCCATCTCCTCGTCACGCATGAACGCCACGACCTGACGGCGGTTGTGGATGCCGCCCTTCTTGGCCTTGGTGATCATCTTCTCGGCGATGGGCCGCAGGGCCTTGGCCTTGGCCTCGGTGGTGACGATGCTCTCGGCCGCCACGAGCGAGGCGACCAGGTTCGCCATCATGGCCTTCTGGTGGGAGGCACTACCGCCGAAGCGGCGAGCCTTGCGCGGGGTGGCGGGCATGATCAGTCCTTGCCGCGGAGCGAGAGGCCCCGCTCGTCGAGCTTCGCGATGACTTCGTCCAGCGACTTCTGGCCGAAGTTGGTGATGGCGAGCAGGTCGTCCTCGGACTTGAGGAGGAGCTCGCCGATGGTGTTGACCTGGGCGCGCTTGAGGCAGTTGCGCGGGCGCTCCGACAGGTCGAGGTCCTCGATGGGCAGGTCGAGGTCGGGCGAGCCGCCGCCGGTGGTGGCGACCTCGCCGAGCTCGAGGCCCTGGGGCTCGTCGCTCATCTCCTCGACGAGCTGCACGAGCGACCGCAGGGTGGCGCCCGCCGAGGCGAGCGCGTCGCGGGCGCTGATGGAGCCGTCGGTCTCGATGTCGAGGACGAGGCGGTCGTACTC
The DNA here is from genome assembly GCA_964488835.1 of uncultured Iamiaceae bacterium. Lineage (GTDB taxonomy): Bacteria > Actinomycetota > Acidimicrobiia > Acidimicrobiales > SKKL01 > SKKL01. The sequence continues at coordinate 5,727 of CAZAVX010000042.1, read as the reverse complement.
GGTGGACTGCTCGACACGGGTGGGCTCGACGTCGAAGGTGACGCGGCGCACCGGCGAGAAGATCGAGTCGATGGGGATGACCCCGATCGTGTTCGAGTTCTTGTTGCGGTCGGCGGTGACATAGCCGCGGCCCCGCTGCACCGTGATGTCGATGGCGAGCCGGCCCTTGTCGCTCGCGGTGGCGATGACGAGTTCGGGGTTGAGGATCTCGACGTCGGCGCTCGTCTCGATGGCGCCGGCGGTGATCTCACCGGGCCCGGTGGCGTCGAGGCGGAGGGTGACCGGCTCGTCGACGTGCACCCGCAGGACGAGGTCCTTCAGGTTGAGGATGATGTCGGTGACGTCCTCGGTGATGCCCGGGATGGTGTCGAACTCGTGCAGCGCGTCGTCGAAGCGGACCTGGGTGACGGCGGCACCAGGGATCGACGAGAGCAGCGTGCGGCGCAGCGAGTTGCCGATGGTGTAGCCGAAGCCGGGCTCGAGCGGGCCGATGGCGAACAGGGCGCGAGGCGTGTCGCCATCGCCGAGGGCCTCGACAGTTGGTCGCTGGATGACGAGCATGTGCGGGAGTCCTCTCGCGAACGGGGCCGGGGGAATTACTTGGAGTAGAGCTCGACGATGAGCGCTTCGCGCACGGGAACGTCGATGTGCTCGCGGAGCGGGAGCTCACGGATGGTGACCTGGAACCCGCCGTCGCCGGCCTCGATCCAGGGAGGAGGCGTGCGGCCGAGCACGTCGAGGTTCCACTGGACGGTGATCATCTCGCGGGACTTCTCCTTCAGCTCGATCACGTCGCCCTTGCGGACGCGGTAGCTGGGGATGTCGACGCGCGAGCCGTTGACCTTCACGTGGCCGTGGTTGACGAACTGCCGGGCCTGGGGGCGGGTGGCGGCCCAGCCGGCGCGGTAGACCACGTTGTCGAGCCGCAGCTCGAGGTAGCGCAGCATGTTCTCGCCGGTGACGCCCTCGCGCCGCGAGGCCTCCTTGTAGAGGTTGCGGAACTGGCGCTCGGTGAGCCCGTAGGAGAAGCGAGCCTTCTGCTTCTCCTGGAGCTGGAGGAGGTACTCGGACGCGTTGCCCCGGCGACGGGTGCGGCCGTGCTCACCCGGCGGGTAGGGACGCTTCTCCATCGCCTTGTTCTCGCCCTGGGTGCCCCAGATGTTCGTGCCGAGGCGGCGCGAGACCTTCGCCTTGGGACCGGTGTAGCGCGACATCTCAGACCCTCCGACGCTTGGGGGGACGACAACCGTTGTGCGGCACGGGGGTCACGTCCTTGATGCCGGTGACCTCGATGCCGGTGTTCTGGATCGAGCGGATGGCGGTCTCGCGGCCAGAGCCGGGACCCTTCACCACGACGTCGACCTTGCGGACCCCGTGCTCCATCGCCCGACGGGCGCACTGCTCGGCAGCCATCTGGGCGGCGTAGGGCGTGGACTTCTTCGAGCCCTTGAACCCGACGTTGCCCGCCGATGCCCAGGCGAGGGTGTTCCCGTCCTGGTCGGTGATGGCCACGATGGTGTTGTTGAACGAGCTCTTGATGTGCGCCACCCCGTAGGTGACGTTCTTGCGCTCGCGCTTGCGGGGGCGTCGGCCCCCTGGCTTTGGCTTCGCCATCGGTTCAGTGCTCCGTAGGGGTGTGCAGCGAGGTGGTCGAGTTCACTACTTGCGAACCTTCTTCTTGCCCGCGACGGTCTTCTTCGGACCCTTGCGGGTGCGGGCGTTGGTGTGGGTGCGCTGGCCGCGCACCGGCAGGCCCTTGCGGTGACGCAGGCCCTGGTAGCAGCCGATCTCCATCTTCCGCTTGATGTCCTGGGAGATGTCGCGGCGCAGATCGCCCTCGACCTTGAGGTTGGCCTCGATGTAGTTGCGGATGCGGGCCACCTCCTCGTCGGTGAGGTCGCGCACGCGGGTGCTCTGGTCGATGCCCACCGCATCGCAGATCTGGGCAGCGGTCGTCGGGCCGATGCCGAAGATGTAGGTCAGCGAGATGACGAGCCGCTTCTCGCGGGGGATGTCGACGCCGGAGATTCGTGCCATGGGTTCAGCCTTGCCTCTGCTTGTGGCGGGGGTTGGTGCAGATGACCTGGACGCGACCGTGCCGGCGGATCACCTTGCACTTCTCGCAGATCTTCTTGACGCTGGGGCGTACCTTCATCGAAAGGTCCTTCTGTGTCCGGACGCCGCGGCGCCGGGAGGTGGTTCCGCCGAGGTGGCGGGGTTCACTTGTAGCGGTAGGTGATCCGACCGCGGGTGAGGTCGTAGGGGGTCAGCTCCACCTGGACGCGATCGCCGGGCAGGATCCGGATGTAGTGCATCCGCATCTTCCCGGAGATGTGGGCCAACACCTTGTGGCCGTTCTCGAGCTCGACCCTGAACATGGCGTTGGGCAGGGGCTCGATCACCGTTCCCTCGAGAACGATCGCGTCTTCCTTGGGCTTGGGCAGGACTGACCTCCAGGTCGTACCGACACACTGCTGGGCCGGCCAGGCGGCGCGAAGCCACCCGGCCCAGGGCCGAAGAGATACGTTAGCGCGCCGCTCGGCCGAGGCCAACTCGACGCTTCTATCAAACTTTCGGCACTTCCGGGCGGATAGCGCCCGGAAGCGACACGAGAACGCGGGCGACGGGGCGGCGCCGCAGCCGGCGGCGCTCACCGGAACGAACTGCGGGTGAGGACGTCGGGGCCGTCGTCGGTGACGGCGATGGTGTGCTCGGCGTGGGCGCACCACTTCCCGTCGGCGGTGACGACGGTCCACTGGTCGTCGAGCACCTCGGTGTCGGCCGATCCCATGTTCACCATCGGTTCGACGGCGAACACGTTGCCGACCTCGATCTTCGCTCCGCTCCCCCGCTGCCCGTAGTTCGGGACGTCGGGGCGCTCGTGCATCGCCCGGCCGATGCCGTGTCCGACGTACTCGCGCACCACCGAGTAGCCCGCGGACTCGATGACCTCCTGGATGGCCGCCCCGAGGTCGCCGAGCCGCTTGCCGGCCACCAGCTCGTCGATGCCGGCCTGCAGCGACGCCTCGGTGACGTCGATGAGCCGCTGCAGCTCGGGGTCGATCTCGCCGACCCCCATCGTGAATGCGGCGTCACCGTGCCACCCGTCGACCACCGCGCCGCAGTCGATCGAGATGATGTCGCCCTCCTCGAGCACCCGGTCGTCGGGGATGCCGTGGACGAGCACCTCGTTCGGCGAGGCGCAGATGACCGCGGGGAACGGCGGGTAGCCGTAGCCCAGGAAGTTGGAGGTGGCGCCCCGGGCCTCGAGCACCTCGCGACCGATGCGGTCGAGGTCGAGGGTGGTGACGCCGGGTCGGACGGCCTCGCGGATCCGTTCGTGCATCTCGGCGACGACCTGGCCGGCGCGGCGCATCGCCACGATCTCGGCCGGCGTGCGCCGGGCCGCGCCTCCTCGCTTCAGGACTGCGCTCCCGCGCCGCCCGCGACCCGGGCGTCGATGGCGGCGACGAGGCGGTCGAACACCTCGTCCATCGTGCCGAGGCCGTCGACGTGCACCATCAGGCCGCGCTCGGTGTAGAAGTCGATGAGCGGCGAGGTCTCCTGCTCGTAGAGCTCGAGGCGGCGATCGATCGCCTCGTCGGTGTCGTCGGCCCGGCCGCGGGCCTTCATGCGGGCGCGCACCTCGTCGAGGGGCACGTCGATGTTGACGACCGCGTGCAGCCCGTCGGGCTCGACGAGCTCGGCGAGGGCCTCGGCCTGGGCGACGGTGCGGGGGAAGCCGTCGAGGAGGAACCCGCCCGCGGCGACGTCGTCCTTCTGGAGGCGCTCGTCGACCACGCCGACGATGACGTCGTCGGGCACGAGATCGCCCCGGGACATGATCTCCTCGGCCTTGCGGCCGAAGTCGGTGCCCTCGGCGACCGCTGCGCGGAGCATGTCGCCGGTGGAGATGTGCGGCGCGCCGTAGTGGGCGCTCAGGCGCTCGGCCTGGGTGCCCTTACCGGCACCCTGGCGACCGAGGAGGACGAGACGAACTCCGCTCACTTCAGGAACCCTTCGTAGTTGCGCATCATCAGCTGGCTGTCGATCTGCTTCATGGTCTCGAGCGAGACGCCGACGGCGATGAGCAGCGAGATGCCACCGAAGGCGAACTGGGCCTGGTCACCTGGCAGGATGTTGGCCAACAAGATGTCGGGGATGAGCGCCACGGCGGCGATGAAGAGGGCGCCCGGCAGCACGATGCGCGAGAGGATGCGGGCGAGGTGGCGCTCGGTCTGGGGCCCGGGCCGGATGCCGGGGATGAACCCGCCCTGCTTGCGGAGCGTGTCGGCCTGCTTCGCAGGGTCGAAGGTGATCGACGTGTAGAAGTAGGCGAACCCGATGATCATCAGGCCGAAGATCACGATGTAGAAGATGTTGTCGGGCTGGACGAGGTTGCTGTCGACCCAGCGCTGCACCGAGGCGCCCCAGCCGTCGGAGGGCAACACCTGCGACGCCATGATCGGCAGGTAGAGCACCGAGCTGGCGAAGATGACGGGGATGACGCCCGACTGGTTGACCTTCAGCGGGATGTAGGTGTTCTGGCCGCCGTACTGGCGCCGGCCGACGACCCGCTTCGCGAACTGCACCGGGATGCGGCGCTGGCCCTGCTCGACGAACACGATGGCCGCGAGGATCAGGGCGAGGATGGCGACGACCAGAGCGAGCATGCCCCACCCCGCCTCGAGGCGGATGCGGTTGCCCTGGCCGGGGAAGGCCGAGACGACCGACGAGAAGATGATGAGCGACATGCCGTTGCCGATGCCCCGCTGCGACACGGCCTCGCCGAGCCACATGATGAGCGCGGTGCCCGCCGTCATCGTCAGGACGATGATGAACACCCGGGGGATGCTCCAGTCGGGCAGCAGGTTGAGGTCGGCGCCGGCGACGAAGCCCCCGCCGCCGCTCGAGAAGATGAACGTGAAGCTCGTCGACTGGAGGATGGCGATGGCGACGGTGAGGTAGCGCGTCCACTGGGTGATCTTGCGCTGGCCCACCGCGCCCTGCGCCTGCCACTGCTCGAGGCGGGGCACCACGACGGTGAGCACCTGCATGATGATCGACGCCGTGATGTACGGCATGATGCCGAGCGCGAACACCGCGAAGTTGGTGAGCGCGCCGCCCGAGAACAGCTCGAGCAGCTGGAGCACACCACCGCCGCTGCGGGCCTGCTCGCGAAGGATGCTGAGCTGGTCGAGGTCGATCCCCGGCACCGGCACGTGGGCGCCGAACCGGTAGATCGCGATGATGCCGAGCGTGAAGAGGATCTTGTTCCGAAGGTCGGGGACCTTGAACATGTTCCTCATGGTGGAGATCACGGGTGGGTTCCCTCGCGAGGTGTCAGTGGCGGTGGTGGCCGGTTCCGGGGGTGGTCGACTCAGCGGTTGGTGAGGGCGTTGCCCTTCGCCGGAGGCCGGCCGTTCCCGAACGGAGGCGGCAGGATCTCCACCGTACCCCCCGCCGAGGTGATGGCTTCCTCGGCCGACTTCGACACCGCGTGGGCCTTCACCGTGACCTTGCGGGTGAGCTCGCCTCGTCCGAGGACCTTGATGAGGCCCTTCTTGTTCGCGAGGCCCTTCGACCGCAGCGACTCAGGGGTGATCTCGTCGAGCCCGGACTCCTCGATGGTGTCGAGGTTGATGGCCTGGTACTCCACACGGAACGGGTTCTTGAAGCCCTTGAGCTTCGGGACCCGCATGTGCAGCGGCATCTGGCCGCCCTCGA
>CAZAVX010000041.1:10265-22220 GCA_964488835.1 uncultured Iamiaceae bacterium | reverse complement strand
CGGTCAGCCCGAGAGCTCGCGTACGGCGAGAGGGGCGCCGCCGGGGCCCCGCACGAGGACGCTCTGGGAGCTGAAACCCAGTGGGCCGGCCGCGTCGAAGAGCTGGGCGCCGCTCGTGCCCGCACCGAGGTCGCCGATGTGGGAGGTGCTGCGCAGTCCGATCCACCCTCCGGTCGGCGGCCGGTAGGCGTTGATCGTCGTGTCGGCGTTGATCGCGAACACCCTGCGCTCCTCGCCGAACATCGGCGTGCCCGAGGCCGCTCGCAGCAGCGAGGGGGCGGCGTAGGTCCAGTCGGCGATCGCTGCGAGGGCGATGAACCCCGTCGTGTCCTCGCCGTCGACCACCGGTGCCTCGAGACGGAACCAGACGGTGGCAGCCTCGACGTCGACGTGGACGTCGATCGCGTGGTGGAAGGCCGGTTCGTCGGCCCCCGGACGGTCGAACGGCGGTGCGGTCTCGATGCCGGGATCGGGCGGGGGCGGGGGGACCTCGGCCGGCCCGGCCTCGTCGTCGACGACGAGATCGGCGAGGCGCATGCGCAGCGCCGAGCCCCGGACGCAGAGCTCGTCGCCGGCGAACATCGCGACGTCGACGAGGTCGATGCTCTTCCCCGCCCGCACCGTCGAGGTCTCCATCCGTAGCGGGGCCATCGGTGCGGCGCGCAGCATGTCGACGGTGAGCCGCACCACCTGGCGAGGTACCTCGCTCTCGTGCCGCTCGGCGCTGCGCGCCATGGCGGCGAGCATCGCGCTGCCGTGCAGGGTGCCCTCGTACCACGGCCCCTTCGAGAGGACCTGCGGGACGAGCAGATCGCCGTCGAGGTGGAAGAGCGAGCCGTCGCGGCGGGGGGTGTAGGAGGCGGCCATCGGCTCGGGATGGTACGGCCCACCCCCCTCCGGCACGGAATCGAGCGCGGATTCGCCCGTCGAGGCCGCTCGACGACGGCCCGTACACTCGGCGAGGTCCGGCCCGCGACCCTGGAGCAGAACCCCATGTCCGACGTACCCGGCGCGCCCGCCTCCGGGGCAAACCCTCCGCCTCCGGCAGCCGGCCCACAGCCCTCGACGCCGCCGCCGAGCACGTCGGTCGAGCTACGTGGCACCGCATGGTTCAGCCTGCTCGCGGCGGTGCTCCTCGCGGTGGCCGCGTCGATCGAAGAGGACGGCGCGACCGGGTGGTCGCGGTTCGGTGTGTGGGCCGGCTTCGCCATCGCCAGCGCCCTCGCCACCCTCGTGCCGTCGCTCCGCGAGCAGCTCAAGGTCTCGTCCGACAACGCGTGGCGGATCGCCACGGCGGGAGGTGTCGGACTGGCCGCCTACTGGGTGCTCTTCATCCTGCCGTGGATCGAGCAGAACGTGAGCTTCCTCGCCACCGTCGGGTGCGCGGCGGGCATCTGTGCCGCGTGGGCAGCACCCGGTCGGCCGCTGTCGGGTCGATCGCAGGCGTTCTGATGACCGGGCCTCGGCGTCTGGCCCTCGCCGCGCTCGTGTGCGTGCTCGCCCTCGGCCTCGGGTGGCGAGGCGCGTCAGGTCGCTTGCTGCCCGGTCTGATCCTCCCCACCACCACGATCTCGCCGGTCACCGGCGACCTGTGGATGGGGACGCACTACTACCCCGGCCGTTGGATCGAAGCCGACCCGATGCGTGCACCGCGTGGCCATGAGAGCGACGTGCGAGTCGTGCTCGTGCCCGCGGCCGTCGCCCTCGGACTCCTCGCGCACGGCCGCACACACGAGCGCGAGCGGGTGGCGCGGGTCGCGGTGCTCGCACTCGCCGGCATCGGCCTCGTCGCGGCCGGTCGCGGCATGCCGGCCGCTGCGCTCGCCATGGCGCTGGCGGTGTGGCTCGCTGCTCCCGTGGTCGGATCGGTTCCGGTCGTGGGCCGTTGGGTGTCAGCGAGCCCGGGTCAGCGGGCGGTGTAGCCCCCGTCGACCACGAGCTCGGCGCCGGTGACGAAGCTGGCGTCGTCGCTCGCGAGCCACAGGATCGCCGAGGCGATCTCCTCGGGACGGCCGAGGCGCGCCATCGGGGTGCCGGCGATCAGCATGTTGCGGTCGGTGTCGCCGAGGATCGGCGTATCGATGAAGCCGGGGTGCACCGAGTTCACCCGCACGCCCTCCGTGGCCCACCCGAGTGCGGTGGTCTTGGTGAGGAGGCGAACCGCGCCCTTCGCCGCGTGGTACGCGGGGCTGACCCCCGAGCCGACGATGCCGTACATCGAGCTGACGTTGACGACCGAGCCGTGACCGCTCGCCTTCAGCGCCTCGGCCGCGGCCTTCATCCCGAGGAACACGCTGGTCTGGGTGACCGCGACCACCTTGTTCCAGGTGTCGACCGTGGTGACCTCGAGCGGCTCGGTGTCGCCGATGCCCGCGTTGTTCACGAGGATGTCGAGACGCCCGTAGGTGTCGACGGTGGTGGCGACGGCGTCGGCCCAGCCCTGTTCGTCGGTGACGTCGAGGTGCACGTAGGTGGCGGCGCCGCCGCTCGAGGCGATCTGGGACGCGACCTCGTTCCCCGCCTCGTCCTGGACGTCGGCGATGACCACCGACGCGCCCTCCTCGGCGAAGCGGAGAGAGGTGGCCTTGCCGATGCCGCTCGCCCCTCCGGTCACCAGTGCCACCCGACCGTCGAACCTGGCCATCGTCGTCTCCTTCGTCGCGATCCCGAGCGCCGCGTGGCGCCGGTCACACGCTATCGGTCCGGGCTCCTCAGCGTTCGAGCGCCTGGCGGAGGTCGTCGAGCAGGTCGTCGACCGACTCGACCCCGACCGAGAGCCGGACGAGGTCGTCGGGGACCTCGCTCTCGGTGCCGGCGACCGAGGCGTGGGTCATCTGTCCGGGATGCTCGATGAGGCTCTCGACCGCGCCGAGCGACTCCGCGAGGGTGAACAACTCGGTGGACTCGCAGAGCTTCACCGCGGCCTCGACCCCACCGCGGAGACGGAGGCTCACCATCCCGCCGAACCCCGTCATCTGGCGCGCGGCGACCTCGTGTCCCGGGTGGTCGGGAAGGCCCGGCCAGAGCACCTCGGCGACCGCGGGGTGATCGGCGAGCATGTGGGCGACCGCCTCGGCGTTCTCGCAGTGCCGCTCCATGCGCAGGTGCAGGGTGCGGCACCCGCGGTGCACGAGGTAGCAGTCGAACGGGCCGGGGACCGCGCCGGCGGCGTTCTGGAGGAACCGGACCCGCTCGGCGAGCTCGTCGTCGTTCGTCGCGACGAAGCCACCGACGACGTCGCTGTGGCCGCCGAGGTACTTCGTCGTCGAATGGACGACGACGTCGGCGCCGAGTGCCAACGGCTGTTGCAGGGCTGGGGTCGCGAAGGTGTTGTCGACGACGACGAGGGCGCCGCGCTCGTGGGCCATCGCGGCGAGCGCCTCGATGTCGACGATGCGCAGCCACGGGTTGGTGGGCGTCTCGATCCACACCATGCGAGTGCCGTCGGGCCAGTCGCGCCCCACGGCGTCGAGGTCGGAGAGCCGTGCCGTGCGCACCCCGAGCCCGGCCGGGGCGTGCACCCTCGCGGCGAGGCGGTACGTGCCCCCGTATGCATCGTCGGAGAGCAGGAGCCCCTCGCCCGGCCCGAGCAGGCGGAGCAGGGCGTCCTCGGCGGCGAGGCCCGACGCGAAGGCCAGCCCGTGCGCGGCACCCTCCAGCCCGGCGACGTGTCGCTCGAGCGCGCTGCGGGTGGGGTTGCCCGACCGGCTGTACTCGTAGCCCCGGTCGCGGCCGACCCCGTCCTGGGCGAACGTGGAGGCCAGGCTGATCGGCGGCACCACCGCCCCGGTGTGGGCGTCGGGCGCGCCGGCACCGTGCACGCAGCGGGTCGCGAAGTCGTCCCGCCCGCTCATCGGCCCGGCTTCCGATCGGCGCTCAGGCGGTGGAGCACGTCGGCCCGGCTGATGACCGCCACCGGATGGCCGCCGTCGAGGACAAGGGCGGCCGCCGCGGACTCGAGGGCGTCGACCGCGGCGTCGAGCGGCTCGCCCAATCCGACCGTCGGGAGCGGCGGGCCGATCACCTCGGCGACCGGACGTTCGAGCACCGTCGGGTCCTCGGCCACCCGGGCGAGGAGCCCGAGCTCGGTGACCGACCCCATCACCTCCCCGAGCACCACAGGGGGTTCGGCCTTCACCACCGGGAGCTGGCTGACGCCGAACTCCCGCATGATGTCGATGGCGGTTCGCACGGTCTCCTCCGGGTGGGTGTGCACGAGCAGGGGAAGGTCGGGGTCGCGGCCCTCGAGCAGCTCGGCGACGAGCGGGCCCGAGGCGCGGAGGAAGCCGTGATCGGCCATCCATCGGTCGTTGTAGAGCTTGGAGAGGTAGCCCCGGCCCGAGTCGGGAATGTGGACGACGACGACGGCGTCCTGGGGGAGCCCGCGGCCGATCCGCAGCGCCGCGGCCACCGCCGTGCCGCCCGAGCCACCGATGAGCAGACCCTCCTGGCGGGTGACCCGGCGGGCGGTGGCGAAGGACTCGGCGTCGCTGATCGCGACGATCTCGTCGGGGATGCTCGGGTCATAGGTGCTCGGCCAGAAGTCCTCGCCGATGCCCTCGACGAGGTAGGGCCGCCCGGTGCCGCCGGAGTACACCGAGCCTTCGGGGTCGGCGCCGATCACCTTGATGTCGGGGTTCTGCTCCTTCAGGTACCGGCCGATGCCGGTGATGGTGCCCCCGGTGCCCACCCCACAGACGAAGTGGGTGACCCGGCCGTTGGTCTGTCGCCAGATCTCGGGCCCGGCCGTGTCGTACTGGGCCTTCGGGTTGTTCGGGTTGTGGTACTGGTCGGGCTTCCAGGCGTCGGGTCGCTCGCGCACCAGCCGGTCAGACACCGAGTAGTACGAGTCGGGGTGCTCGGGCGGGACGCTCGTCGGGCACACGACGACCTCGGCGCCGTAGGCGCGCAGCTGGGCGATCTTGTCGGGCGCCACCTTGTCGGGGCAGACGAACACGCAGTGGTAGCCGCGGCGGGCCGCGACGATGGCGAGGCCCACCCCGGTGTTGCCGCTGGTGGGCTCGACGATGGTGCCACCCGGCTTCAGCAGCCCCTCGCGCTCGGCAGCCTCGACCATGGCGAGCGCCGGGCGGTCCTTGCTCGAGAACCCCGGGTTGAAGAACTCGAGCTTCGCGACGAGGTGGCAATCGAGGTCGCGGCCCGTGCGGTCGAGGCGCACCATCGGGGTGTTGCCGATGAGATCGAGCAGGTCGTCGGCGACGTCCATCGGCCCGTGGGGGTCGGTGAGCCACCGAGTCTCGATGCCCTCGCCGAGCGGCAGGTCGTCGTCGGTGTAGACGACGACGGGCAGCCCGTGCCCATGGAGCTCGGTGGCGAGCGCCGTGGTCGCGTCGCCGCCGCCGACGACCAGCACCCGAGTCGGCAGGTGCGTTCGAAGGTCGGCGACGAGAGGCGGGATCGGTGCGCCCCCCTCGTGCCGGACGATGCGGCGAACTCGGGCGGCGAGGTGGTTGGGAACCTCGACGTCTCCCACGGCGACGAGCTGGTCCATGGGGGCAGTCTGGCCCGCGAACCGGGTCTTGCCACGCGGACCCTCAGCGGGGTCGCCGACGGACCGGGCGGCCGGGTGAGGGTCGGCCCCCGTGGGGAGGCCGACCCTCGCCGGCTCAGCCGATGACGCGAGCGTCGACGTGGAGCCGCCCGGCGGCGAAGTCGACCGTGCCGCTGTGGGCGACCACCGTGCGGTTGAGCGCCCCGAGGTCGGGCGCCGCGGTCTCGAACCGGGCGCTGACATGGATGGTGTAGGGCTCGCTCGGCCACTCGAAGCCCGGCTGCACGATGTCGGCCGGAGTGGGCGGATCGATGCCCGCCGGTGGCAGGAGGAGGCCGTCGAGCTCGACGGCGATGGTCGCCGCGCCGACGTGGACCACCTCGTGGGCGCGGACCACCCCGACGCCGTCGTGACGGATCCGGAAGTAGTCGACCCCGGTCAGCTGCGCGCCGGCGAGGTCGCCTGCGGTGATCGTGCCGCCGAAGTGGCCGTCGAGGCGGAAGCCGTCGGCGACCGGCCCGATCGGCACGATCTTCTCGAAGGTGCCGTCGAAGCTGTAGAGCAGACGACCCGGCGGGGGCGGTGCGTCCGGTCCGACGGACGGGGCGTGGGTGTCGGTGGTGAGGGTGGTGGGGGTCATGCGGTTCGCCTTTCGGTGAGGGGTGTGGATGGAGTGAGGGGTGCAGCGGCGGGCTCGGGCTCGAGCTCGGCGAGGAGCGCCTCGATCTGGGCCTGGGTCGGACCCGGGGCGGGCGGCGCCTCGCGGGCGGCGAGGACCGAGCCGAGGCTGTCGGCGATCCGCCGGTGGACCGGCGGGAGGTGCGTCGACAGCAGGGCGCTCGGGTGGAGGCGGCGGACCGCCTCGACCGCGTGGGCGAGGGCCGTGGGATCGGCCCCGGTCACCCACGGGCTGTCCGCCGTCGCCCAGGCGACCTGGGCGTCGCGCAGCAGCGCCGGGTCGACACCGGTCGTGTCGTGCTCGGCCGCGAGCTCGGCGGGCAGCGGAGCGCCGAACGCGTCGGAGCTGAAGTAGGCGCCGGTGACCGGGTCGAAGAGGCCGAGCGTGCCAGGGCTGTCGTAGAGCGGTGGCCGCACAGCGTGCAGCCGACGGTCGCCGACGTCGACGGCGTCGCCGGGGTTCACGATCAGGGTCCGGTCGCCGGGCAGCGGGCCGTCGGGGGAGAAGCGCCCGAAGGTCATGAAGGTGCCGAGCACCGTGGCCCGCGGCGCCAGCTCGAGCAGGCGGGTGAGCGAGCCGGTGTGGTCGCGGTCCTCGTGGGTCAGCCAGATCCAACGGATCGAGCTCGGGTCGACGACCGAGGCGAGGGCTTCGACGAACTGGTCGCTCAGCACCGCGGTGCCCGTGTCGACGAGCACGGGTTCCTCGGCGCGGATCACATAGGCGTGCATCGGGATCGCCCCGAGTCCTGGCACCGGCCAGTACGTGGGGACGACGTGGGTGTCGGTCAGCGTCTCGAACGGATCGCCGACGTGTGGCTGGTTCATGGGATCTCCTCGATGGGGACGGGGGTGGGTGCGGGGGACTGGGCGGGGAGCTGGAGGGGGACGACGAGGTGGCGGAGGAAGAACTGGGTGGCGGGTCCGACGCCGAGCGCGAACGCCGCGGTGCCGACGCCGGCGGTCGCGCCGAGCGCGAGACCGCTGAGGAGCACGGTCACTTCGATGCCGGTGCGGACGGCCCGGATCGACCAGCCGGTGCGTCGGGCGAGCCCGGTCATCAGCCCGTCGCGAGGTCCGGGGCCGAACTGGGCGCCGACGTAGAGGGCGGTCGCCGCGCCACACACCACGACGCCCGCCGCGGCGAACGCCACGCGGACGACGAGGAGGCCCGGCGTGGGGACCAGCGCGAGGTTCACCGCGGCGAACGGCCCGAGCAGTGCGGCGTTGGCGACGGTGCCCAGTCCCGGCATCTGGCGCAGCGGGATCCAGGCGAGGAGCACGAGGCCGGCGGTGGCGATCATCGTCGCGCCGAAGCCGAACGGCGCGTGGTCCGTCGCGCCGAGGTGGAACACGTCCCACGGCGAGGCGCCGATCGAGCCCTCGATCATCAGGGCGATCGAGAGCCCGTAGAGCCAGAGGCCGACCACGAGGCGGGCGAGGCGTTGCGCGAGCCGCCCGGCCCGCAGCTGGGCGAGCGGACCGAGGTTGGCGAGCTGGATCGGAGGGTGGGTGTCGGTCATGAGGGCCACTTTCTGCCGAAGTGGCCTTTACATCCATAGCCAATCGGCACAAGATGGCCTGCATGACCGCCATCGGACCCCAACGCCTCGCGCGCCTCGTCGGCGACTTCGACCGCTCGCCCGCGTACCTGGGCCTCTTCGCCAAGCTCCAGGAGCTGATCGGCGACGGGCGCATCCCTCAGGGCACCCGGCTGCCGAGCGAACGGGCGGTGACCCACGCGCTCGGGGTCTCGCGCACCACGGTGACCCGCGCCTACAGCGAGCTCGTCGCCGCGGGGTTCGCCACCGCGCAGCGGGGCTCGGGCACCTACGCCGCAGTGCCCGTCGACCGACGCAAGGCCCACGATCGATCGCTCCATCCGATCGGCGGCCTCGACGAGGGTGCGATCGACCTCAACTGTGCGGCGAGCGCGGCCACACCCGGTGTGGCCGCGGCGTTCGAGCGGGCGGGTGCCCGGCTCCCCGCGTTCCTCGCGAGCGACGGGTACCTGCCCTCGGGTCTGCCGGAGCTGCGTTCCCTGATCGCCGACTCGTTCACCGCCCGAGGTCTGCCCACCGCACCGGAGCACATCATCGTCACGAGCGGGGCGCTCTCGGCCGTCGCGATCCTCGCCCGCGCCCTCTCACGCCCCGGCGACCGGGTGATGGTCGAATCGCCCGTGTACGCGAACGCGGTCGAGGCCCTGAAGCTCGGCGGCGCCCGCCTCGTGAGCTCGCCGCTCGCCGACCCCCTCGGCGAGTCGGGCTGGGACATCGAGGGGATGGAGGCCACGCTGCGCCAGAGCTCGCCCCGCCTCGCCTACCTCATCGCCGACTTCCAGAACCCCACCGGGTTCCTGATGAGCAGCGAGGACCGCGCGCGCACCGCCCGAGCCCTCGCCGCGACTCGCACGGTGGCGATCGTCGACGAGACGCTGCAACCCACGGCGCATTCCGAGATGGCCATGCCCGCGCCCCTCGCCGCCCACGCCCCGGACGCCATCACCGTCGGCAGCGCGTCGAAGGCGTACTGGGGCGGCCTGCGGGTGGGGTGGATCCGGGCGCCGCGTCCGCTGGTCGAGCAGATCCTCAAGGCCCGGGTCCAGCTCGATCTCGGCACTTCGCTGTTCGACCAACTCGTCGTCACCGAGCTGATGGGGTCCTCCACGGTGCTCGCTGATCGGCGGGCGCACCTGCGCGACCAGCGCGACGCGCTCGTTGCCGCGGTGTGCGAGCACCTGCCCGAGTGGCGGTTCCGGGTGCCCGAGGGCGGCCTCGCGCTCTGGCTCCAGATGCCGTCGGGCAGCTCGACCCGCCTGTGCGTCGACGCCGAGCGCGTCGGCGTGCACTTGGTGCCCGGCCCGGCCTTCACCGTCGAGGGCGGCCTCGATTCGTGGGTCCGCATCCCGTTCGCCAAGCCGCCGGCCGAGCTCGACGACGCGGTGCGGCGCCTCGCCGAGGTGTGGCGCGAGTCGGCCCACACCGGCCCGCCCGGCGACAGGTCGCGCCTGCTCATCGCCTGACCAGCTCGACGAAATTGCCGCGCGCGGCGGAGGGATACGATCGCCGCCGTGACGGGAGCTGGATCGGCCCACGAGGCCGCGTTCGAGCGGTCGATGGTGCCGGCGGCGATCCTCGACAACGCGGGTCGCGTGGTGGACGTGAACGCCGCGTACCTCGAGATGTCCGGACGCACCCGTGAGGCGATGCTCGGGTCGTCCACCCTCGAGCTGATCCACGCCGACGACCTGCCCGGGGTCATCGCGGGCCTCGACCGGCTGACCGGTGGTGCCCGTTCGGTCCGCCATCGTCGCCGCCACCGCCGGGCCGATGGATCCTGGATCCCGATCGAGGTGGCGACGACGCTGCTCCGCCGGGCCGACGGCGGTTCCGACTACCTGCTGCTCGTCGAGGTCCTCGACCATCATCCCGAGGCCGTGGTCATCGACGGCGAGCGCGAGCTGATGTCGCGGCAGGTCTACCAGCCCGCCGGCGATGCCGCCGCCATCCACGACAGCGAGGGGCGGGTCGCGTTCGGTTCCCCGAGCCTCGACGCCCTGCTCGGACGGCCCGAGGGATGGATGACCGGCCGGTTGCTCACCGACCCCGAGCTCGAGCCGACCCTCCCAGACGGAGCCCCCGCCGGGCCGGACGACGATCCCGCGATCGCCGCGATCCGCGCCGGCCGCGAGGTGTCGAGCACCCTCGGCGTGCGGGCCGGCGACGGTTCGCGCATCTGGCTCGCCGTGGCGGCGGGCAACGTCGAGCGCGACGCGCTGCCCGTGCGCACCTCCCTGCGCGACATCACCGAGCTCGTCGAGGCTCAGCAGGAGGCGCGGCGCCTCGCTGCCGTGGTCGAGGAGCAGCTCGCGTACCGGGCCAACCACGACGACCTCACCGGGCTCACCGCTCGACGCATCGTGCTCGGACGCCTCGACGAGGAGCTCGGAGCGGGGCGGCCGATGTCGGTGGTGTTCGTCGACCTCGACGGCTTCAAGGCCATCAACGACGAGCTCGGTCACCTCGCGGGCGACGACCTGCTCGTCGGCGTCGCCGACCGGCTGCGCGAGCTGCAGCAGCCGTCGCTCACGGTCGGCCGCGCAGGAGGCGACGAGTTCGTCGCGGTCACGCCCGACCCGGCCGACGCCGAGGAGTTCGCCGCCCGGGTCCGCGCCGCGGTGGCGACCCCCGAGGGCCTGGTGCCCGGCAGTCGGCGCAAGGTGGGCGCCAGCGTCGGCATCGCCCACTCGGTGCCGGGCGACGACCGGTCGACGCTGCTCACCCGCGCCGATCGGAACATGTACGAGGTGAAGCGGGCCGCCCGCGCCTGACGGCTGGCGGCCCGCGGCAGGTCAGGCGCTGGCCGGGCGTCCGTGCATGAGCGCCGAGCGGCGGGCGACGACCACCACCTCGTCGTGCTGGTTGAAGCCCCGGTGCTCGAACTCGACGATGCCCTGACCGGGGCGAGACGCCGAGGGCCGCAGCGAGAGGACCTCGGACTCGGCACGGATGGTGTCGCCGTGGCGGACCGGGGTGGGGAAGGCGATCGAGCCGAAGCCGAGGTTGGCGACGGTGGTGCCGAGGGTCAGCTCGTGGACGCTGAGCCCCACGACCAGGCCGAGGGTGAAGAGGCTGTTCACGAGCCGCTCGCCGAACTCGGTCTTCGCGGCGAACTGCTGGTCGAGGTGCAGGGGCTGGGGGTTCATCGTCAGGGTGGTGAAGAGGACGTTGTCGGCCTCGGTGACCGTGCGGGTGATCGCGTGGGCCACCACCTGTCCGATCTCGAAGTCCTCGAACCACATGCCGGCCATGTCATGCCTCCTCGTCGTCTGGGGGTGCTGCGGGCCGATCGGTGGCCGCGGCGAGCACGGCGCGGGCGTGGCGCAGCATCGGCTGGTCGACCATCTGCCCGTCGAAGGTCACGACGCCCACCCCATCGGCGAGCGCTGCCTCGTAGTGGGCGACGAGCCGGCGGGCTCGTTCGACCGCCTCGGGTGTCGGGCTGAATGCCGCGTGGGCGAGCGGAACCTGGCGGGGATGGATGCAGAGCTTGCCCGCGTAGCCGATCGAACGGCCGACGGCGGCGTCGCGCCGGAACCGCTCGTCGTCGGTGTGGGCGGGCACGATCTGGTCGAGGGCGACGAGGCCGTGCACCCGCGCCACGAGCGCGACGTGGGAGCGGGCGTAGAGCACCTCGTCGCCCTCGGCGGTGCGCTCGCCGCCGACGTCGGCGATGTAGTCCTCGGCGCCGAAGTAGACGGTGTCGGCGAGTCCCGTGGCGAGGATGGGGCCGCAGTCGAGCACCCCGCGGGCCGACTCGATCCCGGCGACGATCGACACCTGCTCGCGGCCCCGGCCCCGGGCGTCGAGCCCGGCGCGCAGCGCCCCGAGGTCGTCGGGGCTCTCCACCTTCGGCAGGAGCACGTGGCCGACCAGGCCGAGGACCTCGGCGTCGAGGTCGACGGCGAACTCCTGGGAGTGCACGGGGTTCACGCGCACGGCGACGGCGAAGTGCGGGGCGTCGGCCGCCAGGGCTCGGCAGGCCTCGGCGGCGAGGACCCGCGCCTCGGCCTTCGCGTTGGGAGCGACCGCGTCCTCGAGGTCGACGACCCCGAGGTCGCACCCGGTGCCGGGCAGCTTCGCCACCCGGTCCGGTCGGGTGGCGGGGGTGAAGAGCACCGAACGCAGCGGGCGGGAGCCGGTCATCGCGACGAGTGTGCACGATCGCCGCGAGCCGTGCCGGATGCACGAACTGGTGGCGCG